>NZ_VTOW01000004.1 GCF_012184425.1 Candidatus Manganitrophus noduliformans
GGACTCATTGATGATCGGCTCTACCTGGGTCATTGCTCCCCCTTTCCTTTTTCAAGAAAAAGCAGGGAAATCATGACCGTTAGCCGTTTAATTGGTCAATCTATTTTGTTACGTATAGGTAGGTGAAAGCGTGACTTCGTTGGTATTGCCTGACAGGTCACGTTCTGATTTTCACAAAAAAATTTCACAATCGATATTCCGTCCTTCTTCATCATCCATGCAATTCCGAAAAGCAACCCGTTCTTCCCCCCGCTCGGCGATCTCCTCTCAATGCTGAGGTTGCCTAAGCGGGATCACTACTCCCTTCAAGCTAATTGACGCCCCCTTCCATAGCGTTCTACCCTTCCATAAAGGATACTTCGTGTTCAAGCAGTCACGACCTCATTGAACAAAAAATTAGAACAAGGAGGTTCTTGAGATGGAAATAAAAAAGGCAGTCACCGTTTTAAAGTCGCCGGAGGAGCTCTACCGTTACTGGCGAAAGTTCGACATGCTTCCGAATTTCATGAAAAACCTCGAGGCGGTCACGCCGCTGGGGGACCGGCGCTCTCATTGGCGGGCGAAGGGGCCGGCGGCTCAGGTGTTCGAATGGGACGCGGAGATCACCGAGGATCAGATCAACGAGCGGATCGCGTGGCGGTCGCTGGAGGGCGCCGACGTTGAGCAGGCCGGCGCCGTGACCTTTAAAAAGGCGCCGGGCGACCGGGGGACGGAAGTTCGGGTGAGGATGGAATACAACGCGCCGGGCGGGAAACTCGGCGCGGCGGCGGCAAAGCTGATCGGAGATGATCCGGGGACGCGGGTCTATGAAGATCTGCGTCGCTTCAAAGCGCTGATGGAAACGGGAGAGATCCCGGTCAACAACGGCGAGCCGGCCCGTCCCAAATAGCCGAACGAGAACGATCGGTTTATTTCGTAGAAATTCTGAAGTGATTTAAGGAGGAAGAGAATGAAGGCTGTTTCTTGGTATGGATCACAAGAGGTTCGGGTCGAGACTGTTCCCGATCCGAAAATTCTCAATCCGCGCGATGCCATCGTCAAAGTGACGACGGCGGCGATCTGCGGTTCCGATCTCCACCTCTATCACGGCAATGTTCCGACGATGAAGCGCGGTGATATTCTCGGTCACGAATTTATGGGGGAGGTGGTCGAGGTGGGAAAGGGAAATCGGAAGCTCCGCGTGGGGGACCGGGTGGTCGTTCCCTTTTCGATCTCCTGCGGCAACTGCTTCTACTGCCGAATGGAAGCGTTCACCCTCTGTGACAACTCCAATCCGAATTTCCTGATGCAGGAGAAAGTGACCGACTATCCGACCGCCGGTCTCTTCGGCTACACCCACCTTTATGGCGGCTACCCGGGAGGACAGGCGGAGTATGTCCGTGTCCCGTTTGCCGACGTGGGGCCGGTCCGTATCCCGGACGATCTGACCGATGAGCAGGTTCTCTTCCTGGGGGATATCTTCCCTACCGCGTATCATGCGGCGATCAACGGCCGTATTCAGCCGGGGGATGTGGTGGCGGTTTGGGGATGCGGTCCCGTCGGACTACTCACGATCAAGTGCGCTTATCTTCTCGGGGCGGAGCGGGTCATCGCAATCGATCACGTTTCGGAGCGGCTCGAAAAGGCGGGGGGCCAGAACCACACCGAGGTCCTCAACTTCGAAGAGGTCGATGTCGTGGACGCACTCAAGGACATTACCGCCGGCCGGGGTCCCGATGTCTGCATCGATGCGGTCGGGATGGATGCCGATGAAAAAGGGCCGGTGGCCGCGTATGAAAAATTAAAACAGAAGTTTTACCTGGAGACCGATCGCCCCTTTGCGCTGAGAGAAGTCATCCGCGCCTGCCGAAGCGGGGGAACGGTTTCTCTGCCGGGGGTCTATGCCGGCTATGTCGACAAGATGCCGATGGGGATCGCCTTCGGGAAGGGGATCACGTTTCGGATGGGGCAGACGCCGGTTCAAAAATATACGGGGCTCCTGCTCGATCGGATCATCAAAGAGAAGATCGATCTGACCTACATTATCACCCATCGGATGCCGCTCGATGAAGCGCCGGAGGGTTATCGGATCTTTAACGAAAAAGAGGAGGGCTGCATCAAAGTTCTCTTAAAACCGGGGAGTTGATTCCTTCCGTTGTGCTGCTTGTGAATGGGGAGGGGAAAGCGTCAGCGGGAAAAAGGGGCGAGCGCCTGGTCGCAGAGCGCTTCGGCGTTAAACCGGCAGATCCGGCATTTGTTGATCGAACCGCTCGGTTCGGGCTCCCTTTTCCCCCGCCAGTAATCGACCGCCCAGCGCAGATCGCGCTCGGCGATCTGCGGACGGAACGGGAAGAGATGAAGCGTGAACGATTTTTCTTGCCGGAGAATGGGGACCGCAGAGCGGAACGTTTTTGCCCGAAGTTGCTCCGTGACCTTCAGGAGCGTTCCGATCAGATCGGCGGGGAGAAGCTTGACGTGAGGAATCGTCGCGGGGAAGATCGCGACGGCGCAAAGAAGAGAATCGACATCAAATCGATTCTGCTGGAGTAGCCAGCCGTAGAGGTTGGCCTGCGTTTGTTGCGAAGGGAAGAGATTCGAGCGACGTGAGAATTTAAATTCGACCAGCAGTTTGGCCGATTTCCCCTCCAATTGAACCAAGTCGGGCCGCCCCCAAATCGGGATCTCTTCCCAGACCCCTTCCATCGGAAATTCGAAAAGAGTCAGGCTCTCCCCGCGATGGAGCGAAGCCTCAATCTCCTCCCGGGTGACGGGGGTCGCCCCTTCTTCCAGCCGCGCATGGCCTTCGGCCCCTTGCTCCATCGCCGGAGAGGTCGGCTCCACCTCTGGGAACTGCATCGCGAGATCGACCTTCTTCTCGCAATACCGCTGTTGCGAGAGGGTGGAGACCATCAGGATTTCTTGTTGATGCCGCAATCCGCTCATCGGCCGAAGGAGATCCCGAGCGCTTCGGCGGCGCGGACCCTCTCCCCGTCGGCCGGGACGAATTTCAGCCCCCGCGTCGCTTCCGAGAGGGGAACCGAGCAGATCTCGTCTCCTTTCAAGCAGACCATCTCGCCGAAACGACCCTGCGCAAAAAGGTCCATCGCGGCGACGCCGAAGCGGGTCGCCAGGATGCGATCGTAGGGGGTCGGCGATCCGCCCCGCTGAATGTGGCCGAGCACCGTGACCCGGACATCCATTTTGGTGCAGCCGCCGATCTCCTCCCCGACCTTGTTGCCGATACCGCCGAGGCGCAGCGCGTAGCCGGTCTCGGAGCGTTTGATGACCGACATTTCGCCGCCGAGCGGTTTGGCCCCTTCGGCGACGACGACGATCGAAAAGCGGCTCCCCTGCTCGTAGCGCGCCACGATCTTCTTGCAAACCTGATCGATCTGGAACGGGATCTCCGGGATCAAGATCACATCCGCCCCCCCCGCAATCCCGGCTTCCAGGGCGATCCATCCGACATAGCGGCCCATCACCTCGACCACGATGACCCGATGATGGCTTTCGGCCGTCGTATGGAGCTTGTCGAGCGCCTCGGTCGCCGTGTTCACCGCGGTTTGAAATCCAAAGGTGACGTCGGTCGCCGGGATATCGTTATCGATCGTCTTCGGAATGCCGATCGTCGGGACCCCCAATTTGTAAAGGTTATCGGCGATTTTTAAGGTCCCATCCCCGCCGATCACGATCAAGCCGGAGAGCCCGAGTTCCTCGACATTTTTTTTGAGTTCTCCTGAAAGATCGACCTGCTGCTCTTTCCCGTCGATCTTTTTTGTCATCTCCATCGGGTTGATTGTGCTGGTGGTCCCCAAGACGGTGCCCCCCGTCGGAAGGATCCCTCGGATGGTCCAGGGGGTCATCGCTCTGACTTTCACCGGGGAGAGAAGCCCGTCGAAGCCTTCTTCGATCCCGAGCACTTCGCAGTTGTATTTGACCTTGGATGATTTGACGATGGCGCGAATGACGGCATTGAGTCCCGGGGCGTCCCCCCCTCCCGTTAACACACCGATTTTCATTTCTCCCCCCGTTTCTTATTGTGGATCCGCTTGTAGAGATTCAGGTATTTTTCGGCGGAGGCGTCCCACGCGTAATTCCCCTCCATCCCGTTTCGGATCAGGGCCCGCCACTTCTTTTTCTCTCTGAAAAGCGAGAGGGCGTTTTGGACTTGCCGAAAGAAGGCGGTTGCGGTGTACGCCTTGAATTTGAATCCGTTTCCCTTCAACGTATCCGGATTGAATTGGGTAATGGTGTCGTCGAGCCCTCCCGTCGCGCGGACGACCGGCACCGTTCCGTAACGGAGACTCATCATCTGGCTCAACCCGCACGGCTCATACTTGGACGGCATCAGAAAAATATCGGCGCCGGCTTCGATACGGTGCGCGAGAGGATGATCATAGGCGATCTTCACTACCGCCTGCTGCGGATATTCCTTTGCCAACGCTTCCAGCCGCATTTCATATTCCTTGTCGCCGTTTCCTAAAATGATCAATTGCGCCCCGGTCGCCATCATTCGATCAAAGGCCGAGACGATCAGATCGATCCCCTTCTGCTCGCTCAGCCGGCTGATCATCGCCAGCAGCGGAGCGTCTTTCTGGACGGGAAGGCCGACTTCTTTCTGGAGCGCGGCTTTGCATTTTTCTTTTCCCTGGAGCGTTTTTGTGTCGTAGTTTGAGGCGATATGAGGATCACGCGAAGGGTCCCATTCCTCTGTATCGATGCCGTTTAAAATTCCATAGAGGTTTTTCCTTCGTTTTCGAAGGACCCCTTCTAAACGGTGTCCGTATGCGGCTGTCTGGATCTCTTTCGCATAACCGGGGCTGACCGTCGAGAGGGCATCGGCAAAGATCAATCCTCCTTTGAGAAAATTGATCTTTCCATAGAATTCCAAAGCCTCAGGGTTGAAGTACTCCCAGGGAAGGTTGAGAAGATGCCAGTCATAATGCCAGAAGATCCCCTGATAGCCGAGATTATGAATCGTGAATAAGGTCGCGGTTTCCTGAAAAGAGGGCTCCCCGGCATAGGCCGTATTTAAGTAAACGGGGATGAGTCCGGTATGCCAATCGTGGCTATGAACGATCTGAGGGCGCAGATTCAGGACTTTTGCCGATTCCAGAACGGCGCGTGAGAAGAAAACAAAGCGCGCGGCGTTGTCGGGGTAGTCCCCTTCGTTGGTTCCATACAATCCGGGTCGATTAAAGTATGAATCGTTTTTGATGAAATAGTATCGAACGCCGGCGAGTTCGTGAGAAAAAATCTCGCCCGTCTCAAGCCGGCCGGAGACCGGGACGGCGATCGTCTGTCCCGTCGATTTCAGGGGGAAACGGCTTTGATCAATCTGCGAATAAAAGGGAAGGAAGACGGAAACCGATGCGCCGCGGGCTGCCAACGCCTTCGAGAGGGCGCCGACGACATCGGCCAACCCCCCCGTTTTCGCGTAAGGAGCCGCCTCGGAGGCCGCCATCAAGATATTTAATTTTCCTTCCACCGGGGTCATGAGGATTCCATCCGATTTGTTGATGCTATCTTAACCGTTTTGGCTGTCAAAGTCGATACCGAGGGGTCACCCGTTCGATCCGGTTTATTCAGTAATGCTGGGGAAGGAATAAAAATAAAAGCGTTGCTTAAAGACAACAGAATTCGCCCGGCTCGTCTTTTTTTTACAACAACTCGCACGCGTGATCTTCATCGCAGCGGCAAGCCTTTTCTAAACGATTGATTGTATGAATAAAATAAAACTCTCCGTGGGAATACATTGGCATAGATGTTGCTTTTCATCTCCAGGCAATGGTCATCATATCCCATATTAGAGATCAGGAAGGTTCGAGCGAGGTTTCTTACGAATGATGAATGAAAAAACAATCCAAAACGAGGTATCCTGCTCTGGAATCGGCCTTCATTCCGGGGAAAAGATCCATCTGAGACTCATTCCCGCCGCTGAGGGGAGCGGGATCATTTTCTGCAGAACAGATCTCGGCGGAGTATTGATCCCTGCAAATGCTTCCCATGTGGTTTCTACCCACTTGTCTACCACAATCGGAATGGAAGGAGCAACCGTCCAGACCATCGAACACCTTCTGGCGGCAATCGCTGCTTTCGGCGTCGATAACCTCATCATCGAATTAGATGGTCCGGAGGTTCCTATTTTAGACGGCAGCGCGGCCCCCTTTGCCGATCTCTTATCGGAGGCGGGGATTGTTCATCAGAAAAAGGCAAAAAGAATCGTCCAAGTGATCGAACCGGTGACCGTCTCGGAAAAGGGGAAACATGTTACTGTTTCTCCGGCGTCCACCTTCGAGATCTCCTATCAGATTCAATTCGATCATCCGCTGATCTCGAGCCAGACATACCGTTATCAGCATAGCCCGGAAACCTTCATGACCGAGATCGCTCCGGCCAGGACATTCGGGTTCCTGAAAGATGTCCAAATGCTTCAATCGATGGGGCTGGCCCGGGGAGGCTCGCTCGAGAATGCGATTGTCATTGGGGAGGAGCAGGTGTTAAATGAGGGGGGGCTTCGCTTCCCGGACGAATTCGTTCGCCACAAAATTCTCGATTTAATTGGAGATCTCTCGCTGCTCGGAATGCCGATCATCGGTAAGATCGAGGCGGTATGCTCGGGACACCTGCTTCATTCAAGGCTGATTAAAGCGCTTTTACAAAACAATAAAGCCTGTAAAATCTTGGGCGCCGGTCCCGCGGTTGAACCACACAGAGTTCCTTCCCGCCCAGCACCGATCTACTCTCCACTTTCTTCAGCAATATAATATAATTCCATAAAATCAAAAAACAGAGGGGCCCCGGAGGGCCCCCCATTCATTTCTATCTAACACTATTTCTTTTTTGTCGCTTTTTTCTTTGTGGCGGTCTTCTTTTTTGTCGCCAATTCTCTCTCACCCCCTTTCATGACCCAGCAGGGTTTTTTCCCAACAGGGTTTCCGGCCCTGTCTCCTCAACAAGCGTGAATGTATTCGGCGCGATTTTCTTGAAGCGCTTATCCCTTGAAAGGGAGATGGCGACCGAGGTCACAGGGGTCTTCCCCCTGATGCGAACACCCCCCTCCGTAAGTTTTTGGTATATTTCTTTGGCGTGTAGCGGCTTACCGGCCTCTTTCAAGAGCAAGAAGGTCGCCTGTGGGACGGAGAGCCCGGCATATTTGGTTTTTTCCAGAAGAATTTCTTTGGAGTGATCGTGGCCTTCGGAGGTGGGTTTGCCCCCCTTCTCTTTTTCCACTTCTGAAGTAAGTTGATTGGAAGGCTGAGCCCACTTGACCTTTTCAATCTCAACTCGGTAAAGCGTTTCGGCGAGCTCTAGGTATTTTTTGACAGTCTTAATCTCATCCTCGATCTTTTCACGTTTCTTTTGAAGCTCTTGAAGTTTCGATTTGTAAACGTGAATTCGCTGCTCAAGACCTGTAATAATATCTTTGAAGTCTTCCACTGTAACACCTCTATAGAACATGTATAGCACATAGAATAATTCCAGTCAAGACAAATTTATAGCCATGCTACTGTTATTAATTTTATGAATGCTATATCCAAGGCTATTGCTTGTATACTATATATGGACGGGATGTTTACTCACTCTACCAATGAGTTTAACGAGGAGTTTGGGAGCGCTTTGTAAGGCGGCTCTTGATAAGATTGAGGATAAAGTAGAATTCTTCACTTTTTAAAGAAGCCTGTATCAGAAAATAGGATGCTGCACTTACAACAATAGCTATAGAGAGTAGCGCTGCTTTAAGAAGCCAATCCCCGGCTGAGAGCCACATCTCATGGGCATTTAGCCATAAGGAGGCCGGTAAAAGGGTGCTGGAGGCGAAGAGTACCTTTAGATGGGAGTTGAGAATTCGTTTTCCGTCGATCCGTCCGATCCGTTTCCTCAAAATGAGGAGGAGGAGGGAAAAGTTGAGGATCGCTGAAAGAGAGGTCGCCAGCGCCAAACCGCCATGCTGGAGCGGACCCATCAGGATGAGATTCAGAATTATATTGGCGACCACGGCAACCAGACCGATCTTTACAGGGGTTTTTGTATCTTGAAGAGAATAGAAGACCGGCACCACGATCCGGATTCCGGCAAAGGCCCAAAGTCCGATGGAATAGAACAGAACGGCGTTTGCCGTCCCAAGTGTCGCCACGCGGCCGAATTCCCCATGTTCGAAGAGCAGATGAACGATCGGAATCCGAAAGAGAATCAGCCCCATCATGGCGGGAAAGGTGATAAAAAAGACCAACCGAAGGCCGAAAGAAAAGGTTTGCCGCAACCCTTCTGTTTCTCCTCTGGCCGCTTGTGCCGAGAGGGTCGGAAGAATCGCCGTGGAGAGAGCGACGGCAAAGATACCGAGCGGGAAGTGGATGAGCCGCATCCCGAAATAAAGATAAGTGACGCTTCCGGCAACCAAGTATGAGGCGAGAAGGGTGTTTACTAGGACATTGATTTGCGTGACGGAGAGGCCGAGCGTCGTCGGAAGGAGGAGCCGTCCCATTTGAACAACCCCGGGATGCAGCGGCCGGATCGGCCTTCGAAAGGAAAGAGGGAATCCCTCCTGATAAAGCGCGGGAACCTGGATGAGAAACTGCGCGAGGCCTCCCAGTGCAACCCCGATCGCGGCCCCGTAAACCGGCTCGGGAAGGAGCGGGGTAAAGCCGAAAACGAAAAGAATGCTGACCACATTAAAAACACCGGAGGCGAGCGCGGGGGGGGCGAAACGCCGGGTGCTGTTGAGGATTCCCATCGCGAGGGCCGCCAGGGAGATAAAGAGGAGGAAGGGAAACATGATCCGGGTCATGGAGACGGTCAGCGAGAATTTATGGGGATCATCGACAAAGCCGGGCGCAATCAAACGGATCAGTAGGGGAGAAAAGAAAATCCCGAAGGCGACGACAATGCAAAGAAGCAGAAGGAGGGTGGTAAAGGCCGCGGAGGCAAGCTCTTTGGCCTCCGACCGTGACTTTTTCGAGAGGTACTCCGTAAAAACCGGAATAAAGGCGGCCGACATCGAGCCCTCGGCGAACAACTCCCGAAGGATGTTCGGAATCCGGAAGGCGACATAGAAGGCATCCGCCGCGATCGTCGCCCCGAAGAGGTTGGCCAGGATCATATCCCGAATGAATCCGAGAATGCGGCTGATCAGCGTTCCGAATGCGACAATGCCGGCCGCGCCGGCGATTCCTTTCTCGACTTGGCCCTGAGCAGCGAGGCTTTTTCCTTGACTTTCCATAGCGTGCTATGTTAAAAAATGACTTTTAAATTAAGGAGATCTCAATCGTGGCAAATCATCCATCTGCATTGAAACGAGAACGGCAGGCAAAGAAAAGGAGACAGAGAAATCGAGGGATCCTCTCCGCCGTTCGAACCGCCGTCAAGCGGGTTCAGGCGGCCCTTTCCGAAAAAAATCAGGATCAGGCGAAAACGGCTCTCAAGGACGCAACCTCGTCGCTCGACGGCGCCGCATCCAAAGGGGTGATTCCCAAAGCGCGCGCCTCCCGCAAAATCTCTCGCCTCGCGGCGCGAGTCAATAAGTTCCTGTCGTCGAAGGCATCCCCCTCTGCCTAACATCAAACCACGGCATATCGAGCGGGTTATCTCAAGGCGCCTTGCTGGGCACGCTCCTTCCGCCGGATCGCCGGCGAGGCGGAGAGCGGTCCGATCGGTTCTCTTCAAAAGGGAAAATCGGGCGAGCCTCATGACCTTGATTCCAGAAAAGGGAGGGTGTAGCCGGTCCGTTGGGATGTCGGATGCGGTCTGCAGAGGTCGAGCAACAGCATCTCGAGAACTTGCGGCGCCGATTGTCTTCCCCCCTTCAATTGAGAATCTGCGGCCAAGGAGAGGTCAAACGCCCTCCGAATCTCGCTTTCCTTCCAATTCCGCAGCTGCTTGAAGAAAGCCGGAAGGAGGCTGGGGGGCATCGGAACCTTCTTGCCGACCGCCGTTTCCGATTTCCCGGCGTCGATTCCCTCTCGGGCCGTCGCCATGAGCCGCCACTGCCGCGTCAGCATCGTCAGAATGAAAAGGGGATGCTCCCCCTCTTCGAGCAGAGAGGAGAGAAGGGTCAGAGAGCGCTTCAGATTCTTCTCACCGACAGCTCGGACCAATTCAAAAATTGAATGGCTTCGCCCCCCTGCGATCAACTGCTGAACCATCTCGAGAGAAACTTCCTTTTTATCCGAAGAATGAAGTGAAAATTTATCGATCTCTTGCTGAATAAGAAAGAGATCATTCCCGAGGCGTTCTTTCAGGTACCATGTCGCTTCCTCCGAAAGGGAGACTCCCCGCCGCTTTCCTTCCTGAGCGATCCACCCCGGCAAGGCCTGTTCCGAGAGAGGGGCGCAGTGGATCGCGGTTCCTTTCTTTTTCAGCGCGGTAAAAAGTTTTTTACGCATATCGGGTTTCGCCGCAACAAAGACTAAAACGGTCGTATCGCAGGGCGATTCGAGGTAACTCAAGAGCGTCTCGCGCTCATCTTTGATGAGATCCGCGTTTTGGATGATGACCAACCGCCGCGCGCTGAACAAAGGAAAGGTCTTCGCCGTCATCAACACCTGATGCGGATCGAGACTCTCCCCTTGAAAGTGATCATAATTAAAATCGCGGGACGCCTCTTCGAGGACCTTCTCTCGAAAGCGGCTCAGGATCTGTTGGATGAAAAAGGGCTCTTCCCCGGTGAGCAGATAAATGGGAGAAAAGCGCGCTTGCTCAAGGTGCTTTACGGCTTCTGTGTAGGTCATCGGTCCGCCGGCGTTGCGAGGGGGGGTGCTGAAAGTGGGGCGATGCTGATCAAACCGGCTACCCGCTCGGCCAGCTTTTTCCCCGCTTCACGAATGGCCCGGTCTTGCGCGACCCGATCTGCAAGCGGGTCGGGATGGACGATGTACTCCGCGGACGCCTCCGCGTGATTTCTCTCTTTCGGCGGATCGCCTTCGCCGGAAAGGAGCGTATAGTCGAGGCCGATGGTAATCCGGTATTCCTGGGCTTGGCCGATCCGATTCAACGAGATGGGGGTTTTGTCGAAACGGGTCACGCGGCCGGAAAGGGTCCGGGGGGCTTGGTGGGGATGGGCGACGACCTGCCAACCTTGTCTGAGAAAGGTCTCTTTGAAGCTCTCGCCGACCCGCTTCTCCAAAAGCGGCTCGAACGTCGCGTTCTCAAAGAGGGGAATGGCGATCGTCTGATCGGGAGGGATCATCTCCGATCGGAGTCCGCTGTGGTATCCACAGCCGGCCAGGCTCACCAGGCTCGATAGAAAGAGAAGAATCGCTCTTCTCATACGACGATGTTGACCAATTTTCCCTTCACCACGATGACCTTCTTGATCGGGCGTCCTTCGATCCAGGGCTGTGTCTTCGGATCGGAAACGGCGCGCTCCTTGAGTGTTTCCTCATCGGCGTTTGCGGGCGCCGGAAATTTGCTCCGGACCTTGCCGTTGACCTGCACGACGACCTCCACGACCTCTTCTTCGGTCCAGGCCGGATCGTAAGAAGGCCATGAGACGTCCAGAATCGAAGGGGAATGGCCCAGAACCTCCCAGAGCGATTCGGACAGATGCGGCGCGAACGGCGAGAGGAGAAGGACCAAATGATCGAGCGCTTCCGTGTAGGCTGCCCGATGTTTTTGTTCTTCTTCCTGAGAGGGGGGCGCCGCCGACGGGTCGCGCGAGAGGGCGTTGTAAAACTCCATCAACGCCGCGATCGCCGTATTGAATTGGAACCCCTTTTCGATATCTTCGGTCACCCGTTTGATCGTCCGGTGGGTCATTCTTCGGATCTGTTTCACGCGGGGGGAGGCTTCGGAGAGATCGATCTGCTCGCGTAAGGCCCGGCCGGATGCGGCAAACTCCTGGACCATGCGCCAGACCCGCTGCAGGAAACGGAAGGCCCCCTGCACCCCTTCATCGCTCCACTCCAGATCTTTCTCGGGAGGGGCGGCAAAAAGAGAGAAAAGCCGGGAGGTGTCGGCGCCGAAGGTCTCGATCAGCTGATCGGGATCGACGATGTTTCCCTTCGATTTGGACATCTTGGCGCCGTCTTTGATGACCATCCCCTGTGTGAGGAGGTGGGCGAACGGCTCGCCGACTTTGATCAGGCCGAGATCGCGAATGACCTTGGTGAAAAAGCGGGCATAAAGAAGATGCAACACGGCATGCTCGATCCCGCCGATGTATTGATCGACCGGCATCCAATGAGCGGCCCCTTTCGGATGGATCGGTCCCGAGGTCTCGTGCGGAGAGGTGTAGCGCAGAAAATACCACGAGGAGTCGACGAAGGTATCCATCGTGTCGGTCTCCCGCCGCGCCGGCCCGCCGCATTTCGGACAGATGGTATTGAGAAAAGAAGGACTCTCCGACAAAGGGGAGCCTCCCTTTCCGGTAAAAGGGACATCCTCCGGAAGCGCGACGGGGAGATCTGACTCCGGAACCGGCACCACGCCGCAGCGCTCGCAATAGAGCATCGGGATCGGCGTTCCCCAATAGCGCTGCCGCGAGACCCCCCAATCCCTCAGGCGATAATGGATCTTTTCCCTTCCCAGCCCTTTTTCTTCAACGGATCGGGCGATCGCACTTTGGGCCTCAAGGGGAGGGAGGCCGCTGAACGGTCCGGAATTCACAAGCGTGCCGGCCTCTTCGGTGTAAGCGGCCGTCAGCGGTTCCGCCAAGGTCCCGGACGGATTCTGAATGACAATCCGAATCGGCAGGTGATATTTCCGGGCAAATTCGAAATCGCGTTGATCGTGCGCCGGCACGGCCATCACGATCCCGGTTCCATAATCCATCAAGACAAAATTGGCGACCCAGATCGGAATCCTCTCCCCCGTGAGGGGATGGACGGCATGCGCCCCGGTGAAAACCCCTTCTTTCTCCTGGTTCAGGGCGGTCCGGACCGTTTTATCCTGACCTTTGACCTTTTCGATAAAGGCGCGAACGGCGGCCTCCTCCGGCCGGCCGGCGATGAGGGCCGGGAGGAGCGGATGCTCCGCCGCGATGCTCATGAAGGTGACGCCGAATAAGGTGTCGGGACGGGTTGTAAAAATGGAGAGCTTTTCGGATCGATCCGCGACAGGGAAGGCAATCTCCACCCCCCGGCTTTTGCCGATCCAGTTTTTCTGCATCACCAGGACGCGCTGTGGCCAACCGGTCAACCGGTCGGACTCCGAGAGAAGCTCTTCGGCATAGGCCGTGATTCGAAAAAACCACTGCTCCAAATTTTTCTGGATCACGACGCTGTCGCAGCGCCAGCAGTGTCCCTCGATCACCTGCTCATTCGCCAGGACCGTGGCGCAGGAGGGGCACCAGTTCACCGAAGCCATCTTCCGATAGGCAAGGCCGCGCTCGTACATCTTGAGGAAGAACCATTGATTCCAGCGATAATATTCCGGCCGGCAGGTCGTCACCTCCCGATCCCAATCGTAAGAGAGCCCCATCTTTTGGAGCTGGGACCGCATATAGCCGATGTTTTGGGCGGTCCAAACGGCCGGATGGACCTTCTTTTGGATGGCGGCGTTTTCCGCCGGCAGACCGAAGGCATCCCATCCCATCGGATGAAGGACCTGATAACCGCGCATTCTCTTGAAGCGGGCGATCACATCCCCGATGGCATAGACGCGAACATGGCCCATGTGGATTCTCCCCGAAGGATAGGGGAACATCTCCAGGCAGTAGAACTTGGGGCCGATGGGGTCTTCGACCACCTTAAAGGTCTGATGATCGCGCCAGTAGGCTTGCCATCGCGCTTCGATCTCTTTGGGTTGATAGGTTTTTTCCATCTCTTCAGGGATACAATTTATGGTGTGAGTGTTGGATAAAATTAACATAGGCTTGCCAATTTAGCAAGCTTGGTTGACGGGAGAATACACGGGGTATATCCTTTTCTTATGCAAATGAACATGGAAAAAGAGGCCGCGTTGCCGGGAAGGCTGGTCGCTTTTTTAGTCGGCCAGACCGACCTCAACTTGGAGAGTACCGCTGTTTTTGAGAGCAAGACTTTAAAGCGCTCTCCCGCCTATCCCAACGTCATTCCAAAGCAAAAAGTCATCAGAGTAGAGAAAAAAAACATGCTCGGCCGTGATGCGACCTTTCTGGTCAAGGCCTATCTGCCCGATATCGTGATTGTCGAGGCCACCGTAGAGTTGGAGAACCTTCTTTCCGAGCAATTGGAGAGTATCAAGAAGGGACTTTTGGAAGAGTGCAGGGCGTTCCTGGTGAAATACCAATGTCTCCCCGATTTTGAAGAAGATTACAGCCTCTACTGCGTTTCCAACTATCAGGGAGACCCGGAAATCTATCTTACTCTTTACGGAGAGCGGATCGCCCAGATCCTCAAAAACGAAAGGATCCAGCTCGATGAAGAAGAGATTCAAAACACACTTCAATCGGGATTGAAATATGCCAAAGACGATCTGACGCTGGTCGACTGGGACGGCGCCTTTATGTTCGATCCGCACGGCGATTTCGAAAGCGACATCGAGCTCTTTGAGATCGCCAATGTTCAGCTTCTGAAGTCGCGGATTTTGGATAAGCAACTGGACGATCGACTCCAGCAGACGATTATTTTGCTGAAGCAGACGCAGCGAATGCTCTTCCGCTCCAAAGAGATCCGGGCCAATCTCAAAGAGATCATCCAGATTCGGACCCAATCGCTTCTGGAGTCCGACGCCATCGACCACAATATCAAGCTGATCGGCGATTGGTATTCGGCCCGTCTTTTCAATCAGATTTCAAAGAAGTTTCATCTGGATGCCTGGAGCAAAAGCATTTCTCAGAAGCTCGACGTCCTGGAGGATGTCTATACGATGGCGGCCGAGCAGTTTTCGGTCTCCTTTTCGACCACACTCGAGTTTATCCTGATCGCCGGCTGGTTTGTCCTTCTGGTCGGTTGGTTCGGGATCTTTATCCTTGATTTACTTCTTCGCACCTAGACTCCCCCTTTACTCTTTTTCCAAAAAGAGCTTGACAAGGAAAGCTCCCGGTTTTAGAATGGGAATGACTTTGATAATCATTCTCACTTCTTAAAGGATCGGAAAAACTGCGGAAGCAGGGCTCCCTTCCACTCAACAAACGATCCACGGGTCTTCCTCTCTTGATTCAAATCAATGACATCATGAGCGCAAACAGGTCACCGAATTCCTCCCTTGTCCGGGAAGAAATCCTGACTATAAACGAAGGAGAATAAGAAAACCGATGTCCCTTCTCAGCCGTCCGACTTATTGTTTTGCTTCCACAGAGTCATTCGTTCAATTTATTTCGAGATTATCCTTCATCGGGTTGCTTGTTTCGCTATTCATGACGTCTCCTCTCCGTGCGGCAGAGGAGGTGATCGTTTATTCTGCCCGGAATGAGCAGCTCATCAAGCCGCTTTTTGATGCTTACACGAAAGAGACCGGGACGCGCATCAAGTTTATCACCGACAAGGAAGGCCCTCTGCTGGAGCGGTTGAAAGCGGAAGGGGAGCATACACCCGCCGATCTCCTCATCACCGTCGACGCCGGCAATCTCTGGAGGGCGGCCGAGGAGGGATTGCTGAAGCCGATCCATTCGAAAGTCCTCCAGGAGAATATCCCGGCGCACCTGCGCGATCCCGAGAACCGCTGGTTCGGCTTGTCGGTGCGCGCGCGGACGATCGTTTACAACACCCAAAAAGTCAAGCCGTCGGACCTCTCGACCTATGAAGACCTCGCCGATTCCAAATGGAAGGGACGGCTCTGCCTTCGAACCTCGAAAAAGGTTTATAACCAATCGTTGGTGGCGATGATGATCTCGGAACATGGAGAGCCCAAGACGGAGCAGATCATCAAATCTTGGGTCGGCAATCTTGCCACCGATGTTTTTTCCGACGATACCCAAGTGATGAAGGCGATCGCGGCCGGACAATGCGATGTCGGAATCGTAAACACCTACTACTACGGACGCCTTCTCGTGAAAGAGCCGACCCTTCCTCTGGCCCTCTTTTGGCCCAATCAAAACGGCAGCGGTGTCCATGTGAACATCTCAGGGGCGGGGATCACAAAGCATGCGAAACATGAACAAGCGGCTTTGAAACTCCTCGAGTGGCTCTCTTCGCAGAAGGCGCAGAATCTTTTCTCAGACACCGATATGGAATACCCGGCCAACCCGAAAATCGCGCCGGACAAATGGGTGGCGTCGTGGGGATCGTTCAAGCAAAACCTGATCAATGTTTCCAAAGCGGGCGAGCTGCAGGATGAGGCGGTGAAGTTGATGGATCGCGCCGGATATAAATAAATACGGCGTGAAGGGGCCGGATCCGAATGATGAAACCGTATGTATTGAAAGTCCCTTTCGAGCGGGGGGTAAGCTTCTTTCAGCGCGCCTTTCTCGATCGCTGGCAGGTTGCGACATTGTCTATTGCCGGTCTGGTCTTGACGCCGCTCGGGGTCGTCCTCTTTTCGGTCTTCTCGGAGACGAATGATGTCTGGCTTCACTTCGTTCAGACCAGTCTGGTCACACTTCTCGCCAATACCTTTTGGCTCCTTCTGGGCGTGGGGGTAGGGACCACCTTCCTTGGCGTGAGTCTGGCCTGGCTGACGGCGGCGTGCGATTTTCCAGGAAGAAAATGGCTCGATTGGGCCTTGATGCTCCCCCTCTCTCTCCCCCCTTATGTGGTCGCTTTTGTCGGCATCGGCCTGCTCGATTTTACCGGTCCGGTTCAAACGCAGTTGCGATCGTGGCTCGGCGCGGAGCCGCTTTGGTTCCCGAAGATCCGATCGACCGGAGGGGTCATCGCCGTGATGACCCTGACCCTCTATCCTTATGTTTACATGTTGGCCCGCAATGCTTTTCTGACACAGGGAAGACGCGCCATCGAGGCGGCGCAATCGCTCGGCCAGGGTCGGCTCCGAGGGTTTCTCCATGTGGCGCTGCCGATGGCGCGGCCCTGGATCGCAGGGGGGTTGGCGTTGGTTCTCATGGAGACCTTGGCCGACTTCGGCACGGTTTCCATTTTCAATTACGATACCTTTACGACGGCGATCTATAAGGCGTGGTTCGGACTCTTCTCTCTCTCCGCCGCCGCGCAACTCGCCTCGCTGCTGGTCTTGATTGTCTTCATCGTCTTGCTCATCGAGCAGCGCTCTCGCTCCCGTCGGCGGTTTTCTCACGCGGGACGGAGCAGCGTGGCCGATCGGATTCCACTCCGGGGCGGGCGAGGCTGGTTGGCCTTTGCTTATGCGATATCGGTCCTGGGGATCGCTTTTATCATTCCGGTCGGTCAGCTCTCGGTCTGGGCTTTCGGTGTATTTCAGCAAGATTTCGATCTCCGGTATCTTTCCTTTCTCGGCCATTCCGTTTTTTTGGGGGGAGCGGCGGCGCTGCTCACCTGCGCCGGCGCGCTGATTCTCGTTTCCGCAAATCGGCTGCGAAACGATTTGATGACGCGGACCGCTGTCCGGGTGGCGACCCTCGGTTATGCCCTCCCCGGATCGGTGCTCGCGGTCGGCATTTTTATTCCCCTCATCTGGATCGATAAGCAAATGATCGAATGGATCCAAACCCTTTTCGGAATAGAAATCGGATTTATCCTCAACGGCACGCTGGCCGCGATGCTCCTGGCTTACCTGATCCGCTTTCTGGCCGTCGCGCACGGCGCCGTCGACAGCGCCATGAACCGGATCACGCCCAGTTTGGATGAGACCGCGCGTTGCCTGGGTGTCAGCGGCGTTCCCCTGCTTCGAAGAGTTTATCTGCCGATGCTTCGCGGGGGGCTCCTCACGGCCGCCCTGTTGGTGTTTGTCGATGTGATGAAGGAGATGCCGATCACATTGATGACCCGTCCTTTCGGCTGGGATACGCTGTCGGTTCGGATTTTTGAGATGACCTCCGAGGGCCAATGGGAGCGGGCGGCCCTCCCCGCCGTCGCACTGGTCTTAGCCGGGTTCATCCCGATTTTGTTGTTAAGCCGATATTCCAACAGGGAACCGTAACGGAATGACTGTCATCGAACTGGCTCAGATCACCAAGACATACCCGGGCGGGAAAATGCCGGCGGTCTACGATGTTTCTTTCAGGGTGGAGAAAGGAGAGGTGCTGGCGCTCTTGGGGCCGAGCGGCAGCGGCAAAACAACCCTTCTTCGCTTGATCGCCGGTTTTGAGAAGCCCGATCAGGGCAACATTCTCCTAAACGGCCAGGAAGTAAGCCGGCCGCATCAGTGCCTTTCTCCTGAAAAGCGGGGGGTCGGGATGGTCTTCCAGGACTATGCGCTCTTCCCGCATCTGACGGTGGAAGAGAACGTCGCCTTCGGGCTCGGCGGTTTGAGCCGGGAGCTTCGAAGGAAGCGGGTCCAAGAGGTCATCGATCAGGTCGGCCTGACCCCCTGGGTTCAACGCTACCCTCATGAGCTCTCCGGGGGGCAGCAGCAGCGGGTCGCCCTCGCGCGGGCGCTGGCGCCCAATCCGATCGTCTTGATGTTGGATGAGCCGTTCAGCAACCTCGATCCCGATATGCGAACCCAGATGCGGATGGAGGTGGCGGCGATTCTGCGCCGGACCGGGAGCACCGCCATCCTGGTGACGCACGATCATGAAGAGGCGTTCGCCATGGCCGATAAGGTCGCCGTCCTCAACGCGGGCCGTCTGGAGCAGTGCGATACCCCGGAGATGGTCTACCATATTCCGTCCACCCCTTTTATCGCCGATTTCGTCGGGCAGGCCGATTTTATCCCCGGGGCCATTCAGAACGGAAAGGTTCTCACCGAGATCGGGATCTTTCCGAACGTGTCGACCTTTCCCGACGGGGCGGAGGTGATGGTGATGATCCGTCCCGACGATGTCGATTTGCTCCCTCAGGCGGAGGGGGCGGCCACGGTTTTGGGCCGCCAATTCAAGGGATCGGAGAACCGCTACATCGTTGCCCTCCCCTCCGGGCAGATTCTTCATAGCAGCCAGCATTCCCTTGCGGTTTATGCCGACCGAACGAAAGTGGACCTTAAATTAAAGGTGACGCACACGGTTTTGTTTAAAAGGGACGATGAATTCTTTAAACAGGGGTTCCATCATCCATATGGAGTGAAAAATGCGTGAAAAAGGGAATCGCCCTCTGAAAAAAAGCTTGACAACCACAAAGCGCTCTTCTACTATGGAGAACGAATTTGATAATCATTCTCAATTAGGGACCCAGATGAAGGAAGAAGCACTGCTGCAAGAACATATCGCGAAGCATCATTTGAAGGTCACCAAAGAGCGAAGCGCCATTTTGCGCGCCTTCATCGAGGCGGAACGCCACGTTACCGCCGAAGAGTTATACCGAATGATGAGGGAGAAGCACGCCTCGATCGGGCTGGCGACGATCTACCGGACCCTTAATCTTTTCTGCGAATGCGGTTTGGCGGAGCAGCGGCAATTCGGAGACGGCCATGCCCGGTATGAACTGACCTACAACGTCAACCACCATGATCATCTGGTCTGCACCCAATGCAAGAAGATCATCGAATTCGAAAACATGGACATCGAGAAGCTCCAGGAGAAAGTGGCGAAGGCCCATCGCTTCACCATCTACAGCCATAAACTGGAGCTCTACGGACTCTGCTCCGATTGCGCCAAGTCGAACAGCTCCCTCCGGAAGGGAAAGGACGAGCTTCATGCCGTGCGATCTTCCCGATCCGAATAATCGCGCCGAGACGGGCGATCCTGAAGCGCTTCGTGTCGATTCCGATTTCTCCATGCATTTCCTTCACAGGCAGCACGAGTAAGAAGGTTTGGAAATAAGAGTATGGTTGCTTCTTAGGGAAAGAGAGAACTGGATATGCCGAAGAATGAAGAGAAAACAGCCCCGGAGGATTTGCGTTGTCTCTGTGGCAGTCTCGTCGCCAAGGTCAGAAAAGAGGGGATTGAGCTCAAGTGTCGTCGCTGCAAACGAGTGGCCCTCATTCCTTTTTCCGGGGATGATCAGGCTTTCCTGGAAGAAAACCATCCCGATATCTTTTGGCACCAGATTACATTCGACCACCCATCGGGCTGTAATCCGTTATAGTTCGGGCGCCGCTCGCGTTTCTGCAATATATTGAAAACATAAAAATTTAAGAGAAAAATTTGTGATCTTGGACACAGGGGGGTGTCCAGACAGCGGCCAGAGATCCTTTGCGAGCCAGAGCCCGAATTCGAAACAAAACACGAATAGGAGATCCTGGAGATGCTTAAGAAATGGGTGTGGCCGTTTTTCGCGTTGATGTTTGTTTTTGTTTCTTCCGGTTGGGCCATGGAGATGGAGCCGGGTGAAGGCTCGCAGACGAAGATCTACGGATATGGGGAGCTTCATTACAACGATTACGAGGGGACGCAATCGGTTTCCGGGAGACCGCAGGGAGGAGGGGTCGGAGCCAAACTGGAGCTTCACCGTTTTGTCATTGGAATCGGTCATGATTTCAACGACTGGATCTCGTTCCGCGGGGAGATCGACTTAGAGCATGCCTTTCGGGAGCCCTACGTCGAATATGCCTATATCGAGTTTCGTTTAAATCAAGCGTTGGCGATCCGCACGGGAAGTCTTCTGCTGCCGGTCGGTTTTATGAACGAGGTGCATGAACCGCCCACATTCTACAGCGTGGAGCGGCCCGACGTCGAGGCGAGGGTGATTCCGACCACCTGGCCGGAAGGAGGAATCGGATTTTTGGGAAATGTCGTTCCCGGCCTTCGATATAAGGTTTACATCGTCTCGGGTCTTGATGCGCAGGCCGGCTTCGGCGGCACGGCCAATTTCGCCACGGGATTCAGCGCCAGCAACGGCATCCGAGGGGGGAGAAACAAGGCGGCCGATGCGCCCGCGCAAGACAAGGCGGTGGTCGGCCGGCTGGAGTATACCGGGATTCCGGGGCTGAAGCTGGGAACCTCGGCCTATCGCGGAGAGGCCGATCAAGGAAAGATTCCGGGGGCGGATGTCGCCGTTCTTCTTTTGGAGGCTGACGCCCAGATCCGATTCGGAGGGTTCGAGGTGCGGGGGGTTTATGCTCAGATCGACATCGACGATGTCGCCGCCCTCAACGCCGCGAAAGGAATCGCGGCCGGCTCCAGCGCCTCCGTCGGGGAGCAAATTTACGGCTGGTATGCCGAACTGGCGTATCACCTGGTTCTCGGGAACCACGAACTGGTCCCTTTTGTCCGCCACGAGCAGTTCAATACGCAGGATGCGGTTCCGACCGGTTTTACAGCCGATCCGGCCAATGACGTGACGGTCTGGACGGGGGGATTGGCTTATTTCCCCCATCCGCAGGTCGTCGCGAAGGCCGACTTCCAGGGACGGGAGGATGGAACGAACGATCACAGCAGGCAGTTCAATCTCGGCATCGGTTGGATGTTTTAATCTTTGACGGATCGATATTACAAAAGAATACGCTACTTGATGGGATCTCCCGTCGAGATCACGGCGTATGGAGAGAAGGAGATCTGCTCGAACGGGATCGAAGCGGCCTTTCTGGAAATCGGTCGGATCGAGCGGCTGTTGAGTGTTTATCAACCGGACAGCGTCCTCTCCCGAGTTAATCGCTTCTCCAAAAAAGGTTTCATTTCGGTTCCGAGGGAGGTCTTGGATCTCCTCTCCGAGTCGATCCGTTACGCCAAGGAAAGCCAGGGGGCCTTCGACATCACCGCAGGCCCCCTGGTTCGTCTCTGGGGGTTTGGTCCGGGAAAAGAAAGGGGAGAGCCCCCTTCGAGAGAAGAGATCGCCGCGGCCTGCCGTTCGGTCGGCTCCGAGCATGTTCGGATCCATTTCGATTCCGGCGAGCTTGAACTTTTGCAGGAGGGAATGGAACTCAATCTCGGGGGGATCGGGAAAGGGTATGCCATCGATCGGGCGGCGCATGTTTTAAAAGCGTTCGGGGTCACCCGAGCGTTGATCAGTTCCGGAAGCACCCTCTTCGCGCTGGGGTCGCCGCCGGGCCAACGCGGGTGGCCGGTTTTGATTCGGCATCCGCGGCTGGAGAAAGAAGAGATCGGCACCCTTTTTTTATGTCATCAGGCCCTGTCCACCTCCGGAGATTATGAGAAATTTTTTGTTTTTCAAGGGAGGCGCTTCAGCCATCTGATCGATCCGCGGACGGGCGCTCCGGCCGCGTGGATGGCCTCCGTCAGCGTGGTCGCCCCCGGTGCGATGGAAGCGGATGCCCTCTCCACCGCCGGGTTTATCCTGGGAGAACGGGAGGGGAGCGCGCTTCTTAAAAGATTTTCAGGTGCCGAGGGGCTTTTTGTCGCCGAGAGTTCCGAAGGGAACGTCTCCTTTCATGCCACCACGGAGTGGCGTCGGGTCGAGGCCTCCTATTCACCAAGCCGTCGAAGGTTTCTGACGCTTCTCTCCGGATTCTTCATCGGCCTCATGGTTCCTCTCCCGGCGCGGGCGACCGTCGTCTACGCGAAGGAAGAGGAGGCGCTCCGGAGGATGATGCCGGAGGCCGATCGTTTCGACGCGGACGAGATCGATCTCTCCCCCGACCAGCTCTCCAAGGCGCAAAATCTGACCGGAAAGGGGTTCAGGGATAAAAAATTTCTCTTCAAAATCGGTCGGAAGGGAAAAGAGACGGTCGGGTATGCCGTTCGTCTTGAAGCGATCGGAAAGGAGCGGCCGATCACCTTTCTGATCGGGATCAATTCGGACGGGACGGTCAAAGGGGCCGAAGTCCTGATCTATCGTGAATCCGAAGGCTCCGAGATCCGTCACCCGCGGTTTATGGCGCAGTTTCTCAGAAAAACGGTGGAGGATCCTTTACGCCCCGGGCAAGACATTCAGGTGATCAGCGGCGCGACCCTTTCCTCCCGCGCCGCCGCCTACGTCGTCCGGAAAGCGTTATCGATCTTTGAGGCGGTTTATAAAAAAGGATAGCTTGCTTGAAAAACTTTATACGCAAAGGAACTTGGCTTGAACAGACCTCTTTGGAGATCCGGTGGATCTATAGCCTCTTTCTGGTTTTCGCCTTCGTCGGCCATTTAACCTTCGTCATGATTTCGGTCTACCGGGTCGGTCCCGGCTATCAGGAGATCGTCCGCCATTATCGGGGAGACGAAGGGGGGGATGAAATGGCCTTTCCGAAAGAGTTTCTCACTTTATTGGAAGTCACCCATTTCCATGCCTACATCGAAGGGATCGTTCTCTTGGTCTTGGCCCATCTCTTCGCCGCCGTTCCGATCCAGCAGAAGATACGGTTGGGAATTATCGCCGCCGCCTTTGGAGCCACCTTTCTCGATCTCGGCTCCCCCTGGCTGATCCGTTATCTTTCCCCCCAGGCAGCCTATGCCCAGATCGCCGCCTGGATCGGGATGGGGGTGAGTTATCTTCCCCTGACCTTCTTTCCTCTTTACTATCTCTGGAAGAGCCCTCCCGACAAGGAAGGCCGTAAGAAGAAGGGGCATGCCGCGCCGCAAGGGTAGTCCGATCGAATTCGGGTTTTCAGCGGTTGACAGCGGGGGGCTAATTTGTTAAATATGAGCTTCCCGTTCGGTATCGGGCGATTAGCTCAGTGGTAGAGCGCTTCCTTCACACGGAAGAGGCCGCTGGTTCAATCCCAGCATCGCCTACCAATCCTTAAAGTCTTTATCCCTCTCATCGAAGCCATCCCGGCGGTGCGCCGGCCTTTCTGGCCGCTTCCGGAAGCGCGGTTTGAAGCGCCTCTTCGGCCTCCCGGATCTCCTGTTTCATCGCTTCGATCTCCCGCAGAAGCCGGTTGGTTTCAGCCTCCCTGAAGAAAACGGCCTTATTCTCGAATCGAAGCCGGCCGAGCGCTTTCTCCGCTTCCGTCAGCTGCCTGATCAGTTCACCCTTTCGAGACCGCCATTCTTGGATTCGCTTCTTCCACCAACGCTCATCATGTCCGTTCAGATCGACATTCGCTGAACGTGGGACGGATACCAAGGGGGCGATCGATTTTACCACCGGCAGGTCGGGAAGCGGCTGGACCTCCGCATGTTCCCGATAGGCCGGCGGGATTCTCGAAGGAACGTTGGTAAAGTGTGGCGTGCCGTCTTCATCCAACCATCGAAAGATCTCCCCCGCCATGGCCGAAGGTTTGGATGGAGTCAATAACAGCAACAGAATCAACATGGTTTTAGAGAATATCATTTTTCTCCTCGGCAGAATTCATATGGACAATAGAACGCTTTTTGATTCGTCTCTTTTGCTTATGCTACTATAAAAGTACTGTTTATCCTTGGCAAAAATCAACTAGCAGGGTGGTCTCTAT
This sequence comes from Candidatus Manganitrophus noduliformans, assembly GCF_012184425.1. Taxonomy (NCBI): domain Bacteria; kingdom Pseudomonadati; phylum Nitrospirota; class Nitrospiria; order Candidatus Troglogloeales; family Candidatus Manganitrophaceae; genus Candidatus Manganitrophus; species Candidatus Manganitrophus noduliformans. The sequence continues at coordinate 24,145 of NZ_VTOW01000004.1, forward strand.
GAAATTTGCGAATGTAATTAAAAAACAGATGATCCTTCTGGTGCTCCTCTCGATCCTGGTTGCCTGCCGGAGCACTCCCGTCACCGACCGGGAACAGTTGATCCTGGTCCCGGAATCTCAAGAAATCCAGATGGGGCTCACCGCGTATCAGCAAATCTTGTCCGAGTCAAAACTTTCGGACGATCCTGAAAAAGTGGCCATGGTCCGGCGGATCGGCGAGCGGATCGCCGCGGCGGCGGATAAGCCCGATTATGAGTGGGAGTTTAATCTGATCGAAGATGACAGCCAGGTCAACGCATTCGCCTTGCCGGGAGGGAAGGTCGCCGTCTATACTGGAATCCTCCCGATCACGCAGAACGAGGCCGGGCTGGCGACGGTGATGGCGCACGAGGTGGCCCATGCGACGGCGCGGCACGGGGGCGAGCGGATGTCGACCGGGCTTCTGGCGCAGCTCGGAATGATGGCGCTCGATGTCGGATTGGCCATGAAGAATCAAGACCCGCAGATGAAGCAGGCGCTCCTTGCCGCTTACGGCGCCGCGGCTCAGGTGGGGGTGATCCTGCCGTTTAGTCGAAAGCAGGAATCGGAAGCGGATCGGATCGGCCTGACCTATATGGCAAAAGCCGGCTACGATCCCGAGGAGGCGCTTCAATTTTGGGAGCGGATGTCGAAGATCGAGAAAGAGAAAGCGCCCGAGTTTCTCTCCACCCATCCGAGCGACGAGACCCGTGTCGAGCAGATTGCCGAATGGATTCCGGAAGTGAAGGAGGAATATCGGGAGAATCAAACGGGGATGGGGGGAAGGTAACTCTTGGGACGCTGCTAAGAGGCGGCCGGCGCATCCGGCTGCTTGCAGCGGTTTTTCTCCCGCTCGGCATCGGCCGTCGATTCGAGGTGGGTGAACGCCTCTGCGAGAAGACAATGGGGCTCGTTTAATTGAGGATTGAGCTTGAGCGTTTGCTCCAGCTCAAGAACCGCCTGTTCATAGAGATCGACCGCAAGATAGGCTTTGCCCAATCCCAGATGGCCGTCCGCCGAGTCGGCCTTCCTGCGGAGAAGCTTATGGAATGTGTTAATCGATTCTTGCGTCCGGCCCTGCTTCAAGTAGGCTTCTCCCAGCTTTACGTATAGCCCGATATGACCGGGGGAAAGGACCAACGCCCGTTTGATGGCGGAGATCCCTTCATTTGTCGCCCCCTTTTTAAAGTAAACGTCGGCCAACCCCTCATAGGCCCGCGCGCTCTGAGAGGTCAATCGGATCGCCGCTTGAAACGATTCGAGGGCGGGGTCGGTTTCTCCATTCTTTAAATAGCTCTCTCCGAGAAGGACATGAAGATTCGGGTCACGGGGCTTTTTGGAAAGGGCCTCCCGATACGATTCAATCGCATCTCTCCATAATTCTTTCACCCTGTACAAATCTCCCACCCCGCGATAGGCCCGCGCATATTCATCATCGGACGGCGTTTGCCTTGGGAGGGGGGTCACGCCGTCGAGGATGTCATCGATCATTTGCTGCTGGTTTTCATAAAAAGGGGCCGGAAGCTCAAAGTGAAGTTGGACCAAATTCAGTCCAACCGAAACAGTGTACGAATGAAAAATTTTGGGGAGACCCTCTCTTTGGCCCATCCAGACCAATTCTCTCCAGGTTTCTCCTTTTCTTTCGATCTCTCGGGAGGAGATTTCCTGAAAGTGGGAGAGCTCATTCCGGATAAACTTTTGAAGCCGCTGGGGAAGCGGGAGCGCCGCCTCGATTTTTCGGTAGTTTTCCAGTGAAGGAATGTCCGGCAAGAAAATCCCGGTCAAGCGGGCGATCTCCGTTCCGTTCGGTTTTAACTTTCCGACGAACAGCGTATTTTCCGGGGCGGAGAGATGCCATTGCGGGGGGAAGGCGATTAAAATTCCGGCTTCGTTCGATTTGAAAAGATGGTTTTCGTTATCGATCGGTGTTGGCTTGGAAAAACATCCGGCGAAAAAAAGGAGGAGGACCGAGGTGAAGATCGTATTGTAATGCTTTTTTATCACAAATTTTAGTGTATCGCATCATTCGATGGTGTCAAGTTTCCGATGGGCGAGAAGGTTTCTCTGCCGAGCCAATTTTTTTATCGGTCATGGAAGGTGTTGAATGGCGACTTCGAGAAAATCCCATAAGACTTGACGCGTGGTGGCGTGTGCGTGGGGGTAGCTTTTCCCGGTCAACTGCTCGTAAAGAATTTTCGCTTTTTCTTTTTTCGCCTGAAAGTCGGCCAGCGGAAGATCGGGGGAGAGCGAGACCAGATCGGGATAGCCGTTGGGATCTTTTTTGATAAGAAGAGACTCCCCCTGGTCTGTTTGAATCCAAAGTCCGATCTCAGTCATGGCGCTTCTTCATCTGTGTTGTTTTGATGGTCGGTCTTCTCTTCTCGGACACTTTTCTTTTTCTCATCCCTGACCGGTCCGAGCGCAAAAGAGATAAGGAGGAGGGAGCCGATAAAAAAGAGAAAGGCGAGGGGGAGCAGATAAAAGGTGAAGGCAAGTATAATAGAAAAAAAGAGTCCGAAAAGTCCGAGGAAAACAAGAAAGCAGCCTCCCATTCCCTTCATGATCGGCTATTCCGGAACGGTTGCGCGGAAGGAGATGGAATCGGCCCGCTCGATAATTTTCAAGGGGAGGACTTTTCTACTGCCTGATTTTTTCTTCCGCCTCTTGTTTGGTTTTACAATCGATGCAAAGGGTTGTGACGGGGCGCGCTTTCAGCCGTTTTACCGAGATCTGGCCGCCGCACGATTCGCAGACGCCGAACGTTCCTTCGTTGATCCGATCGATCGCCTCGTCGATCTTCTTTAAGAGCTTCTGCTCGCGCTCACGAAGCCGGAGGATAAAGTTTTGATCCGCTTCCGCGGAGGCTTGATCGCCCAGATCGGTCAACGTTTCATTCCCCTGATTCAGACCGCTTCCGAGAATCACGCCGGCATCGGCCAGCAACGCTTCCTTTTGCTTCTCGAGATCCTTCTTGATCTCCTCATAGGGATTTGTCACCCGTTCTTTTTTCTTCGTTTTCATCCGATTGTTCCTTTCTATCGCCATTGCTTCGGTCCCTTTGTAAAAGCAATTAGCGAAACAGTATAACAAAGAAAAAAAAGTGCGTCAAATAGAAATTCCAGCCGCTTTTCTCTCCATTTACTTGGGCGACGGGAGCGTTTTGAAAGGAGTTTGGTCTGCGATAAACGGGAGGAGGCGAGGAGTTACTTCTCCTCTTCCTGAAGGCGCTTGATCTCTTTTTTAATCTCGACTTCTGCAAGGGAAGGAAGGACTTCCCAGGCGACCTTCTCGATAATTTCTTTTAATTCCGCCTTCGGCAGGGCGGCCTGGAGCATGCCTGGAAGCACTTCCCAGACGACCTTCTCGACAATCTCCAGGACGTTCTTCCGAATCAGTTCGTTCACCTCTGCCGGATCGATCGGAGCGGCGGAAGACGCGGCGGCCGTCCGAGAGATTTCCTCCGAAGAAGAGGAGGGATCGGCCATCGGCGGAACCAGCGGTACATGCATCTCCACCTCCTCATTGTTCGTTTGAAGCGATTCTTCCAGGGAGGGGACATCGATCTGCGGAAGGGAGCTCTCCAAGATAGACGGCTCTTCTAGAGAGGGTTCCTCTGTCGATGCGGGGGGAGGGGGCTCTTGAAAATAGCGGGTTTCTTCCAGAGACGGCTCATCGAAAGCCTTGGCCGATTCCGTCGGCGCCGCAGCCGGCTGAGGAACGACCGGATCGGTGAAAAACTGTGTTTCTTCTCCCATCTCTTCGGAGGAGGCCTTCGGTTCGTCTGACGCGGGAGGAGCGGACTCTATAAAGGTCTGTCCCGCCGGAACGATCCCTTCCGGCTCCTCCGGCAGGCTTCCCGGGCTCGACCAGCCGAGCAGCTCTTCGATCTTAACGGCGTCACCTCCCGGATTTGAGAAATGTTCCGAAAGAGTCGATCCTTCCTTTTTTCCGGAAGCGTTGAGATCGACCATGACCGCCTCGGCGGTTCCGGTCTGCCGTTTGGCCTCCTGAATCAGCTCTCTCGAATCGATCGGTTTTTTCAAGAAGGCCTGAATTCCCGCGGATTGAAGCTGCGCGGGATCGTAACTTTCAGTGGAGTTGATCAAAAGGATGATCGGGGTTTCGACGAGGCTTCCGCGCTGCCGTATCTTTTGAACGAAATTAAATATGTTCATCCCCTCGAGATTATAGTCGGCGAGGATCAAATCGGGCTGATTTTTAAATGCAAGATCGAGGGCGGAGAGGCCGTTGTCGATGGAGGTGACATCGTAACCCTCTTTTCGGAGGGTCAGCTCGACCAGCTTTTGGACGGCCAGATTATCATCGATGAGGAGCACTCTTCGGGGCATCTCGCCTCCGGTTCTTGGGGGTACGAAGTCCAGATTTCAAGGACGGAAAAAACGACCAAAAGCTACCATAGGATCTTTTTCCTGTCAAGGAATCTGCCTGGTTTATCGATTGAAAATCATTCTTTCCCAGGATATTACTCTCCTGGATGCAGGGATAGAAGCAGGGTTTGGCCGAAACAGTTCGAACGCGGAGGGCTTACGCCAGGGTGGCCACCGGGCTGATGAAGTCCTGCCAGCCGAGGTGAAGTTGAACCGCGTCGCCGGTTTCTTTCAACACCGATTCCGCAGCCTGGTAGGCGAGATGAGGAAGATTGTTCTTCCAGCTCAAATGGGCCAGAAAGAGGGTTCTTAATTTGGGGTGGAGAAGCGATCGGAGCAGCGTGCTGGAATCCTCGTTCGAGAGATGACCCCGGTCGCCGGCGACCCGCTTCTTGATGTGAAGCGGGTAGGGCCCGTTGAGCAACAAGTGGGGATCATAATTCGATTCAAGGATGAGGAGATCACATTCTTTCATCGCATCCAAAGAGGGGGTCAAACAACCGAGGTCGGTGACCATGCCGACTTTATGCCGGTCGGTCTGGACCGTATAACCGACCGGATCGGCGGCATCGTGAGAAATCGGAAAGGGATGGATCTGGAAAGGACCGACCGAGAAGGAAGACCCGGTTTCAAACAGATGAATCGACATCGGGAGTTTTCTGAGGCTCTTGGCGGCCCGGCGGGTTTCTTCATTGGCGTAGATCGGGATATTGTACTTCAAGGCGAGAGGACCGGCCCCGTGAAGATGATCGTGATGTTCATGGGTAATGAGGACCGCCTTGATCTGGCGGATATCGACCTGAATGGCGCGAAGGCGGGAGACGATCTGCCCTGCGGGAAGACCGGCATCGATCAAGACGCCTTCTCCCTCTTTCTTCCCGTTGTCGGGGTGGCCGATGTAGGCGGTGTTTCCCCCGCTTCCGCTCCCCAGCAGACAGACCCGTAGCTCGATGATCATTTCCCTCACACTGGAGGGAAAAGATAAAGAATCGAACCCGGCTTGTCAAGGCGGCTTTTGATTTGACGGGTCATCAGTGCAAAGCAAGCGACTGGCTTTGCCAGCGGGAGCGCCAGGGGTGTGGGGGCATCGGAGGATTCCTGCGCAGCAGGAACCGCACGGGCCCCCACATACAAACGGGTCAGCAGTAGTCGCTTTGTGCACAGGCGAGAACCTGCTCGTCTCGGCTCATGTCCCGGTAAATCGTGACCCCTTTGCACCCTTCGCGATAGGCGAGAAGAAAAGCCTTCTCGACATCTTGAGGGGTGGCCTCTCTGGGGAAATTGACCGTCTTGGAGACCGCGTTGTCGGTGTGCTTCTGAAAGGCCGCCTGCATTCGAATGTGAAATTCAGGAGCGAGATCATGGGAGGTCACGAAAATGCGTTGAATCTCTTCCGGGACCTCGGCCATCCCCCGTACCGATCCGGTCGCGGCGACCCGGGCGATGAGCGCCTCGGAATAGAAGCCTCCGCGGCGGGCCGCCTCCACGAAGCGGGCGTTTAATTCAGGAAGCCGAACCCCTCCCAGAACCCGGCGATGGTAGGAGAGGGCATACAGCGGCTCGATTCCGCTGGAGCAGTCTGCGATGACGCTCAAGGTTCCGGTCGGAGCGATCGTCGTCGTGGTCGCGTTCCGCAACCGGATTCCTTGGCGAGGATAAATGCTCTGATCGTAAGCCGGGAAGACGCCCCGTTCCTTCGCAATCGCCGCGGAGGCTTCTCGCGCTTCCCTCCGGATAAAAGACATGATCTCCTCCGCGAACCGAAGCGCTTCGTCGCTGTCGTAGGGAATGCTCAACTCCGTCAGCAGGTCGGCGAACCCCATCACCCCCAGCCCGATCTTTCGGGTCCGATGGGTCGCCTCGGCGATCTGGGGAAGGGGATATTGGTTTTGATCGATCACATTGTCGAGGAAGTGAACCCCCTTCCAGACGGTCTCCTTTAACTTCGGGTAGTCGATCTCTCTTTTGTGGGAGAGCATCTTGACGAGGTTCACCGAGCCGAGATTACACGACTCGTTCGGGAGAAGCGGTTGTTCTCCGCAGGGGTTGGTCGACTCGAAGTTCCCGAGCGCCGGCGTCGGATTATCCCGGTTGATCCGGTCGATAAAAATGATTCCGGGATCTCCGCTCTTCCAGGCGGCCTGAACGATCTGATTGAAGACCATTCGGGCCGGGAGCCGGCGCACTTCTTTCCCCGTCCGTGGGCTGACGAGCGGGTAGGCTTCGTCTTTCTGGAGCGCTTCCATGAACAGATCGGTCACGGCGACCGAGAGATTGAAGTTCACCATCTCCCGGGGGTCCTCCTTGATCGTGATGAAATCGAGGATGTCGGGATGGTCGACGCGGAGGATCCCCATATTGGCCCCCCGCCGGGCCCCCCCCTGCTTGATCACTTCCGTCGCCATGTTGAAGACCTTCATAAAGGAGACCGGTCCGGAGGCGATCCCCGAGGTCGAGAGGACCCGATCGTTCTGCGGCCGAAGCCGCGTGAAGGAAAAGCCGGTTCCCCCCCCGCTCTGATGAATCAAGGCGGTATCCTTGATCGCTTCAAAGATCGATTCGAGCGAGTCTTCGACCGGGATGACGAAACAGGCGGAGAGCTGCTGCAACTCTCTTCCGGCATTCATCAGCGTGGGGGAGTTCGGAAGAAACGCGAGAGACGAGAGAAGTTCGTAGAAGATTTCGGCGGTTTCCGCCGCTTGAGAAGGGGATCGATACCGCCGGTCGGCCTCGGCAATGTTGTTGGCTACCCGGCGGAACATCTCCTCCGGGGTTTCGATCAGGCGGCCCTCCGGGTCCCTTTTAAGATATCGCTTTTCCAGAACGGTGATCGCATTCTGAGAGAGGGAAGAGCGATCTTTTAGCTGCATGTTCCGAATTCCTTTCGATCTAAATGATTACGATCATATCGGTGCGGCGCGGGGGAGTCAAGTCTGAGACGTCTTATTCCAAACGCGACCTGATCTATTTTAACGGGACCGCCTCCCGGTTTGACAGCGCCGCGGCGGATCGATATGATAGCGCCGACCTGTTATTTACTTGGAGAAAAGAATGAAGAGAATCCTCTTTGTGTCGCTGCTGGCGGCTTTCCTCTGGGTCGGCTGCAGCGAGTCGAAATCGTTCCCATCGGGTCCGGCGCCGAAAGCGCCGGCCGAGCTCGCCAAGGGAGAGGCGCTATTCAATAGCCACTGCGCGCGATGCCACGGGGAAGGGGCCAAGGGAACCAACCGGGGACCGACTTTCCTTTCGAAAATCTATGAGCCGAGTCATCACGGCGACGCTGCGTTTCAACTCGCGCCCCAAAGAGGGGTCCGCGCCCATCACTGGAATTTCGGAGATATGCCGAAAATCGAAGCGGTTCAGCCGGAGGAGGTCAACGAGATTATCGGCTATATCCGGTGGCTTCAGAAAGAAGCGGGAATATTCTGATCTTCATTGATAGCCGTTCCGGCGAAGGGTAGCTTCAATTGATGACGTCCAAGCAAAAAGAGCGACTGGCGCCCCTGATTAAATCGTTTTTCCAAAGTCATCCTCATGCCGAGCGGATCAAAGCCGATCCGGTGGAGCTTCCGCACCGCTATACCGACCCGAGGGAGATCGAGCTGGTCGGCTGGCTGGCCGCGGCGCTCGCGTATGGCCGGGTTGATCTCTTCAAGGCGGCGGTGGAGAAGATTTTGGCCTTGATGGAGGGACGGCCGTATTCTTATCTGGCCCGGTTCGATCCGGTTCGCGAGCGTCCCCGTTTCAAGGGAATTTATTACCGGCTCAACTCAACCGATGATCTCTTCTGCTTCATTTACATGATGAGCCGGGTCGTCCAGCGGTTTGGGTCGGTCGGGGCGCTTTTCCGGTCGCTCTACCGGGAAGAGGAAGAAGACCTCGGTCCCACCCTCTCTCGGTTTATCGGGATTGTCTCTTCGATCGATTCCCGACCGGTCTACGGCAAAAAAGGGATTCCCGACGGCCTCCGCCAACTCCTCTCTTCCCCCGCCCAGGGGAGCGCTTGCAAGCGGATGAATCTTTATCTGCGATGGATGGTTCGTCCGAGCGATGGGATCGATTTCGGCCTCTGGAGGGAGGTCCCGCCGGGCAAGCTGATCATCCCGCTCGACACCCATATCGTCCGCATTTCCCGCTACCTGGGTCTGACACGGCGAAAGAGCCCCGACTGGAAGATGGCGAAGGAGATTACGCAAAGTCTAAAGGCGTTCGATCCACTCGATCCGCTCAAATACGATTTCGGTCTCTGTCATCTGGGGATTTCAGGGGCCTGTCCGATCGAACGGGATCGGGAAAAGTGCCGCGCCTGTTCCCTTTTGGACGGTTGTCGTCGGGGCCGACGGGCTGTAGGGGCCATTCAGGGATTACCCCTGCCTTCAATCACGATCTCGTAGCTTGGACGGGAGGGAGGAAGGTCGAATTCGAAGACGGCGTGATCCCGTCCGCCGATGATTCCGCTTTTCTCGCTCTCCTTCTGAAGGGTCTCGGAAAATTCAATCTCAACCCTCATCCGTCCTGTTTTCGGAACTTTTCCTTTATAACAATAACGGTGTTTTCGGTCTTCTCGGGTTGCCTCGCTCCGCTCATAGAGGAGTCCGTTCCAAGGGACCTCTTTAAACGAGTCGGCGCTTCCGGACGGACCGAGGGCAATCACGAACGGGATCGGTTTTGGGCAACTTTTTCGGGGGGCATGGAGGCCGCGGCAGGTGGGAAGGTCGCAGGGAAGGAATTCAAAAAAGGGTTTCCACCCTCTGGTTCCTTCGCGATGATAGAGGAAGATCTGAATTCGTTCCCCGTCCTGGCGTAGACCCTGGAGATAGATCGGGTTTTTTCGCTGGTTGATGATCCGAAGCGAGACGGGCGTCGGTTTTTCCGAGAAAGTTTCAGGAGGGACAGGCTGGGGAACGATCGTCCCGGCGGGGACGATTTTCGCGGTCTTTTCTTCCAGAAGGGCGGTTTGAACCGGAGCGATCGACGCCAAGACGAAAATGAAAGCCAGGGAGAGCGTCCGCATTTCTTGTTTCCCGAAGAGGGCTTCGATTCCCTTGAAAACGATCGACGCAGTGTGATATCACTATCGGTCAGAACGATCTCTGGAGGAAACCGTGCCGATTTACGAATATGCCTGCTTAGAATGTAAAGAACAGTTTACCCTGTTGCAGTCCCTTTCTGCCAAAGCGGAAGAGACCCTTTGCCCCCATTGCGGCAAGCGGAAGAGCCGTCGGCTCTTTTCGACCTTCGCCTCCAAAGCCAATACCGAAACTTCCTCCTCGCCTCCCTCCACCGGTCATTCCCATTCCGGCGGCTGCGGCTGTGGATAATTTTATAGACGAATGGCTGGAAGATTACTCCCTGTCGGCGTAGCCGTCAATAGATTTGTTATTTAATGATAGAGTAACTGAAACGGCCCCTCCGGAAAAAGAAGGGGTGGAAATTCCCCCCTTGACATGGGTGCCGGCGCTTGTTTTTCCGGAGGCTTCCCGCTGCTTGACCCCTCTCTTCAACCATGCTAAGATTCAGCACTTTACAGGCGCGTGGATCGGTTTCTCCGCCTGTTTTAACCTCTGAAATAAACGGGGAGAGACGGACTTAACTGTAGAATGGCAGCCATCCAAGGAATAGAGCTGAGTAAGTCTTTCCAGTATTTCCAGGTTCTGAATCGGGTTTCATTTGAGGTGAAGGAGGGCGAGTGTTACGCCCTGTTTGGACCGAACGGCGCGGGAAAAACGACCCTCCTGAGAATTCTGGCGACACTCCATCGTCCGACGAGCGGGCGATTCGAGATCTGCGGACACGACGGGCTCCGGGAGAAAATGAAGGTCCGGGAGGCCCTTTTTTTAATCAGCCACGGATCCTACCTTTACGATGATCTCAGCGTCTTAGAGAATATCCGGTTTGCGATCGGCCTTCGCGGGGCGGAGCCGACCGGTCCTGAGATCAAACGGGCTCTCGACCGTGTCGGGATCGGCGCATTCGGCTCCCTCAAAAGCCGGCATCTTTCCGCGGGAATGAAAAAACGCCTCTCCATTGCCAAGGCGATGCTCGCCCGGCCCAGCGTCCTCCTTTTAGATGAAGCGTATGCCTCGCTCGACGAGCGGGGGGTCGATATGATGAATGCCTATATTCGAGAGGTTACCCGGGAGGGGACGACCGTCCTCATCACCGCGCATGATCGGGCCAAAACAGCGGAAGTGGCCCATCGCGCCGGCGTCTTGAACCGAGGGGAGCTGCGCGAACTGGCAGTAAATGAATTGTTGACGGCCCATGCACTTTTTTAATGTCATAAAGTGGATCGCCTGGAAAGATCTCTTAAGCGAGCTGCGCAATCGCGAGAACATCTCTTCGATGTTCTTTTTCGCCCTGATCGTCATCCTGATCTTCAGTTTCAGCTTTTCGCTCGATCCGAAGTCCACCCATGAGCTGATGCCGGGGATCATCTGGATCGCCTTCGGCTTCACCGGAATCATCGGCCTCGGAAAGTCATTCCTGGCGGAGGTCCACAATGACTGTATGGAATATTTCCAAATCGTTCCGGCGCCGAAGGGGGCGATTTATCTAGGTAAGTTTTCAGGGAACGTCCTCTTTATGTTGATTGTGGAAATTATCCTCTTCCCATTGTTTATTCTTTTCTTCAATCTGGACGTACTTGAAAAAATTCCGATGATTCTGCTAATATTCGTGGCGGCCACGATCGGTCTTTCCGCCTTAGGCACCCTCTTCTCCGCTTTGACCGTTCAGATCCGCGCGCGGGAGGTGATGTTTCCGATCCTCCTCCTGCCGATGGCGGTCCCGATCTTTATCGGCGCGGTCGAAGCGACCCGCGGCGTGTTCAGCGGCGATCCTCTCTCGATGTATGTCGATTGGATCAAGTTACTGGTCGTTTTCGACGGTATTTTTATGGTCGTTTCTTTTTGGGTTTTTGAATTCATCTTGGATTATTAGGGATGGTGATCAGTCGTCTTATCGCCAGGCTTCAACGGTATGAAGGGTGGTTCGGCGTTGCCGCCGGACTTCTCATCATGGTCGGCCTTTATATGGGGCTGGTGACCTCCTCCCCCGATTATTATCAGGGCGAGGTGGTCCGCATTATGTATATCCATGTCCCGGCCGCCCAGAGCGCCATGTTTGCTTATACGGTCCTCTTCGGCGGCAGCATTTGGTATCTCTGGAAGCGCGATCCGATTGTCGATAACATGTCTCATGCGGCCGCCGGCATCGGCGTTTTCTTTACCCTGATCGCCCTCATTACCGGCTCGATCTGGGCAAAGCCGACCTGGAATACCTGGTGGACCTGGGATCCCCGGCTGATCTCCTTCACGATCATGCTCTTAATCCTCGTCGGGTACCTGATGCTTCGAACCTTCTTGGAGGATAAAGAAAAAGAAGCAACTTACGGCGCCATCCTCGCCATTGTCGGCTTCATCGACCTTCCGATCATCCATTTTTCCGTCGAATGGTGGCGGACATTACACCAACCCCTCTCGATTTCGACGAGAGGGGTCAGCATCGCCTCCGATATGCTTATCCCGCTGCTTCTGATGTCGATCGGTTTTTATCTCCTCTTCACCTACATGCTGATGGTCCGGACGCAAATGCTCTATCTTGAGCGCCTGCTCGAAGCCAAACGAGGGCGGATGCTCAGTAAGGTTCATGTATGAGAACCGATCATTTAGAAGAAGGAGCGGCCACCAGACAATGAAGCGGTTTTACATCCGGTGGGGAGGGGTCCTGATCATCACGGCGATCATCGGGGTCCTTGGAATTCAGCGTTATAATCGAGATGTCACCTCCATCTCCCCGGATCGCCTTCTTCGTGAGCAGCCGGCCCAAGCGGTCCGTGTTTTAGGGATGGTGGAGGCGGCCAGCATTGTGAAGGAGGGAGAAGGGGGGCCGGTCGCCTTCCAACTCTCCGGAGAGGGGACCAAATTTTCGGTCCGGTACATCGGTGAAGAGTCGGAAAACCTGAGGGATTTAAAAACCCTGGTCGTCGAAGGAAAGTGGAATTCGACCACCCAAATTTTTGAAGCGGATAAAATTTCTCTGGTCCCGAATTACGGTTTTATTACGGCGGCCTATTTGGCGTCGTTGATTCCGATGGGTCTTTTTCTTTTTAATATGGAACGAAGGGTCGCAATGTTATATATTCAGATTAAAGAGGAAAAGGTCTATCAACCGGAGGAGCCCCTTGAAGTCGGGTAGAAAAACAGCCATCATTATCAGCGCCCTGATCGTTTTGGCCGGGGTCGGCTACTTGGGTTTTGGGAGTTTCGGAAAGAACCTGATCTATTTTGTCACCCCGTCGGAGGTGGTTGCCTTTACACCCGAACATTACGGAAAGAAGGTTCGGGTCGCCGGGATGGTGGTGAAGGATAGCCTCAAGGTGGTTCCGAATACCTTGCGGCTCACCTTTGACCTAAGCGACGGGGCCCAGACTATCCCGGTGGCCTTCGAAGGGGTGCCGCCCGATCTCTTTAAAGAAGGCCAGGGGGCGGTGGTGGAAGGTTTTTGGGATGCCGATCGGACGTTTCATTCCCATATGATCATGGCGAAGCACTCTGAAGATTATATGCCGGTCGAAATGAAGAATGCGGGGGCGGAGCTCCCGAAGAAGGATTTCTTTAAAACCCTCAAGGTCGAGTAGGGCGGCGCATGCGTCGCCCCGAAAGGGGCCGGGGGCCAGCAAAATCGGAGGTCCAAATCAATGATCATTGAGCTCGGCCATTTCGCCGTCATTACCGCCCTGGTTCTCGCGGTCCTCGGAATTGTCTCCCCGATTGTCGGGTTGAAGCGGCGGGACGCCGTCTGGGTGGAGGTCGGCCGCCAGGCGGTCACGCTGAACTTCGTTCTGATCTCGGTCGGCATGCTGGCAATGATCTACGCCTACCTCACCCACGATTATTCGGTGAAGTATGTCTACGCCACCTCCAACACCAAGTTGTCGATCTTTTACAAAATCGCCGGCCTCTGGGGCGGCCACGAAGGCTCCCTCCTCCTTTGGGCATGGGTTCTCGCCCTCTTCTGCATGATGGCGGTTCACATTCACTGGAAAACACAGCCGGCGGTCATGCCTTATCTTATTTCAATTGAATCGGTCGTCTTAACCGGTTTCCTCCTTCTGACCCTCTTTCTCTCGAATCCTTTCGAGCGGATCTTCCCGGTCCCCGCCGACGGCAAAGATTTGAACCCCCTTCTGCAAGATCCGGCGATGGTGCTCCATCCCCCCTTCCTCTATCTCGGTTATGTCGGCCTCTCGATCCCCTTCTCCTTCGCGATGGCCGCCCTCTTCTCCGGGCGTTTGGGGGAGGAGTGGATCAAGGCGACGCAAAAATGGACTTTGGCGGCGTGGCTCTTCTTGACGATCGGGATTTTGATGGGAGGCTACTGGGCCTATTATGAGCTCGGCTGGGGAGGTTATTGGGGATGGGACCCGGTCGAAAATGCCGCCTTTATGCCGTGGCTTGTCGCCACCGCCTTCCTTCATTCGGTGATGGTTCAGGAGACGAGAAAGATGTTCAAGGTCTGGAACCTTTTTCTGATCATCCTCGCCTTCTCCCTCTCGCTGATCGGGACCTTCCTGGTCCGAAGCGGCATCCTCTCCTCGGTTCATTCGTTCGCCACCGACCCGGGCCGGGGTCTTTTTATCCTCGGTTTTGTCGCATTCATGCTCCTCCTTTCCTTCGGAACCCTCATTTTGCGTTCAGCCAAGCTGAAAAGCCAGATCGAGATGGATTCGGTCATCTCGCGGGAGGCGGTCTTCCTCTTCAATAATCTTTTCTTCCTGGTGGCGCTGATCACCGTCTTCGTCGGGACCCTCTATCCCCTTCTGGTCGAGGCGCTGCAGTTCAAGAAGGTCTCGGTCGGGCCCCCCTATTACAATACCGTCTTCATGCCGGTGGCGCTCGGCCTTGTTTTTCTGATGGGGATCGGACCGTATATTCCATGGCGGAAGGCGTCGGCCCAGAATCTGAAGGATCTCTTCCTGATGCCGAGCCTGGTCGCCTTGGGAGGGTTGGTCTTCTTCCTGGCCGTCGGCATTCGGCACAGTTACGCCTTGGCCGGATTAACGGTGGTCTGTTTCGTCGCCGTGGCGATTTTCCGCGATTTTGCGAAGATCTCCTCCTTTTGGGCGAAGCGGGAACAGGTCGGTCGTTTGCAGGGATTTCTCACCGCGTACAAAAAGAATCCGAGACGCCTCTCCGGCATCCTGACCCATATCGGCGTGCTCGTCATGATCATCGGCATCATTTTCTCGACCATCTACCAGACCGAGAAGATTTTGATCATGAAGCCGGGGGATGAGGTCGGGCTTGGTTCCTATCGGCTTAAATTGATCCGGTTGTACGGCGCCCAAGGGGTCAATTGGGAGGCCCAGGAGGGACTCTTCAATGTCTACAAGGGGGAGGCCCTGATCGCGCAGCTCCGTCCTCAAAAACGGTTTTATACCGTCTCGCAGACGCCGACCACCGAAACGGCGATTCACCAAGTCCTGATGGGGCATGTGTTCGTGACGATCCCGGAGGTCTCTCCCGACGGAACCTGGGCGCGGGTGCGGGCGCTGCACAACCCCCTGGTCCTCTGGGTCTGGTACGGCGGGGGAATCATGGGGATCGGGGTGATCTTGAACATATTGAGAAAGACCCGGCTGAAAGTAACTGCGGCGCGTCCCCAGGCGGCGGCGCCCGAAGGGGCGGTCTCTCTGCCGCGGCAGGCGCGGGAAGAGGTGTTGCAACATCGGTCGAATCGATGGCAGAGTTTCCTGAATGCCGTCCGGCCGGGGAGGAAAGAAGTATGAAAGAGATGGCTGAAAACAAATCGCCTTCGGCTGGCGTCCGCGGCTGGCAGATTGCGCTCCTCGTCGGCATTTTCGGCTTGATTATTCTCTTCTACAAGGGTCTGTGGGGCAACCCTTCCTTCATCCCTCCCGTGATCGTCGGAACAGCTGCGCCGGAGATTACGGCGCCCGATCTCTATCAGCCGAGGGAGGTGACCCTCTCCCAATTCCGCGGCAAGGTCGTGGTTCTCAATTTTTGGGCCTCTTGGTGTTTGGAGTGTAAGCTCGAACATCAAAACCTTCTCGCCATTCAGAAGCGCTTCGGTGAGAACCCGAATTTCGTGATGCTGGGGGTGAATTATCAAGACAAAGAAGACCTCGCCCGGCAGTATCTGCAGGAGCATGGAAATAATTTCGAGCATGTCCGTGATCTGAAGGGGAGGATCTCCATCGACTACGGGGTGTATGGGGTTCCGGAGACCTTCGTCATCGACCAGAACGGCGTGATCCGGCATAAACAGATCGGCCCGATTGTCGGAGAAACCTACACCTTCCTGGTGGAAGGGCTGATCGAGCCTTTATTAAATGGAACGGCAACGACGTCATGATGAAGCCTTTTGTTTTGGTTCCCATTTTCCTCCTTCTTTTTACCTCTCTTTCGACGGCGCAAACCCTCACTGAAGATCAGCTTCAAGTCCGCGTGAAAGAGGTGGCGAAAACCCTCCGCTGCGCCGTTTGCCAATCGGAGTCGGTCTGGGAGTCGAATGCGGAGCTCGCCCTCCAGATGAAAGAGATCGTCCGCGAGCGCCTGATCCAGGGGGAGTCGCCCGATGAGATCCGGGCCTATTTCGTCAGCCGGTACGGCGATTTTATTTTGCTGAAGCCCCGGGCGCTCGGCCTCAATCTGCTTCTTTGGATCGGGCCCTTTCTTCTTCTGGCCGTCGGGGGGGTCTTTTTGTTTCGCACTCTGCGGAAGTGGGTGGCTGAGACGTCGCCGGCGTCGCCGGAGGACCTCTCGCCCATCGACGAGAAAAGCCGGCGGCGGATTGAGCAGGAGATCCGCGCTCTGGAGCCGGACAAATAATGATGCGATTACTGAAGGAGTAAGCATATGTTACCCATTGCCGCCGGTCTGATGTTGTTGGCGGTCATCCTGGTTCTTCTTTTCCCGATGTGGCAACGCTCTAAAACGGCGTTGATCGTCGGCGATGAGGCTGCACTGGATGAAGAACGGATCAATCTTCAGATCGAGAAAGAAAGCCTTCTGCGCACCCTTTCCGATCTGGAACTCGATTATGCTCAGTCCAAAGTCGCTGAAGCCGACTACCATCGGCAGAAGCTCGGGCACGAACATCGGCTGATCCAGATCCTCGATCGACTCGATGCGCTGGTTGGGATCGGTCTCGTCCCGCCGAAAAACAAGAAATCTCGTTCGTCGCCGAGCGGCGCCGGCCCCGTTTTCATCGGCTTTCTGGGGACGGTGATCATCGCCGGCGCGGTCGGCATGCATCAGCTCGTCCAGTGGAAATTGGAGCGGCAACAGTTCGCCGAGGCCGGGGCGGAGGGGGCGGCGACGATGCCCCCGATCAATCCGGCGGAGATGGTGGCGCGCCTGGAAGAGCGGCTGAAGAACAACCCGAATGACCTTCAAGGGCAATTGATGGCGGGCCGATCGTATGTGGCGCTGGAGCGATGGGAAGATGCCGAAAAGGCGTGGCGGAAGGCGATCGAGCTCGACCGGCGCAGCCACGCCGCCCATTATGGACTCGCCGAGGTCCTGATCCGCACCGCCGATCCGGGCAATCGCGCGGTCTACCAGGAGGCGCTCGACCACCTCGACACGGCGCTGATCAATGTTCCTCAAGACGCGTCGGTTCTCTGGGCGAAGGGGGTGGTGCTGATTCACCTGGAGCGATACACAGAGGCGGACGAGGCCTGGACCGAGGCGTATAAATATATCCCCCCACAGACCGAAAGCGCCGAATTCGTCAAGAAGGCCCTGCAGGATCTCCGATCGGGCCGCGCGCCGCTGTTCTAGATCGTCCCTGGGCGACCGGCTGAGAAGGCAGTATAATAATCGAAAGAGGCCGGGCCTTCTTTGAAGGCCCGACGACGGATGTCATACGCAGATGATCAAGAGAACGCTGGCGATCTTTTTCCTTCTTCCACTGCTGATGGCTTGTTCTCAGAAAGAGAGAGGAGAAGCGGGGCCGCTTTCCATCGGCGTCGAAGCGGGGTCGCTCGCCCCCGACTTCATGGTCAAAAATCTCCGGGGCGGGATGACGTCGCTCTCGCAGTATCGGGGAAAGGTCGTCCTGATCAATTTCTGGGCGACCTGGTGCGGCCCATGCAAGATGGAGATGCCGTCGATGGAGGCGCTCTACCGAAGTTATTCCCGGGACGATTTCGAGATGTTGGCCGTTTCCATCGATACGATGGGAGAGCCGCCGGTCCGGCTCTTTGTGGAAGATTTCGGATTCACCTTTCCGGTGTTGATGGACGACCAGTTCGAGGTGAACGACCGGTTTCAGGTCCGTGTTGTTCCGACGAGCATCCTGGTGGACCGGAAAGGGGTGGTCGTGCAGCGGTTTCTCGGCGCAAAAGATTGGAATAACAAGGAGAGCCGAAGCGTCATCGAAAAGCTGGTGCAGGTGAAGGGTTAAGGTAAAATGCAGGGAGCGGAAAACATTTCACACTTTATCGCTTTTTCGGCGGGGTTTCTTTCATTCGTTTCCCCCTGTGTCTTGCCGGTGGTTCCTTCTTATATCTCCTACATCACCGGACTCTCCCTGGAAGAGTTGACCTCGCCCGAAGGAAAGGCGCGCGCCCGCGAGGTGGCGATTAAAAATTCCCTGATGTTCATCGGGGGGTTCTCAACGATTTTCATTCTCCTAGGGGCCTCGGCGACGCTGATCAGCCGGTTCTTTCTGATGTATCAGTCGGTCATTCGGCAGATCGGCGGGCTTCTGATCGTCTTCTTCGGTCTCTACATTATGGGTCTCATCAAACCCTCGCTGCTGATGCGGGACGCCCGGTTCCATTTTCAAAGCAAGCCGGCCGGTTATCTCGGCTCGTTTTTTGTCGGGATCGCTTTCGGCGCTGGATGGACGCCGTGCGTCGGCCCGATCCTCGGGTCGATTCTTCTCTACGCCAGCGCGTCGGGATCGGTGGCCACCGGGGTCACGCTGCTGACGGCCTATTCGTTCGGACTCGGCCTTCCCCTCTTTCTTTCCTCCATCGGGGTTCAATCGTTTCTGGCCTATTCCAGGAAAACGTCCCGGTACATGCCATGGATCTCCGCGACCAGCGGCGTTTTCCTGGTGGCGGTCGGCCTCCTCATCTTCACGAACTCATTGACCCGGCTCACTTCATTTTTTACCCAGATCGGCATCGGCTGGTCGATCGGGCAGTAGGGCGATCGGCCCGGTCTCTCCTCCATTTTTTCTCTTATGACGGTGACGCATGCTGCGATTGTTCCCTCTTTTATCTTTTATCCTTTTCGTGATCTCTCCTCTGCATGCGGAGGAAACCTCCCGAAACTATACCTTTGCGGAACTGGTCCATAAAGAGCGGGCGGCGGTCGTCAGCATCCGATCCGCGAAGCTGGCCCGGGAGGGGGGGGGACCGCTCAAAGATTTTTTCTCCCTCCCCGGCGACCGGCTCAAACAGGAGATCCGGGAGGGGAGTTTGGGGACCGGCTTCTTTATCGATTCATCCGGCTTGATTCTCACCAACTATCACATCATCGCGCCGGGCAATCGTCCGGCCGAGGAAATTCTCGTCCGAACCTCCGACCGGCGGGAGTTCCCGGCGCGGGTGATCGGGAAGGATGCAAAAACCGATATCGCGATCCTCCGAATCGAGGGGGGTGGTCCTTTCACCTCCGTCGTCTTGGGAGATTCCGACCAACTCGACATCGGCGAGTGGGTCGTGGCGCTTGGAAACGCCTTCGGTCTCGAGGAGACGGTCACGGTGGGGGTGGTCAGCGGAATCGGCCGCGCTCTCGGCACCGGCCCGTATGACAGCTACATCCAAACCGATGCGGCGATCAACGCCGGCAATTCCGGCGGTCCGCTCTTCAACATCCGGGGGGAGGTGATCGGCGTCAACGCGGCGGTCGGCGCCTCCGCGCAAGGGATCGGCTTCGCCATTCCGATCAATATGGTCCGAAAAATCCTTCCGGCCCTGGAGAAGGAGGGAAAGGTGACCCGCGGATGGCTGGGGGTGATGATTCAGCAGCTGACCACCGATCTGGCGAAGGCGTTCAAACTCGACGACGACCAGGGGGCGTTGGTCTCCGAGGTGATGAAGGAGAGCCCGGCCGAGCAGGGGGGGATTGTCCGGGGGGATGTCATTGTGGAGTTCGACGGGAAAAAGGTCACCCAGATGCATGATCTCCCCGCGATTGTGGCGGAAACCCCCATTGGAAAGACGGTCCTTGTCCGGGTCATCCGGGACGGCGCGCCGCTTCAAATGAAGGTCAAAATTCTCCAGTTAAAAGACGAAGAATAGAGCGAAGCTGCAAGGGCGACCTTATTGTCGTCTGGAATGAACATGCATTACGACGTCATTATCATCGGCGCCGGCCCCGCGGGATCTGCGGCGGCAACGGCCCTCGCGCGGCAGGGGCGTTCGGTCCTTCTACTGGAGAAGGCCGCTCACCCAAGACATAAATCGTGCGGGGGGGGCCTCTCCGCTCGCCTCCTTCCCTACCTGGACGCCGACCTGAAAGAGATCGTCGAGCGGGAAGTCCGAAAAGTCGTTTTTCTTCTCCGAAAAAAAGAGGTGTCGGGTTCTTCCGCTGAGCCGGTCGCCTATCTGGTGCGTCGTGATCGATTCGACGCCTACCTTGCCGAGAAAGCGCGAAAGGCGGGGGCCGAGATCGTCGAGAATTGCCCGGTGCGCGATTGGCGCGAGACGCCGGAGGGGGTGGAGGTGCAAAGCCGCCGGGGCCCCGATACCGCTTCGTTTTTGATGGGCGCCGACGGCGCGGCCGGCCGCGTGGCCCGGAAGCTCCATCCCGATTGGAAGAAACACCTTGCCTTCGCCCTGGAAACGGAGGTTCCCCTCCGGAACAAGGAGGAAGCGGTCTGGATCGATCTTGCGGTTCCGCGGGGATACGGTTGGATCTTTCCAAAGGAGAACGGGGCGGCGATCGGGGTGGCCGATTTTAAGGGAAAGGTCCCAAAGCCGCAGGCGCTTTATTCCGATTTTCTTGGACGGCACCCGCTCTCTTCCGAAGCGGGTTCGGTCCCGCCGAACGGCTGCACGATCCCGATCTATCGGAGCGCTGCCCCCCCACTGGTAAAGGGAAGGGTGCTCCTCATCGGGGATGCGGGCGGGTTGGTCGATCCGCTCTTCGGAGAAGGAATTTTTTATGCGGTCCGCAGCGGACAGATGGCGGCCGAAGCGATCGGCGCCGCCTTTGCCGGCCGCGGTGAGGCGACCTCTTACGACCGGGCCGTTCGGGAGACCTTTTATCCCGACTTCGAGCGGGCGGCGCGGATGGCGAAGTGGATCTATGCTTTCCCCGGCCTCTACCTGGAGGCGATCCGCCTTCATCCGGGGGCCGTCGATCTCTATTTGGGGATTCTTCGGGGCGAGCGGACTTACTGCCAATTTTGGAAGGAAGTGCAGTGGGCCTTTGTTCGAAAGTTCATTCCGTTCAAGAATACTGCTGGATGAACCACCCCACCATAAAGATTCCCATCCCCAGCACCGTGAACTTGAATAGAAATCCCATGCTGCCGTTCTCAAGCCCGGAGACGATCAAGACATTTAGGATCAAAAGCAATCCCGTCGCCTGAACGACTCTGCCGAGGTAATAAAAAAACTTTCCCATCGATCCTCATCCTGGTTGAGCAAAACCGGAATTTACCACAGCCCTGTCTAAAAATCAATTTAGCCGTGTTTCACGCGCCTTTTCTTGACAAATGTCCGACGGCTGTTATAGTAGGGGCGTATTGCAATACGCCCCTACCCATCTGAAAAAAGAGCCAACCATGCCGCAACCGCAGCAGAAAAGAAAGATGCTCGGCGAAATGTTGATCGCCGAGGGACTCCTTTCGAACGAGCAGCTGAAGCGCGCGCTCGCCGAGCAGAAGACACACGGCGGCCGGATTGGCGTGGTCCTCAAGAGCCTGGGCCTTGTCACCGAGGACGATATCATCAAAGTTCTCGGGAAGCAGATGGGGATTCAGTATGTCGATCTTTCCGGCATCATCGTCGAGCCGGAGACCATCCTGATCGTTCCGGAGATGCTGGCCCGACGTCATCAGATCATCCCTCTTTACAAAAAAGGCTCCATCCTGACCTTGGCGATGGCCGATCCCTTGAACGTCTTTGCGATCGACGATGTGAAGCGGACCGCCGGCTGCGAGATCGAGCCGGTGATGAGCAAAGAATCGGATGTAATGAGGGCGATCGACCGCTACTACTCCGGCGCGGGCTCCTTGGAGGAGGCGGCGCGGGAAGCCGACCGTCAGGGATTCGGGGTGGCCGAAGAAGGGGACGCTGTCATCGAGCTCTCCAAGTTGGCTGAAGACACGCCGGTCGTCAAGTTCGTCAATACGATGATCACGCAGGCGATCAAAGAAGGTTCAAGCGACATTCACATCGAGCCCGACGGCGAGGTGCTCCGCATCCGGTTCCGGCGTGACGGGCTGCTCCGGGAGGTGATGACCGCCCCGCGCAATCTTCAGTCGGGGGTC
Organism: Candidatus Manganitrophus noduliformans; assembly: GCF_012184425.1. NCBI lineage: Bacteria > Pseudomonadati > Nitrospirota > Nitrospiria > Candidatus Troglogloeales > Candidatus Manganitrophaceae > Candidatus Manganitrophus > Candidatus Manganitrophus noduliformans. The sequence goes on from NZ_VTOW01000004.1 coordinate 46,032, forward strand.
GCTTCCCGGATCAAGATTATGGCCGATCTCGACATCGCCGAGAAGCGGGTTCCTCAGGATGGGCGCATCCAGATGAAGGTGGGAGATCGCGACATCGATATCCGTCTCTCAACTCTCCCGACCCTCTTCGGCGAGAAGATCGTGATGCGGCTGCTCGACAAATCGAAGCTGCTCCTCTCACTTTCCGATCTGGGTTTTTCAACCGAGGGGCTCCAAGTTTTCGAGAAAATGATCCGCCGCCCGTATGGTCTGGTCCTGGTGACGGGACCGACCGGCAGCGGCAAAACGACGACGATCTATTCGGCCCTCAAACAGCTCAGCTCGGTTGAAAGAAACATCGTGACAATTGAAGATCCGGTGGAGTATCAGATCAAGCTGATCAATCAGGTACCGGTGAATACGAAAGTAGGCGTGACCTTCGCCAACGGGCTTCGCTCGATTTTGCGGCAAGACCCCGATATCGTGATGGTCGGGGAGATTCGGGACCGGGAAACCGCCACCATCGCCATTCAGGCGGCCCTCACAGGCCATCTCGTCTTATCGACCCTTCATACCAACGATGCGGCCGGCGCCATCGCCCGGCTGGTCGACATGGGGGTCGAGCCGTTCCTCATCGCCTCCTCGTTGATTGGCATTGCGGCGCAGCGGCTGGTTCGAAAAGTCTGCAGTGCCTGCAAGAAGTCCTACGCCGCCACCCCCCAGCTTTTAAACGATCTCGGTCTCACCCACCTTGTGAACGGGAAGCGGGAGATCACCTTTGCCCGGGGCGAGGGATGTCCCGACTGCCGGGGGAGCGGGTACTCCGGGCGGATCGCCATTTATGAGCTGCTGATGGCCGACGATCCGATCCGCCAGCTCGTCGTGACGCGCGCCTCTTCCAGCGAGATCCGCAAATATGCGGCGAACATGAAATTTAAATCGCTTCGCGTCGAAGGCCTTTTCAAGGCGGTCCAGGGAATGACGAGCGTGGAAGAGGTTTTCCGCGTCACCCAGGAATTCGACGGCGACCTCACCTAAAGACTTCCCCTCTTTGAACCACAATCCATGCGGATTTTTCCTGACAAAAAACGGCCCGGTTGGGTGGAGGCCTACATAAGTTTAAACTTCTAACGTCCTTCCTTTCTTCAAATCAAGCCGTTAACCGCATGACTTTTATGGTATTTTCACAACTTCTTTCAAGCATACCCCAAAGGCATATGACTTGCAAAACTGTGCGATGGGATCACCGCAGGTATAGGGAAGGACATGCCCACTTTTCGGTACAAAGCGAGAGACAAATACGGCGCCCTTTTTATGGGGACGTTCGAGACCCACGGCAAAGAGGCGGTCGCCGGCCATCTCGACAGTCTCGGCTACATCCCCGTTGCGATCGAGGAAGAAAAGCCGGGCATTTCTCTGACCGAGCTTCTTCCGCAATTCGAGAGGATCTCTTCCGAGGATTTGATCATCTTCTCCCGGCAGTTGGCGACGCTGATCGGCGCCGGGATTCCCTTCATGGCGAGTTTCAATGCGCTGGAGGAGCAGACGGAGAACCCGAAGCTGAAGAAAGTGATCGGCCAGGTCCAGAAGGAGGTGGAGGGAGGAAGCACTTTCGCCGATGCATTGGCGAAACATCCGAAGGTTTTCTCCCAGATGTATGTCAGCATGGTCAAAGCGGGAGAGACCGGCGGTGTGCTGGATGAAGTTCTCAACCGCCTGGCGATGCTGGCGGAGCATGACGCAGAAACCCGCGCTCGGATCAAAGCGGCGACGCGCTATCCAAAAATTGTTCTGATTGCCCTTGTTGTCGCATTTGTTATTTTAGTCTCTTTCGTTATTCCGAAATTTTCCGCTCTGTACGCCAATTATAACGTCGCACTGCCTCTCCCGACACAGTTGATGATCGGGCTTAATAACATCGTTCACCGACATGGACTCTTGATTCTTGCGGCGGCCATCGGGTCATTTTGGGGATTTCGAAAATATATCAATACCCCCCAAGGGCGGCTTTGGTGGGACGGCTTTAAGTTGAAGCTTCCGGTCTTCGGACCCATCTTCACTAAGACGGCCCTTTCCCGTTTTGCTCGGGTCTTCGGTACTTTGACCCGCTCCGGTCTCCCAATTTTACAGACGTTGGAGATCGTTTCAGAGACGGTGGGAAATGTGGTGATAGGACGCGTCGTCGACAATATCCGCGATTCGGCTCGACAGGGCCGCGGAATCGTCCAGCCAATGAAGGTCAGCAAGGTTTTTCCGCCGATTGTCATTCAGATGGTCGCCGTCGGTGAAGAGAGCGGCAAGATGGAAGAGATGATGATGAAAGTCTCGGAATATTACGATCGAGATGTGGAATATGCGATCAAAAATCTTTCGAGCAGCCTGGAGCCGCTGCTGCTGGCGGTGATCGGCGTCGTTGTTGTCTTTTTAGCGTTGGCAATCTTTATGCCTTGGTGGAACCTGATCAATGTGTTTAAAGGAGGCAGATAGTTGTTTTTATCGGCCCCATGTTGAGACCTAATCAAAAAGGGTTCACGAGTTTAGAGACGCTGTGTGTCTGCATAATGGTCGGCGGTTTGATCGGCATCGCGATGCCGTATTATCAAAAATTGGCGCTGGAGGCGAAAGAAGTGACGTTAAAGACTGGGTTGGTCAATATTCGAAGCGGGATTGTACTTTACCAAGCGCTTCAGCGGCATTACCCGACCGATTTAAAGAGCCTCGTCCGTGAAAAATATATTTTGCCGGTGAACGATAAAATTATTTCAAGGGAATATTTAATTGCACAATCTGTAGATACTGAAGGGAATCTGCTGGATCCTTTTGGAAATCATTACCGGTACGATCCGGTGACGGGCCAGGTGGCATCCAGTACAGAGGGATATGAAAGCTGGTAACAACACGAAGATAAAAACACGATGTAGTAAAAAGCAGGAAAAAAGAAAAACGGAATTTTGATGAACACCATGCACCTAAAAAAGGAGGAAAGAAACAATGAAGACGCTTCGAAATGAAAAGGGTTTTACACTCATTGAACTGGTTATGGTGATCGTGATCTTGGGAATTATGGCGGCGGTGGCGATTCCCCAATTTACCAATCTTTCGAACGAAGCAAATCAGGCTGCAACCAATGGTGTTGCTGGTGCAATGGGTTCGGCTATGGCAACGAATTTTGCCGCCCGCACGGCAAATAACGCATTAGGAGCTGCAGTGGATAATTGCGATGATGCGGAGACGCTCCTTCTCGGGGGAGCAATGGCTGGTTACACCGTGACGGCAGGGGCAATTGCACCCGGTGCAACAGCAACCTGTACGGTTACTAAAGATGGTACTGCCCCGGCTGTCACGGCGACTTTTATGGGGGTTGGGATCAACTAAGTCTTCCGGCGGTAAGCAGGGAGGAACGTGCTGGAGGGGGAAATCTCCGCCTTATTAGGGTGATCTCTACCTCCTCAAAACAAGGAGTATTCCTTGTGCATCAGCGAGGCTTCACCTTAGTTGAGGTGGTCATCGTCTTAGTTCTCCTTGGCATCTTGGCCGTGGTGGCAATTCCGCGGTTGGGAAATATGGCGGGAACGAGGGCGTCGGCGACGGCCCGGAAGCTTCAATCGGACATCGCCTATGCCCAAAGTCTCGCCATGACCCGCAACCTGCCGCACCGGGTTTACTTCAACACCGCTCCCGCCCCTGCAAACGGGTATGCGGTGGTGAATGATGCGAACGGGAACGGGAACTGGGGCGTTGATCCGGGGGAGTATGCAATCGACCCGGCCAACCCCGGCGCGAATCTCTCGGTGACCCTCAATGCCGGAAGCTACGCGGGGGTGACGATCTCGGGGGGGAGCTTCGCCGGTACCTTTGTCCACTTTAATACACTCGGGGTGCCGACGGCAGGAGGGACAGTGATCGTCTCGGGGGGAGGGGTTCCCATAACGGTAGCTGTTCAGCCGGAAACGGGAAGTGTGAGTATTCCTTGAAAAGGCCTATATACCCTATGCTCTACCAGGGCTTTGCCCAAGAACGAGGGTTTACGTTGATCGAGATTGTGATTTTTATCATGGTCATCGGTCTTGCCGGTGGAATCTTAATTCCGTTGACTCAAAGTGTCAGCGGAAGCGCCAACCCGGTGATCACACAGCAGGCGATCGCTTTGGCCCAGGCGGAGCTTGACCAAACAATCGCTCAGAAGCGGGCGGCCGGTTTTGGTCCGATAGCGTCAGGTGCCTGCGTTGTGCCGATGCCGGCGGGATTTACCTGCGCTCGCGCGGTTTGTTTTGTGCCGGCAACGAATCTCAACAGTTGCGGCGCGGCGACCGATTTCAAAAGGGTCGATGTAACGATCACAAACGCTGTTATTGGAAATGTAACTGCAGTAACGCTCTTGACGAATTACTGAAGAGAAGCGGAGGGATGGGTGAAGGATCGCCTGCCGGACGGTAAAACTGGCGCAACACCGAGACCGAGCGGAAAGGTAGTGCCCGTTCCAGGTTTCAACTTTGCCAATCGTGCCGCGCGGGGCGAGGCCGGTTTTACCCTGGTCGAACTGGTCCTGGTCATCGTCCTTTTGGGAATTGTTTCGGCCGTCGCCGCCGTTCCGTTGATGGAAGGGGCGAGAATATTCACTTCCGGCGAGGTTCGCGCCGATCTGAATAACCAGGGACGGCTGGCCGTCGAGAGAATGGCGCGCGAGATCCGGATGGCGCGAAGCCGAACCGCCGCCGATCTCCCAGGCTGCTGCAATGCAGGAACGCTCAGTTTTGTAGACTTGAATGGGAGTGCCATCGCTTATACCACGGCGGCCGGCAACACCATTACACGAAACGGAACGGCATTGGCCGCGGGCGATACGGTTGTCTTGAATTTTTCATACTTTCAGCAAGACGGGTCAACCCCGGCAACCCTGGCAACGCAGGTTTGGAGCATTCAAATCGATCTGACCGTCACAAAGAACAGCGAATCGCAGGCGTATCGGGTTCGGGTTCATCCAAGGAATTTCGTATGAGCCACTTTTTAATTCTGGAAACGGAACGGGGAATCGCGCTGATCGCGGCGGTTTTTCTGATTGTCGTTTTCGGCTTTCTCGGTGTTACTGTTGTCTCGCTGGTCGGCACGCAGGGATTCTCTGCGATGAACGAGGTAAAGTCGGATCAGGCCTTTTTCATCGCCGCGGGGGGGATGCAGATGGCCCGGTATCAGTTCGAAACGGGAACCCCCTGCGCCGGGCTGACCAACGCCGTTCCGACGGCGCTGGGAGCGGGAAGCTTTACCACCGTCGGGACAGCCTACAATCCGGTGTCCACCCTTGTCGATCAGGCCGGCGGGATCACTAGTTCCGCCGCGACGATTCCGGTCGACTCCATCGCGGGTTATGCGCCGCACGGACGCATCCGCATCGATGCGGAGTCGATCGATTATGCCGGAACGTCCACGGACGCGCTGGTCTGCGGCGCCCCGGCCTGCTTCACCGGCGCCGAGCGGGGCGCGGACGGAACGACGGCCGCCCCCCATGCAGACAACGCGCAGGTGACTCAGAACCAATGTTTGATCCGGTCGACCGGGACGGTCATCGGAGCATTCGGCAACAGCCGACGGGTCATCGAAGTGGGTGTGGCCAACAGCGGTCCCTCGGTTCAAACGGGCGAGAACACGATTTCGGGTCATCCTTCGGACACCGTGACCCTGGACATCCCGTTACCGACTCCCGTCGATCCGGCGCGCGCCTTTCTTCTTTTCAATACCCGTCACAATCACAATGAGCCGACCGGCGCAATGCTCCGCGGCCAGATCCTCGATGCGAATACGATCCGGTTTCAACAGAGGACGAACGCCTCTCGGCCGATCACAATCCGGTGGTATGTGGTGGCGTACCCCTCCGGCGTCAACGTGCAGCGCGGCTCCATTACCCAAAGCAACGCGGTGGTAAATGTCGGCGCCGCACAAGGTTTTGCAGGGGTGTCCTCTTTAAGTCAGGCCTTCGTGACCTGGTCGAAAACGCCCGACCCGGACCATGTCACTTGGGATAACAATGACCCGATTCTCGGGGAGCTGACGAGTCCGACCAATCTTCAATTTCGGGCGACGGATGCCGATAATACCCATACCATCTGGTGGCAGGTGATCGAGTTTACCAACCCGGCCGACATTTTCGTCCAGAAGGGGACCATCGGTCCAACGGCGATGAATCAAGGGGGGCCTACTGTTCAAACCGTTACGGCGACACTTCCGATCGCAGTCGATGTCAGCAAGACATTCGTGCTGGTGGGATATCGGACGTCGAGGGGCCAAGACGAAGACGACATCGTCGGAGCTCGGATGCTGCGGGCGCAATTGACCGGCCCGACCACGATCACCATCGATCGCGCCACAAGGCGGACCGCCAGAATCGAAGAGATCACCTGGCAGGCGATCGAACTAAGAGATGGCTCCACCGTTCAACACGGAAGCGAGACCTTTCCCAACAGCGATCCACTGGAGACCGTCAACTTGGCGACCCCGGTCGACGTGACCCGTTCCGTTGCCTTCGCGTCGGTTCAGCCGGCGGCGGGACAGAGCATGGGCCGCTCTCCGTATGCTCCGAACAACGGTTCCAATTCCGACTATGTCGGCGTCGGCTCGGTCACGATGGCGTTATCACCGGCGGGGGATCAGATCACGATGCAGCGAAGCAATACCAATTCGTCGGCCGACATCGGCTGGTTTGTCGTCGAGTTCGGGTCCGGCGGCGGGGGCCAGCCTCGGATCGATTGGATCGAGCGGTTTCAGTAGAAGAAGGATTTTCTGCATGGGTTATTCGGTATTAAAGACGGAGCGGGGAATCGCCCTGATTGCGGCGGTCTTCTTGATCGTTGTCTTCGGCTTCCTCGGTCTTGCCGTCGTCTCGCTGGTCGGCACGCAGGGATTCTCCGCAATGAACGAGGTGAAATCGGACCAAGCCTTTTTTGTCGCGGAGGGAGGGACCGAATTTAGCCAGCGCTTCCTGGCGCAGAACCTTCAGTGGTATCGGAGCACGGTCGATCCGATCCTCATCCCGGCCACGAATTTGGGAGCCGGGTCTTTTAATGTGAGTGTGAACCTGCCGGCGACGATGCTGAGAACCCGCATCCCAAATGACACTTCGACCGCGCCGATCCGCGTTTATACCACAAACCGGTTCCCGACAAGCGGATTTTTACAGATCGAGGAGGACCTCACCGGGGACGCAGAATTCGTCTTCTACAGTGGGATTGCCGGAAACACCTTCACCGGAATATTACGGGGACAGACGGTCGGCGGGGTGTCAAACGCCGCTTCGGCCCACGAGCGGGGCCACCGGGTTTATCCGGTGACGACCCTCACCGTCGCGCTTGCCAACAGTTGCGCAGCCCCCGCATCATTCACGGCGGCTGCTCATCCGAAGTTTCTCGGCGCGGGAACGGTCGACATCGAGGGGGAAGAGATCAGTTACACAGGGTCGACGATCGCCGGAGGTGTGATGACCCTCACCGGCGTAACGCGCTGCCAGAATGGGACCGCCTCCGCCGTCCATAACAACGGCAGGCCGGTGACGCCGCTGTTGGCGGAGGGGACCCTCCCCGATTTTGAGGCGGAGATTATTTCTACCGGAACGGTCAGTCTGGCCGCAGTGGGGAACGCGGCCCGATCGGTTCGCAAGACAGTGCAACGGTAATGGAAGAAAGAACCCGAATAAAGGTGACGCTGATCATGCTGATGACGGCAGGCTTATTTTTCTCCTTTGGGCAGAGCGCGGCCGAGGCGGCTTACAACTTCACATCGACCATGACCAATGCGCCGACCCCGGTCGAGTTTACCATGGGAGATCCCGCTTCGATCACGTTTCAGATCACGAACAGCAGCACGGGGGGAGAAGTGGATCAGCGGATCTACCAGATGCGGTTTCGCCTGACCAGCGCCACCGGAGGGACCGTTTTCTCAAACACGACCGCGGCCCCGGCGGGATGGACCCGGACCGCTTTCTCCACGACCTCAATTACTTTCCGGGCGAACACGGCGAACGATGCCATCGTCTGCACGATCGGCGGATGTCCCGTGGGACCGTCCACGTCAAAGACATTTACGTTAAACATCGTCGCCGGGAGTTATTCATCGGATGTCACCCACGACTTGCGGGATGTCCGGGCGTATTTTCAGGATTCGACCAGCCGCTGGCCCCCTTCCAGGTCGGATTCAACGGTCACCAAAAGCAGCGGAACGAGCGTCGGGCTCTGGACCCTTAAATCTCTCTTGATGACCCTGGTGCCGTCTACGACGGCGGTGCCTGTGGGCGGTACGTTTAACCTAACGATGACCGTGACCAATCGGTCGACGTCCAACTTAACAGGCGTGACCTCGAACCCCAAGCCGCCGACACGACAGTATGTTCACTTCAACAATCCGCCCACTCCAGTGGCGGTTAATACCACTTCGAATCCGGCCAACTTGAATCTTAATGCGGGTGCCACGGGAACCATGGTTTGGAGCTACACGACGACGGGCTCCGGCCCCGGTACAGTCACATTTCAGGCCTATGCCGGTGTCGGCACGAGAACGTCTAAAACCGTGACCTCCGTCCCGGTATCGATCGGCGTTATTTCAGGAAGCTTTTCGATCACACCGATCTGCCTTTTTTCCGGAAACGTTGCGACGTTTGTCATGACGGTGACGAATGTGACAGGAGGGACGGTGAACAACATTGTTCCCTCTGCTCTCACGAGGGGGGGGACTACGACGATCGGCGCCTTCACCGGACCGGCCCCCGCATCAATCGCCTCTCTCGCCAACAATAGCTCCGGCACATTTACCTGGACCGCGACCGTCACAGGGGCGGTCGGTTCGACCTTTTCTGTCACAGGTTCTGCGACCGGCAATGGCGGGAACAGCACCGGTCCGGTTGTCTCAGCTACGGAGGATGTAGGCGGATACGTGATCAATCTCGATGTCACCGAAACAAATCTTTCCAGCACCAACCAACCATTGACATGGTCGATTACGAATCAAGGTTGCGCGCCGGCCCAGAGCGTTTCGATCTCAGTTCCATCCGGCTGGGTATGGGGAGGAGGGGCGGAAGATGGTTACGCATTGGTAACGAACTCGGTTGGAAGTCTGGTCGAGTCTTGGGTTGCCTCCGGTCCGACCTCCGGCCCTGTTCAGTTTGCCTCCCCTTCCGCCGCGGATCGGATTCCGTTGACCGAGGGAGGGGACTTCGAACTGGTCTTTTCAACGGTACCGACTTCCGGAACGAGCAGCACATTTAACGTCACGGTGACCGATGAGAATGGCGTGACCAGTCCGCCGCAAGCACAGGTGGTGGATCTAAATGCATTTAATTTTAACGCGTTAAATGAAGCCAACACCGAATCGTACCGCGAGGAATTTCGTTGATCTGAGCAATGATTTTTCGCGCAACATTAGAAAAATAAATTCATCACCTTTTAGAACGATAGGCAGATGAAGACATCGGAAGTTTTACACAAGATCGATATTCCCAGACACAAGCTCTACTACTTGGAGCAGAAGGGATATGTCACACCCAGACGGATTCCGATGGGGGACCTTGAAGCCCGGGAGTACAGCCAACAGGATCTGCTCAAGATTAAATTTATCTGGAAATATTTAAGCAAAGGATTCAAACACAAGGTCGCTTACGAGATGGCCATGGAGGAGTTAAATGCCGGGGTCGGGTGGGGGCCAGGGAACGCAGGGGGGAGAAATTAATGGGATGGCTGCCATTTAGAAAGCCGTTTTGGGCCATTGATATCGGGGCGAGCTCGGTGAAGGTGGTCCGGCTCAGCCGGACGCGGCAAGGAATAAAGCTGCTCGATATCGGACTCAAAGAGCTTCCGATGGAGCAGGAGTTTCGGCAGGAAAATATCACCGCGGCGCTGGACGAGTTGATCAAAGAGAAAAAGCGGCCGAAGGCGGTCATTAATTTTTCCGGCCAGGCGCCTCTGATTCGATATTTAACCCTCCCCGCCATGCCGAAAGAGGAGCTTGCCGAGGCGGTGAAGTGGGAGGCGAAAAAGCTGGTCTCCATTCCGATGGAGGAGATGATCCTCGATTTCATCATCGCAGGGGGGCGTCAGGAGCGGGAAACGAAGCGATACGATTTGATTCTGGTCGTGGCGGACAGGAGCACCCTCCGCGAGCAGTGGGCGATGATGCAGCGGGCGGGGCTCGACATTGTCGCCATCGATGTGAACCCCCTCTCTCTGCTGAATACGATTCGGATGAGCTATGGGAAAGAGCTGACGGGGAATTTCATCTATATCGACATCGGCGCCGCGAAAACCGATATGACGATTTTGAAAGATGGTGTCCTGCGATTTACCCGGCGATTGGAAATGGGGGGGGAGCAGATTACACGCCGACTCGAACGGGAAATGGGCCTCCCGTATGAAGAGGCGGAAAAGCTGAAACGCGAAAAAGGGCTCGGCGCGGAAGAGGGGCCGCAGGCGATCATCAAAAATGAAATCGACCGGTTTATCGTAGAAATCCAGCGGTCGATCGATTATTACCGGGCTCAGTTCCGGGAAGGGGTCTTCAAAAAGGTGATCTTGATGGGGGGAGGGGCGCTTCTTCCAGGCTTCTCCGATTATTTTGGAAGTTATTTTGATGCCGAGATGGAAATTGATGATCCCCTTGCGGAGATCATCGGAACGGAATCGGTCGGCGCGATCCGGGCGATCGCCCCTCGCTTCTCGAGCGGGATCGGGCTGGCCCTCCGTTCTCACAATTAAGGCCGCGCTTTCCGTTTATTTGAAACGGGCGGATGAGGATGATGAAAGAACATATTAACCTCTTTCAACCGGATCTCCTTGAAGGAGCCGCCCAGGCAAGGACCCCCCGCAAAAAGCAGTGGGCGGTCGCCTCGGCCGGGATATTCCTTGTTCTTTTTATTCTATTTTATATTCAAGAGGAGAAGAAGCAGATCCTGCTTAAAAGAGAGGTCGATGCAATTTTACAACAGCGCCAACAACTTGAGCAGCAGATGGCGGCGCTGGCCCCGGGGACCCTCTCCCGCGGGGAGGGCGCCTTGACGGAAGAGGCGATTTTAAAAGAGCGGATCGCCTGGTCGAGGGTGTTGGTCGAGGTCAGCCGGGTGGTTCCGGAAGGGGTATGGATCACCGGATTTGAGAACAATGCAGGGGAGGGGGTTCGCTTCGATGGGTTCGCGGTCTCCTATCAGAAAGTGACCGATCTTCTCTCCTCACTGGAAGCCTCCCGGATGTTTCAAGATGTGCTGCTTGATTTTTCACGGCAGAATACCGAGCGGAAGGTCGACTTCTCAATCAACACCCGCTTGAAGAAGGTCGATCCGGAAGTTCAATTGGGAATGAGATGAGCGCGCTGACCCTATTACAATGGTCAAAGTTATCAAAAAGAGAGCGAATTCTCTTCGTCTCCACCTTATTTGCGCTCCTTTATTCGTTTGTCTTCTTTTTCTTGCAGCCGAGGATGGCGGAGCGCCAGAGACTCGATCAGCAAAAGAAAACCCTTCAACAAGAAATTTCGATGCTTTCCTCCACGATCCCCGTCCTGATGCGAAGAGCCGAAGCGGCCAATCCCTCTGATTCCGAGCCGGCGCTGCTCCTTTCGAATGCGTCGCTTTCGACGATTTTGGAAGAGCTCAGCCGGCAGGCGCGGATCAAGGAGGTCCAACTGATGGAGCTCAAACCGAGTCCGGCTGAAAAGAAAGAAGGCTATGAAATCTTGCAGATTCAGGTCAAGAGCCGCTCCCGATTTTTCAATCTGGGAGATTATATTTCGGCGCTGGAGCGTCTCCCGCGCCCCATTGTGATCGAGCGTCTCAAAATTGAATCAACCGCCGAGACCAGTCCCGACGTCATCGCCGAGATGGTCCTACAGGTTTATAAGGGAGGAGGCGTATGAAGAAAATGGCCGTTGTCATCATGTCTATTTGTTCGCTCCTTCTCACCTCGCCTGTTTTCTCCGCCCAGAATGCTCCTTCGTTGATCGACATGAATCGCGCTTTTCTTGAAGAGAAGCAGCGTGCGACCGATTGGGGAAGGGATCCGTTTATTCTTCCGGCCCCACTGCCCGAGCAGGCGCTGTTGAACAGTGTCGAGAACGATGCCGGAAAAGCATTTTCTTTGAGCGCGATCATCTATCGGGATGGGGAAGGGGCGGCGATCATCAATCACCGTATTCTTCGTCTGGGGGATCGGATTGAAGGGATGATGGTGCAAGAAATCCTCTCCGATCGGGTGATTCTCAGAGAAGGTTCTAAGATAATGGAATTGAAAGTCGATTCATTTTTAGCGAAGTAATGAACGCTTACATGCGGAGGATCTTCGATGAACGCATTTTTCACGGCCCGGCCTAGAGGGGCTCTCATCAATGTGGCGATATACTTTTCCCTCTTCCTGATTTTTGTCCCCGCAGCGATGCGGGCGGATGCACAGGAAGCGGCCGAGCGCGCGTCCATCTCGCTTAAAAAGGATGATTCCCTCTTTTCGATGGAATTCCGAAATGCCGAGTTGAAGGATGTTCTTCGCGCCCTCGGTCAAGAGAATCACCTGAATATCATTATCAGTGACGATGTTGACGGGAAGTTGACCCTCAGCTTCCGGGAGGTCACGTTCGAGGAGGCGCTCGAATCGATTTTGAAAATCAACAACTTGACCTCTTTCCGGGAGGGGGACATTATCCGCGTGATGAAATCTCCTTTTGGTGAAGGAGAGGCCGATCTTGCGACGAAGATCATCCCGATCCATTTCGGGAGTGCCAAAGAGATGCAGGAGAGCGTGAAAGGGCTGCTGACCAAAAAAGGAAGCCTTACGGTCGATGTCCGAACAAATGCTTTGGTTGTCCGTGATTATGCCTGGAACATGGCGAAAATTAATGAGGTAGTCAAACAACTCGACAGCAAGACCCCTCAAGTCATGATTGAAGCAAGAATTGTTGAGGTGAACTCGAATTTTGCGCGGGAGTTGGGTGTCCAGTGGGGAGGGGCGTACGAGTCGGATCGGTTCCAGGTAACCGGAGCGACGAGGGGAACGACCTCGACGACCGGTTCAAACGCGCTGACGGGAGGGGCCGGCCTATCCGGGAATAATTTTGCAGTCAATCTCCCGGCGGCGGTCGGTGTCGGCTCGGGCGGAGGGCTGGGTTTTACCTTCGCCAATGCGGGATCGAGCCTCCAACTGGATCTTCAGCTTTCCGCAATGGAAGATACTGGGCGAGGGAAGATCTTATCCAATCCCCGCGTTCTCACTTTAAACAATAAAGAAGCGAAAATTTCCAGTGGAACCGAAATCCTCATACCGACAACTTCGATTTTGTCGACCTCAACCTCCTCGACGGAGACGATAGCCGGCGCCACAACGACATCAGGGGTCACTGTCATCGATGCGAAACTAGAGCTCACCGTAACGCCCCATATTACACCGGACAATCAAATATTGCTCCACGTGAAAACGGAAAAGAAAGAACCCGATTTTAATCGTCAGGTCCAGAACATCCCTCCTTTGAATACACGTACCGCTGAGACCGATCTCTTAGTCGGAGACAATGAGACGGTCGTGATCGGCGGAATTTATACCCGTAACGAGTCGCACGGAGAGAAGAGCGTCCCCTGGCTCTCAAAGATTCCCATCTTAGGCTGGTTATTTAAAAAAGAAACAAAAACAGACATCCAAAATGAACTCTTGATTTTCATCACGCCGACCGTCTATAAAGGAGGGAACGAGGTCGCCCGGCAGTAAGATACCCGGGCCGACGAAACCGCCTCGCCGTTTATTTTCCCGCCGAATCGAATTGTCCTATGGATGAAATCGTCGTTCTGATGACCGCCCCTTCCAAAGAAGAAGGGGAGAAGATCGGGCGGGCGCTTGTTGAAATGAAACTGGCCGCCTGCGCGAATATCTTCTCTCCGATCTCATCGATTTTCTCGTGGGAGGGGAAGATATCTCAGGAGCAGGAAGCGCTGGTGATCCTAAAAACGAGAAGAGAGTGCTTCGCCCGGCTTGCTGAAGAAGTGAAAAGACGCCATCCTTATTCCGTGCCGGAAATTATCGCCCTCCCCCTGATAGAAGGATCTTCGGACTACCTCAATTGGATTCGAGGGAATACCCGGCCGTGACATATTTCTCCTGCCTTGAATTCTGGAAAAGGAATCTAAATTTCTCAAAAATAAATCACAGGTGTATCTTAATTTCGGCATCACCTTGGTAAGATAAAAGCGGATGACCCCCAGAGACCGCGCTTCGCGTGAATCGGTTTCGAGTCGAAATAAAACATTAAATGAATATCATATTGTAATTGTTGTTGTTTCAAAGAAAAGTATCCCAAAAAAATAAATCTAATTTTGGGTTAATTGACTAGGAGTAATATCTTAGTTTTGTCTTGACAAGAGGTTAAAAACTGATAGATTTAAATGCTGTGGAGAGGCGATAGAGCGTGTTACGGCCCGGGATTTATGATTTCGGGGGATATCCAGCTTGACAAATCGGAAATGGCTGTGATACCATCCCGGCCAAATTTTTAGGAGAGAGATAATGGGGAAGACTGACGACTCCTATACGGTTGTAATTCTCCCAAGTCCCACATCAGAACCATACCGATTCTCGCTCAGTAAAAAAACCTGCAAATATCTAATCGGGTTTTCATCGGTCCTCATATTAGTTCTCGCCGGCTTTTTCGTACAATACTTTTTAATGCTGGGCCAAATCACCGAACTAAAAGACCTTCGAAGAGAGGCAAAAACCCAAAAAATCCAAATCCAAAGTTTTTTGACGAGTATTGATGATCTGAAAAATCAGATGAACCGTTTGATCGAGTTGGACCAGAAATTGCGCGTCATTACCGACATCGGGCCGAGGAAAGAAGTGGGGGTGATGGGATTGGGCGGGCCGGAAGAGGTCGGTCTATCCCATCCCGATTCCTCAAAGTTGATGACGTCGATTCAACTCGATTTAGGAGATCTTCAGGCCAAAGCGATCGCGCAAGAAAAGAGTTTTCAGGAATTGACCGAAGCAGTCCGGAGCCGCCAATCTTTGTGGGCATCGACCCCTTCGATCTGGCCGACGACCGGTTGGCTGACATCGGGTTATGGTAATCGCGTCTCCCCTTTTACCGGGAGAGTGAGTAAGCACAACGGTATTGATATCGCATCCCGCCAGGATACCCCTGTCATCGCACCGGCGGCCGGAGTGGTAAGTTACACCGGATTTGATAGTGGACTCGGAAAGCTGGTCAAGATCAATCATGGTTATGGAATTACCACCTATTATGGCCATCTGGCGAAGGCAGCAGTGAAAGTCGGACAAAAAGTAAAGCGGGGAGAGGTCATCGCTTACGTTGGAAGCACTGGCCTCTCCACCGGACCTCACCTCCATTATGAAATTTATGTGAATGACGTACCCGTTAATCCAATGAGATATATTTTAAATTAAGAAAGCTCAAGGGAAGGAGAAGTTCTTCTCTTTGAAGGGGGGAGAGACTGCGCGGGTTTCTCTCTGGATTATCAACACCCCATCCTGGTTCGGGCCGGGGAGGCTGATCAAGATGGGCAGCAGGAGGGTTTGAGGTCAGATGGCGGTGAAAGGGAAAGTCAAGTGGTTCAACGAAAAGAAGGGGTATGGCTTTATTGAACGGGAAGATGGGGGAGATGTGTTTGTCCATTTTTCAGCGATCAAGGGGGAGGGGTTCAAAACATTGGCTGAAGGACAAACGGTCGAGTTTGAGATTATCCAGGGTGAGAAGGGTCCGCAGGCTGCCAACGTGATAAAGGAATAGAATGGAGCGGTTTCAACCCCGACAAGACCTTCTTGTCGGGGTTTTTTTTTGGGGGCAGATAGTAACGGTGAATGTTCTATGATATAATCAAAACATTTTGAGAAGTACTCTCTTAGGTTAAGGGAATTGCAATGCTAGATATTCTATTAAAGAAGGTCATCGGGAGCAGAAATGACCGGGAGCTCAAGCGGCTTTGGCCCGTCGTGGCCAAAGTGAATGAGCTTGAGAAATCGATTTCCCCGCTCTCGGACGATGGGCTCCGCGAGAAAACAGCCGCCTTCCGTCAACAGCTTGCGGAGGGGACGCCGACCGACGAAGAATTATCCAGACGACTCGAAGCCATTCTGCCGGAAGCCTTTGCCGTGGTTCGTGAGGGATCGAAACGGGTCCTCGGGATGCGCCATTTTGACGTACAGATTGTGGGAGGGATGGCCCTGCACGAGGGGAAGATCGCCGAGATGAAGACGGGCGAAGGGAAGACGTTGGTCGCGACGCTTCCCGTTTATCTCAATGCGCTGACGGGACGCGGCGTTCATGTGATTACGGTGAACGACTATCTGGCGAGAAGAGACTCGCAATGGATGGGCGAGCTTTATCGATTCCTCGGACTGACGGTGGGAACCATCCAGCACGATTCGACCGATCGCGAACGCCAGATCGCCTATGGATCGGATGTGACGTATGGGACCAACAACGAGTTCGGATTTGATTACCTCAGAGACAATATGAAGTTTGACCCGCAGAGTTTCGTCCAGCGGGAATTGAATTATGCCATTGTCGATGAGGTCGACAGCATCTTAATTGACGAGGCGCGAACCCCGCTGATCATCTCGGGTCCGTCTGAAGATTCAACCGACCTCTACTATCGGGTCAATCAGGTCATCCCCTCTTTGAAACAGGATAAGGATTATACGATTGAAGAGAAGTCGAAGACGGCGACCCTGACCGAGGAGGGCAATGCCAAGGTCGAAAAACTGCTCGGTGTCGACAACCTCTACGACATCACAAACATGTCTTTGGTGCACCATGTGCTCCAGGCGCTGAAGGCGCATACCCTTTTTAAGGCGGATGTCGATTATGTGGTCAAGGACGGCGAGGTCCTCATTGTCGATGAGTTTACCGGTCGCTTGATGCCGGGCCGTCGGTGGAGCGACGGCCTGCACCAGGCGGTGGAGGCGAAAGAGGGGGTGAAGATCGCCAATGAGAATCAAACCCTCGCTTCCATTACTTTCCAGAATTATTTTCGCATTTACAAGAAATTGGCCGGGATGACGGGGACGGCCGATACGGAAGCGGCCGAGTTCTCGAAAATTTATAATTTGGAGGTCTTGATCATTCCGCCGAATCGACAGATGATCCGGAAGGACTTCTCCGATGTCATCTATCGGACCGAGCGAGAGAAATTCGATGCCATCGTCGAGGAGATCATCGAGTTGAACAAGACCGGTCATCCCGCCTTGGTGGGAACGATCTCCATCGAGAAATCGGAGCGCCTTTCCGCTCTGTTGAAGCGGAAGGGGGTTCCCCACGCGGTTTTGAATGCGAAGTATCACGAGAAGGAGGCCGAAATCGTCGCGCAGGCGGGGCGCAAAGGGGCCGTGACGATTGCGACCAACATGGCCGGACGCGGGACCGACATCCTTCTCGGAGGCAATCCGGAATTCTTGTTCAAGCAATATCATGCGCAACATCCCGACGCGGAGCCGCAGGTCCTCGAAGCGGCGAAGGAAAAAATCAAGAAGACATGCGAGAGCGAGAAACAGGAGGTCATCGCCTTGGGCGGGCTTCACATCATCGGGACGGAGCGGCACGAGTCGCGGCGGATCGATAATCAGCTGCGGGGCCGGTCGGGACGGCAGGGTGATCCCGGCTCTTCACGATTTTATCTTGCCCTGGAAGATGATCTTCTCCGAATCTTCGGATCGGATCGGATCTCCAACTTAATGGGCCGTCTTGGAATGGAGGAGGGGGTTCCGATCGAGCATCGGATGGTCACCCGCGCCATTGAGAACGCCCAAAAACGGGTGGAAGGGCACAACTTCGACATTCGAAAACAGCTGCTGGAATATGACGACGTGATGAACAAGCAGCGGACCGTTATCTATAATCGGCGCAGGGAGGTCCTCTTCGGTGAGCAGGTCAAAGAGGACCTGAAGGAGATCCGGGAAGAACAGGTCGATGAGATCTTGGGGCTCTATTGCCCGGAGGGGGCCTATCCCGAAGAATGGGATACCGACGGCCTTCTGGAAACCCTCTCTCACCAGTTTAATCTCCCCTTCACCAAAGACGAATTGGGTTTGCCTTCCGTCGGAAGAGAGGCTCTGAAAGAGGAAATCGTCCGGCGGGTCGAGGAAGCCTACAGCCGAAAAGAATCGGAGATCGGCTCTGAATTGTTGCGGCATCTGGAGCGGCAAATCTTTTTGCGGATGATCGACACCCATTGGAAAGACCATCTCCTTGGAATGGACTACCTGAAAGAAGGAATTGGCCTGCGCGGGTATGGACAGAAGGATCCTCTCAGCGAATATAAACGGGAGGGTTTCGAAATGTTCTCCGCAATGATCGACCGGATCAAGCGGGACACCATCGAGCATCTCCTGCGCGTGCAAGTGATGCGGGAGGAGAAGAAACCGATCGCTCAGGTTTTCCCCAAGGCGCAAGAGATGCAGCTGAACCGGGGAGATTCGGCGCCGGTTCGGACCGTTCAACGTTCCGAGAAAAAGATCGGAAGGAACGATCTCTGCAGTTGCGGGAGCGGGAAAAAATATAAGAAGTGCCACGGAAGATAAGTGTGAAGAAAAGAAACACCGAAATCCGATCAGGCCGCAAAACATCTATTTCACGCAAAACGTCTATTTCAAATGACCCGCCTCTTCGCCTTCTTTCTCAAGAAAATGCCCGCCTAAAACAAGAGCTCCGCCAAAAAACGAGAGAGCTCGCTTATTTCATCAGCGTCGGGAAGGCCCTCACCTCAACCCTTGAACTAAAGAAAATGCTCCGGGTCATTATGAGCACCGCTCAGAAAATGGTCCGAGGCGAATCGTGGTCGCTTCTCTTGAGTGATGAGATGAAGGATGAACTTTATTTCGAGTTGACGAAGGGGATCAATCCGAAGTCGATCAAGGGGGTTCGTTACAAATGGGGGGAGGGACCGGTCGGCTGGGTCGCGGCGAAGGGAATTCCCCTGCTCATCACCGATTTCTCGAAGGAGACGCAATTCCAGCGAAGCGAGTTTTATCCTCATACAAAAGTGAAATCGGTCCTCTCCGTGCCGATCATCAGCAAACGGAAAGTGATCGGCGTGATCCAGATGATCAACCGGTCGGACCGAAGAGCGTTCGATCAGAACGATCTCGATCTTTTGTTAAAGTTGGTCGACCAGGCGGCCCTGGCGATCGAGCGCTCCTCGCTCTACCAGAAGATGTCCGATCTTGCGACGACCGACGACCTGACCCGCCTCTACAATTTCCGATTTTTGGACCAGACGCTCGATATCGAAATCAAGCGATGTCAGCGCTACGGCTCCTGTATCTCGCTGATCTTCCTTGACATGGATCATTTCAAATTGGTCAATGATCAATACGGCCACTTGATGGGAAGTCAGGTTTTGATCGAGGTGGCCCAGATCCTCCGAAAAACGCTTCGGGAGGTCGATATCATCGCGCGCTATGGCGGGGACGAGTTTGTCGTCGTTCTCCCGGAGACCAACGTGGAGACCTCTTCCCGGATCGCGCATCGCGTTCGAAACGCCATTCGCACCCATGAGTTTCTAAAAAGAGAGGGACTCTCCATTCATCTTTCCGCCAGCTTCGGGATCGCCGGGTTTCCGGAGCATGCCAAGAATAAGACCGATCTGATCCGCCTCGCCGACCAAGCGATGTACAAGGCAAAGGTGATGGGGCGAGATAAGATCTTCCTTGCATAGAGAATCGATATTCGTTAAACGTTATTCGTAAACCGTCTTGCTTTCCACGTTTAACGATTCACGACAAACGAGTAACGAATCCTCAGAAAGGCACCCCTGCGGTGAGGTAATAGTGCGGTTTCTTCTCCGCCTTGATGGTTGCGCCGACCGGAATGGCCACGTCGAACCGGACCGTGGCCGGGTAGAAACCCAAGAAATCAAGATGCCACCGAACGCCCGCGCCGACATCTTTTTTATATTCGGTAAACTGAAAAACATTTCTTGAATCGGTCACGATTCCCGTATCGGCGAAGAGCGCTCCCTGCAGCGTGTGGGTCAGCGCGGTGCCGGCCAGATTCAGATCGGTATCGTAGAGGAGGGGGAATCGGTACTCCACCGAAATCAACGCCATATTATCTCCTTCAAATCGCAACGGCGTGAAACCCCGCATTCCATCATCCCCGCCCAAAAAAAAGCGGCTGTTCTCAAAAAGATCTCCGAAGGTTTGGCCGATAAAGAACCGTGTTCCGATTTCGTGGTAGTTGGAAAAGGAGAAGACCCGGCGCAGATCGATCGTCGTTGTCACCAGGTGTTCATATTCGCCCCCGGTAAACCGCTGATCATATCCGAAGCTGATGTTGAATTTAGGATACCGTCCCGTTAAACGCTGGATGTAGTCTCTCGCGAAGAGGGGGATATCCGGGTAGCTAAGAGAGTAGCCGACGTGAACGGTTCCGGCCGGCTCTTCTGGTGGCTTGTCTTTGGGCGTCTGGGGGCCCTCATAAGAGAGGCCGAGCGTGAGGGTGTGATTGTTCTTGAAGATGTGGCTGAACTCGATCCGGCTGGCATTTCCCTCTTCCCTGTGGGAAAACTCGAACCCGATCCTGTTCTTGTTGTCGTAAACGGGCTGGAAGAGGAGGCCCGCTTTGTAACTGAGGGTACCGGTATTGAAGTTGTAGCTGACCCCATATCGATTCAGGAGTATTTTCCAGAGTCGCGGGTCCCGGTTGTTCAGCCGATTGGGATCGCTTGAGTCTTTGTCGGGATCGAGTTCGATCACGCTGATCGGAGAGGGGGTAATGAGGACCTCTTGATGTGTTTCTTGATCCCCCTCCCAAAGAAGGGGGATCCGCGATCCGTTTTTTTCAACCGCCAAGATCTCGAGCGGCTCAATCCCGTCTCCATGTTTTTTTATGGTCAGGGTGGTCCGGTAGCCCTCATCAATCTTCTCCCGATCGATCTTCTCGATTCCAAAGTCGAGCGCAGGACTCGACCTCAGCCATTGTTCAAAAAACCAATCCACCTTTCTTCCGGAAACCTGATAGAGGACCTCTCTAAAGGGGATCTTCTCCCCCGCTTGAATCTTTTTCTTATAATCCTCCACCGCCCGCTTGACGGTTTCATGGCCGACGAGGTTTCCGAATTTTGAGAAAATCGTGGTCCCCTCCGGGCGCGGATGGTTGAAGAATTGGATATCTTCATTCAAGATGGGCGCGACCCTTTCTTTAAAATAGGTCTGCCGGAAGGGAAGATCCCTGGAATAGAGGATCTCATCGATGATTGGAATAAAAGAAATCGGTTTGAGCCACTTTTCAAGGCTTGGTTTTGCTCCATATTGTTCTCGCATGAACTGTTCCGATTCCAGATCGGCCATCCCCTCGATCAGCCACGACTCCTCCCAGGGAAGCTTCTCCCGCCAAAGGAGAAGGAAAATGCCTCTCGCGATGCTCGCTTCATGGAACCGCTTCAGCAGCGGAAAAACCTTAAAGAGCCGGTTGTTCATATAAAGGAGTTTGGAACCGGCGCTGACGAGATCCTGGTAAAGGTATGATTCGGCCATCTGCAAACGGGTCGGGGGAAGCGGGCCGGAACGTTCCAGAAAATGGAAGACCGCTTTTCGCGCCGTTCTCATCGCCTGATCCGCATAAGAGCGATCTCGCGGAAGGAAATGATAGACAAGATCGACCTCGCCTATTTTTTTCTCATTTTTGGCGAGCTTCTCTCCGATCGAGAGTGAAAAGTAAGGAAGCGCATCGGCTTTCAATAAATAACTCGCGTCGCTTCCTTCCTGGCTTTCTAATTCGAGTGGAGAGGAAGCAAGCAGGTCAAGATGCTCATTTAAGGTGAAACGGATCCGAAAACGGCTGATCGGGGGGGGGAGGAGAAAGTCCCATTTCCCTTCGGAGAATTGCGGGAGATAAGGATGCCACCCCCCTTGTAGGGTGACGATATTTCGGTTGTAGCCGAAGATTCCATACTTATTCGGGATAACCGTAATGAAATGAACCAGAAACTCGAAGCTCTGTTCGGGAGGAATCGGGGTGGGGAGGCGGATCTTCATCAGAATCCGTTTTTTAAAAAGCTCCGGGAAATAGGGGAGGTTTTGACCTTTTAAGTCTTGGATGGAGGTGATGATCTGCTCCCCCGGATTAAAATCGACAGGGTAGGCCCGCTTGTACAGGTTTTGATTGATGTCCGGATCTCTTTCAAGATAGAGGTTCGGATAGAGGAAGAGATAAAGCTCCGAGAGAGGTTCGTCCCCGGTGTTCGTGAAAGTGATTTTCTCCGAGCCGTAAATCCGGTGTTCCTCTTCGGAGTAGGCGGCCACGATATCGTATCGAGGGGTGGATGCCGAAGCGTGAGCGGGATTCGCGATGAGCAGGAGAAGGGAGAATAATAAAATGATCATTTAAGCCATTATAACATTTTTCTAAGAGGCGATGAATCAAAACGCTTGCAGTATAGGCGATTTGCGGTCGCATCGCCAGACCCCGATGGACGCCCCGCTTATTGATTCTTCCGGCTCTTTTCGGTAGAGTGAGGACCATGCCCAAACCCGAATTGATTGCTTTCCTTCGTGATGAAATTGTGAAACACGGGCCGATCCCCTTTTCCCGCTTCATGGAGGAGGCTCTTTATCACCCCGCCCTCGGCTACTACGCTTCCCCCGGCGAGAAAATCGGTCCCGAAGGAGATTATTACACCAGCAGCTCGGTCCATCCCATTTTTGGGGAGCTTCTTGCCAAGCAATTCCATCAGATGCTTCTTCCCCTCGGGGAGGGTGAATCGGGTTATACGCTGGTCGAAATGGGGGCCGGAAAGGGAAGCCTCTGTTTCGATATCCTCCGCTATTTTCAGCGGGAAGCCCCCTCCTTTTTCAGCCGGCTTCAATATATCATCGTTGAAAAAAGCCCCGCTTTCAAGGAGCGACAGATGAAGCGATTGAAGCCGATCTTCCCGAGTCAGGTTCGATGGGAAGAGGCGGTTCCCGACCGGTTCGTCGGGGTGCTTTTCTCGAACGAACTGCTCGATGCGATGCCGGTCCATCGTCTTCAGATCGATCGAGAAGTGGTTCAAGAGATCTATGTCGTCTGGAAAGACGACCGTTTTGTCGAAACACTCGGTCCCCCCTCCACGCCGAGACTCCTCGATTACCTTAAAAATATCGAGATCCAGTTCGACCGACCGACCGAAATCGAAATCAATCTCCAATCGGTCGATTGGATGCGCCGGGTCGGACAATCGCTGGCGCAAGGCTATGTCGTCACAATCGATTACGGCTATCCGGCGGAGATGCTCTACACCTCCCGCCGTCCCAAGGGGACCTTCCTCTGTTATTACCGGCATGCCACCAACGAGAATCCTTACGACCATGTCGGTGAGCAAGATATGACCGCCCACATCGATTTCACCTCGCTGGCCAAAGCGGGAGAGGAAGCCGGGCTTTCCGTGATCGGATTCACCGATCAAACCCATTTTCTCATGGGGCTCGGGATTGCACAACGAATGGAGCCGTACGCGATGGAGATGGATCGGTCGGAAAAGGCGAAGAAAGAGTTCCTCGCAATGAAGCAGCTGATGGCTCCGGAGCGGATGGGACGGGTCTTCAAAATCTTGATTCAGGGGAAAAATATCCCACCCGGGCTTTCATTGGACGGACTCCAATTTAAACCTTTTTTTAAGCTCTTGACATTAATTTTTTTCTTCTTTATGATGTGAAACCTGCTGTCTTTTTGGAGGTTTCAGACGACGGTGTCGACCGATCTTTTACCGGCCAATTACCTTCCCATTGTTGTCTTTATCGCCATTGCCTTCGGCTTCGGCGCGGTCACCATTTTGGTCGGATACCTCGTTCGTCCCAGTAGACCCTATAAAGAAAAACTCTACGCGTATGAAAGCGGCATCCATCCCCTGACCGATGCGCGCCAGATGTTTCCCCTTCGCTATTACATGATTGCGATGCTCTTCGTGATCTTCGACATCGAGGTGGTTTTTCTCTATACCTGGGCCGTCGTTTTAAAAGAATTGCCCCTATCCGGATTTCTTGCGATGATGTTCTTCCTGTTTATCTTGATTATCGGGTTCTTTTACGAGTGGAAAAAAGGAGCGCTCGAATGGGATTGATGGATCGGCAGTTCGAGTCGAATATCGTGACCGCCTCGCTCGATTCGTTGGTGAACTGGGCTCGCAAATCGGCCTTGTGGCCGATGACGTTCGGGCTTGCGTGTTGTGCGATTGAAATGATCGCCTCCGTCTCCTCCCGATATGATATCGACCGCTTCGGGGCCGGTGTTTTTCGGGCCTCCCCCCGGCAGTCGGACCTGATGATTGTCGCGGGAACGGTCTGCCGTAAGATGGCTCCGGTGATCCGGCGAATTTACGATCAGATGCCGGAGCCGCGTTATGTGATTTCGATGGGTTCCTGCGCCACGTCGGGGAACATTTATAACAGCTACAGCGTGGTGCAGGGCGTCGATCGCTTCGTTCCGGTTGATATTTACGTGCCGGGATGCCCGCCACGTCCTGAGGCCCTTTTTGCAGGAATCTTGCGGCTTCAGGAAAAAATCATGGAACAAAAGGTTTTCACCAAGTAGAGGCGCGCCGGTGGCGCGCCTGAGATCGTCAGGGGCCGCTTGGTTTACACCCTACAGAGACGTTATTATGCATCCGATTGCCCAAAAAATTCAGGAGAAATTTCCGGACGCCTTCGTCGGGTCGATCGAGGCCCTCGGGGAGGTATCCGTTTCGGTCAAGCGGGAGAAGATCGTCGATATCTGCCGGTTTCTTCACGACGATCCGGCCCTTTCCTTCGACATGATCACCGATATCTGCTCGGTCGATTTCCCGAACGAGGAGCTTCGATTCGAGATGATCTACCAATTTTATTCGATTCAACGGAACCATCGCATCCGGATCAAGGCCCGTGTCCCCGAAGAAGACTGCGCCATTGACTCGGTCACCGGCATCTGGAAGGGGGCTGATTTTATGGAGCGGGAAGTTTACGACATGATGGGGATTGTCTTCAACAACCATCCCGACCTCCGCCGCATCCTGATGACCGAAGATTACGATGAAGGTTTCCCCCTCCGGAAGGATTTCCCGGTGGAGGGAAAAGGGTGGCGGGACACCTTTGAGTTTATGCCCTCATAAACAGAACAATCGGTATTCGGCCCGTTGCGATAGAAGCGGGCTATTTTAGGGTAGTAATGGAAGAGCTTGAGCAGAAAAAGAAGATGGAAGTCACTCCGCCCGATGTCGTTCGGTACGATGATGATGACGATTTCGACCAGGTCCTCGTCGCCGAAAAGGGGGTGAAGCGGACCGAAGACATGCTCCTTAACATGGGTCCGCAGCATCCCTCGACCCATGGGGTGCTCCGGATCGTCCTCGATCTCGAAGGGGAGACGATCATCAAGGCGACCCCGCATCTCGGCTACCTTCATCGCGGCGTGGAAAAGCTCTCTGAAAACTCGACCTATCCCCAGATCATCCCCCTGACCGACCGGCTCGATTACGTCTGCGCGATGACCAACAACTACGCCTTCGTCCGGACGGTGGAGAAGCTTCTCCAGGTGCAGGTGCCGGAGCGGGCGGAGTATATACGGACGATCGTCGCCGAAATGCAACGGTTGGCGGGCCATCTCTTTTGGCTGGGGACGCAGGCGCTCGATATCGGCGCCATGACCGTCTTCTTCTACACCTTCCGGGAGCGGGAAGTCCTGCTTGATCTCTTCGAGTTGATCTGCGGCGCCCGCCTCACGATGAGCTACTACCGTGTCGGCGGGGTCGATCGCGATTTCACCCCGGAGATCATCGATCGGCTGTACAAGTTCCTGGAGACCTTCCCGGAAAAAGTCGTCGAGTACAACACCCTTCTTGAGACCAATCGGATCTGGATCGCCCGCACCAAGAACATCGCCGTCATCTCGGCGGAAGATGCAATCAACTTCGGCCTCACCGGCCCGGTGCTCCGGGGCTCGGGGGTCAACTATGATATTCGTAAGGCCGAGCCGTATGGGGTTTACGACAAGGTGGAGTGGGAGGTTCCGCTCGGAAAGAACGGCGACACCTACGACCGTTACTGGATCCGCGTCGAGGAGATGCGGCAGAGCGCCAAGATCGTCAAGCAGTGTCTCGACCAACTCCCGCAGGGGCCGATCATGGCGAATCTCCCGACGATCACCTATCCTCCGCGCGACAAAGTTATGACCGATATGGAAAGTCTCATCCATCATTTTATGATCGCCACCCGCGGGTTCGACGTGCCGGAAGGGGAGGTCTACTGCGGGACGGAAGCCCCGAAGGGAGAGCTCGGATTTTATATCCGGAGCCTCGGGGGGAACAAGCCGTATCGTCTGCGCATTCGTCCGCCGTCGTTCATTCATATGGGCGCCTTCGATCACATGGCGCGGGGTTATATGATTGCCGACATCGTCACGATCTTCGGAACCTACGATATCGTCATGGGAGAATGCGACAGGTAAGGTCGTTCGAGTAAAGGGAAACAAAGAACATGAGACTCAAAGTCTTATCCGATAAAGCCAAAGCAGCCATTGAAGCGGAGTTTCCGAAGTATCCAGACAAACGGTCGGTTCTCCTTTCTGCGCTTCATATCGCTCAGAAAGAGGTTGGCTATCTTTCTGAAGCGGCGATGGTTGACGTTTCCGAGCTTCTGGAACTGACACCGGTCCAGGTTTACGATGTCGCCACCTTCTATAGCCTTTACAATCTCAAGCCGGTTGGGAAGCACGTCATTCAGGTCTGCAAGACCCTCTCCTGTGCGCTGGTCGGTGCGGGCCAGATCATCGAGCACCTTCAGAACCGCCTCGGGATCAGGGTCGGCGAGACGACCCCGGACGGCCTCTTCAGCCTCAAATTGGTCGAATGCCTCGCTTCGTGTGGAACCGCCCCGATGGTCCAGATCAACAACCGTTATTATGAAAACCTGACCCCCGAGAAGGTCGACCGGCTCTTGGACGATCTGAAGCGGGAGGGAAAAAGTGCCATGGCCTCCGGGCCGTTTCAGCTGCCGGTGCTGGGAGGAAAGTCCTGATGCCGAAATATGAACTGGTTTTGTTGAAGAATATGGCTCAGCCCGGTTATACCGGAGCGCTCGATGAATATCGGAAGACCGGCGGCTATACCGCCTTCGAAAAGGTCCTCAAGGGAATTCCGCCGTCGGAAGTGATCGAGCTCGTCAAGAAATCGGGGCTGCGCGGAAGAGGGGGGGCCGGGTTTCCCACCGGAATGAAGTGGAGCTTCATTCCAAAAGACCACCCGGGCCCCAAGTATCTCTGCTGCAACGCCGACGAGAGCGAGCCGGGAACGTACAAAGACCGGCAATTGATTGAAAACGACCCGCATCAGATGTTGGAGGGAATCGGGATCGCCTGTTACGCGATCGGCTCGCACCATGCCTATGTCTATATCCGCGGGGAATTCGATTTGGGGGCGGAAATCATCCAGCGGGCGATCGATGAGGCCTACGAGGCGAAGCTCTTCGGAAAAAATATCTTCGGAACCGGATTCGATCTCGACGTCGTGCTCCATCGCGGCGCCGGCGCCTATATCTGCGGCGAGGAGACCGCCCTGCTCGAATCGATCGAGGGAAAGCGGGGCAAGCCGAGAACCAAGCCGCCGTTCCCTGCGACCCACGGGCTTTATCAAAAGCCGACGGTGGTGAACAATGTCGAGACACTGGCGAATATCCCCTACATCATCAACCGGGGTCCGGAGTGGTTCGCCTCTCTCGGCACCCCCAAGAGCGCCGGCATGCGGGTCTTCTGCGTCAGCGGCCATGTGAATCGGCCCGGCAACTACGAGGTCCCGATGGGGATCACGATGCGGGAGATGATCTACGAGCACGCCGGGGGAATGCGAGGGGGGAAGCAGTTGAAAGCGATCATCCCCGGCGGGGCGTCGGCGCCGTTTCTCACGCAGGAACATCTCGACGTGAAGATGGATTTTGAGTCGATCGCGCAGGCCGGTTCGATGCTCGGATCGGGAGCGGTCACGGTGATGGATGAAGATACCTGCATGATCTGGGCGGCGATGAACCTGATGGAGTTTTTTCATCACGAGTCGTGCGGCAAGTGCACCCCTTGTCGCGAGGGGAGCGCTTGGTTGCTGAAGATTCTCCAACGGATCGAGTATGGTCAGGGGCGGATGGAAGACCTCGACCTGCTGGTCAGTCTCTCCAAACGGATCGAGGGGCGGACCGTCTGCGCCTTCGGCGACGCGGAGATCGCGCCGGTCCTCTCGACCTTGAAGCATTTTAGACAAGAGTACGAGACCCACATCCAGGAGCGGCGCTGTCCGTTCCGTCCCAACGTGGTGTTGGCGATGGCGGGGGGTCATTGATGAGCAATAAAGTGAAAATTAAATTCAACGGGGCCGAAATCGAGGTCGAGAAGGGAACCCTTCTTATTGAGGCGGCCAAGCGGGCGGGGATCGAGATCCCTCATTTCTGCTACCACCCGAAGCTGAAGCCCGACGCCAACTGCCGGATGTGCCTCGTCGAGGTCGAGAAGATGCCGAAGCTTCAGACCTCCTGCAGCACCCCCGCGGCGGAGGGGATGATCGTCTCGTCGATCTCTCCCCGGGTCAAAGATGCGCAGTTCGGCGTGATGGAGTTCATTCTCGGCAATCACCCGCTCGACTGTCCGGAATGTGATCAGGGGGGAGAGTGCCAGCTTCAAGATTTCGCCCATGCCTATTCTCCGACGACCAGCCGGTTCACCGAAGACAAACGGGTTTTTGAGAAGACCTATTTCGGCCCGTTGATCGAAAAAGAGATGAACCGCTGCGTTTCCTGTTTACGGTGTGTGCGCTACTGCGATGAAGTGATCGATTCCAACGCGCTCGGCTCGATCGACCGGGGGAGCCATCACCAAATCGGCGCGTTCGCGCAACATGAGCTCGATTGCGAATTCTGCGGCGGCTGCATCCAGATCTGTCCGGTCGGCGCGTTGACCAGCCGGCTGGCGATGTACGACTACCGCCCTTGGCAGTTGAAGAAGACCGAGACAATCTGCAACTACTGCGGCGACGGCTGTCTGATGACGCTTGAGGCGGTGAAAGACGACGTGAAGCGGGTCAGCTCGGAGTTGGGAACCGGTAGAAACGAAGGGGACCTCTGCGCCCGCGGCTTCTTCGGCTACGGAACGATCAATCATGAAGACCGGCTGACCCGTCCGACGGTCCGGGTGCAAGATCGGCAGCTCCAGACTACCTGGGAAGGGGCGACCGACAAAATCGTCGCCGGTCTGAAGCACATCAAAGCCCAATACGGACCGCAGGCGATCGGCGGGATGATTTCCCCCCATTGCACCAATGAAGAGATTTACCTCTTTCAGAAGCTGATGCGCAAGGTCATCGGGACCCCGAATATCGACAGCGGCGCCCGCTACGGCCACATCAATGCCGTCGCCGGTCTCAACGATGTTTTCGGGACGACGCGGCTGGCGCGGTATGAAGACATTGTCGAAGCCGACGTTCTGCTCGCATTTGCCGGGGAGTTGACCGAGTCGAACCCGATCACCGGTCTTAAAGTGAAAGAAGCGATCAAGAAGCGGGGGGCGAAGCTCATCGCGGTCGATGCCTTCAACCGGCAGAGCGATGCCTACCGGAGCCACCTGCCGAGGCTGGCGTCCCAGCATCTTCAGATCAAGATGGGGAGCGAGGGAGCGGCGATTCTCGGACTGACCAAAGCGCTGGTCGAAGGAAGCGCCCCCCTTTCCGCGCCCGCCCCCTTTATCGAGAAGGTGAAGCAGTCGGCGGCCGGAATCTCCTTTGCGCAGATCGAGGCTGCGACCGGGGTTGCCGAGGCGGTCTTCAGGGCGGCGGCGTCCCTTTACGCCGGGGCGAAGCGCGGGGTGTTGCTCTTCGGTCGGGCGATCACCCGAAGCGAAAACGGATACCAAAATGTTGTGGCGCTTGCCGAGTTGGCGATCCTGGCCGGACAGGTCAACAAGCCCGGTGCAGGCATCCTCGCCCTGGCGAAGGAGAACAACGCGCAGGGGGCGGTTGAGATGGGGGGTGTCACCGAATACCTTCCCGGTTTGACCCCGACCGCCGGCGGACTGACCCTCAGCGAGATGATCGACGCGGCGGCGCGGGGAGAGATCAAAGCGCTCTACCTGGTGGGAGAGAATCCGCTCCGCTCGCTTCCCCAGAAAAAGGTGGAAGAGGCGCTGCGCAAGCTCGATCTGTTGATCTGCCAGGAGCTCTTCCCGAATGAGACGACGGCGCTGGCGCACATCGTCCTGCCGGCGACGAGCTACGCCGAGAAGGAAGGTCGCTTCACCAACCACGAAGGGGAGATCCAGAAGGTTCGGAAAGCGATCGAGCCGCTCGGCAATGCCAAGCCCGATTGGGAGATCTTTTCTCTCCTTGGAAAGAAGTTTGGAGCGGAGTCGTTCCAATACAAAGACGCCGATGCGATCTGGAAAGAGATCGTCATGGCGCTCCCGGCCGGATGGCCCGCTTCCTCGCCGGAGGGGATCGCCGCCAAGATTGCGGCACATGCTCAGACGGCGACCCGACGGGTGGCCGCTCCGGCCCCTTCGGCGTCGAACGGGCATTTCGACCTTCAGATCGGCCAGATTC
Organism: Candidatus Manganitrophus noduliformans; assembly: GCF_012184425.1. NCBI lineage: Bacteria > Pseudomonadati > Nitrospirota > Nitrospiria > Candidatus Troglogloeales > Candidatus Manganitrophaceae > Candidatus Manganitrophus > Candidatus Manganitrophus noduliformans. The sequence goes on from NZ_VTOW01000004.1 coordinate 76,552, forward strand.
TCTTCCACTCCGGAAAAATGTCGACCTATGCCGGCGGGCTCTTGGGTCTTTTCCCGAAAGAGGCGGTGTTGATGCACCCCGACGACGGGGAGCGGTTGGGTCTGGAGGATGGAGAGGTCGTCGAGATCTCCGCCGACGGCGGGGGAGCGGCGATCCAGGCGCCTGTGAAATTGAGCAAGAAGGTGGCGCCCGGAACGCTCCTCTTCCCGGAGCATTTCGGGATGGAGATCAAGCGGCTGCTGCCGGTGTCGACAGACCCGAAAACGCGGGCCCTCTACACTGAGCGGGGAAGAGTCACCCTCTCGAAGGTGTCGGTCTCGGTAAAATAATTTAATTCTATAGGTCCGACAGGACCTGTAAGTCGTATAGGTCATATAAAAACATGGATGCAATGTTAAAATTGGTCGTCATTCTGGTCCAGATCGGCGGCGTGCTCGGTGTGGTCCTGCTGCATGTCGCTTACTTGACCTATCTTGAGCGGAAGGTCTTGGGCGACATGCAGGATCGGATGGGGCCGATGGAAGTGGGCCCCCACGGATTGCTGCAGCCGATCGCCGACGGCTTGAAGCTCTTCTTCAAAGAAGATATTATCCCCGCCGGCGCCAATAAAATTATCTTCTCGGCGGCTCCGATTCTTGTCCTCATTCCGGCGCTCATCGGGTTTGCCGTGGTTCCGTTCGGGAGGGACAGCATACAGATCGGTCCGCTCGAATTAAAACCGGTGATCACCGACATCAACGTCGGCATCCTCTATATCCTGGCCTTCGCTTCGCTCGGCGCCTACGGCATTTTGCTCGGCGGGTGGGCTTCCAACAGCAAATACTCGCTCCTCGGCGGCCTCCGTTCGGCGGCGCAGGTGATCAGCTACGAGCTGTCGCTCGGATTGGCGCTGGTCGGTCCGATCCTGCTTTCCCAGTCGCTTTCAATGGTGAAAATGACCGAGGCGCAGGGGGGAGGCTTCTGGAAGTGGTTCATTATCGTCCAGCCGATCGCCTTCGTGATCTACCTGATCTGCGCCATCGCGGAGACGAACCGGCTTCCGTTCGACCTGCCGGAGGCGGAGAGCGAATTGGTCGCCGGCTTCTTTACCGAATATTCCGGGATGAGATTCGCCTTTTTCTTCCTGGCCGAATATGCCAATATGATTCTGGTCTCCTGCATCGCGACGGTGGCGTTTCTCGGCGGATGGCACGCGCCGCTCCCCTTCCTGGAGTTCATCCCGCCGGTCGTCTGGTTTATCGGCAAGGTCTACCTCTTCCTTTTCTTTTATATCTGGCTCCGCGCGACGGTGCCGAGACTGCGCTTCGATCAGCTGATGGCTTTCGGTTGGAAGGTCATGCTTCCGTTGGCCTTGGCGAATATTTTGGTGACATCGACGATTGTTTACTTTCTTAATCGCTAGAGGAAATCATGCCAAATTTAGTCGACTGGATTAAGAAGATTTCGTTTGCGGAGATCGGAAAAGGGCTCGGCTTGACCTTCAAGCATCTGTTCGTGAAGCCGATCACCAACCAATATCCGCACCAGAAGCGGAATCTACCCGACGGCTACCGGGGGGTGATCGTCCACCTCCGCTACGACGATATGACCGAGAAGTGCGTCGGCTGCGCCCTCTGCGAAGCGGCCTGCCCCTCGCATTGCATCACTGTCGTCAGCGCCGAGCGGGAGGATATGCCGCAGAAGCGTTATGCGAAGCAATACATTCTCGACGTGACGAAATGTGTCTTCTGCGGTTTCTGCGTCCAGGCCTGTCCGGTCGACGCCCTGGCTTCAAGCAAGGAGTATGAAATGGCGACCGGCAACAAACGAAGCCTCATCATGGACAAGGAGATGATGCTGGCGCTGGGGGATAAATACTTCCCGAGCCGTCAGAAGCGTCCGAAGTATACCGAAGAGCGGCTCGCCTTCTTCAATCAGGTGAAGGAAGAAGGATTCCCGACCGCCAAGAAAGGGGCGGCTTAGTGACGGCGCAACTGCTCTTTTTTTATTTTGCGGCAATGATCCTGGGCGGCGCGGTGGTGGCGGTGGCGTCGCCGAGTCTCATCTACAGCGCCCTGGCCCTTCTGGTGACCTTTATCCATGTCGCCGGTATTTACGTTCTGTTAAACGCCGAGTTTATCGCGGCGGTCCAGATCATCATCTACGCCGGGGCGATCCTCGTCCTTTATCTTTTCGTCCTGATGCTCTTCAACCCGAAGCAGGAGCGATTTTATCTCCACCGCCAGCTTCCGGTGGGGATCTTCCTGGGAGGGGTCATTCTCGGTCTGATGTTCTTGGCCGCCTTCAAGACGGAACTGATCGCTCAGAAGGGGACGTTTACCGTTGAGTCGGTGAGAGCGGCCGGTCATACCCAGTCGATAGGAAAAGTTCTTTATACCGATTTTATTTTTCCTTTTGAAATCGCTTCGTTTATCTTACTGGTCGCGATGTTCGGCGCCATTCTCCTGGCGGGGAGACGAAGCGCTCCCAAAAAGAAATCGGAACTCCCCGGAACGGCGGGAAACGGAAAAGCCGATCATGTTGAAGCCCCCTCCCCTCGTGAAACGATGAAGGAGGATGCGTCTCTGACGGTTCAAGCGCGCCGCATTGTAAATGAAGGATAGAAGGCGCTGTGAGTTTTATTCGGCAACGATTCGGTTTGATGGTGTAATCAGATGGTCCCTTTAGAGTGGTATCTTCTTCTCGCATTTGCCCTGTTCGCCATCGGCGTGACGGGGGTCTTGGTTCGACGAAACGTCATCATGGTCCTCCTTTCGATCGAGCTGATTCTGAATTCGGCCAACATTACCTTTGTCGCCTATTCATATTATCTCCAATCGATCACCGGACAAATCGTTGTCTTTTTTGTGTTGACGATGGCGGCGGCGGAGGTGGCGCTGGGACTGGCCCTGGTGATCGCGCTCTATCGCGTTCGGGCGGTCATGAATGTCGACGAAATCAACCTGATGCGATGGTAATTCGAAGAATTTTTCTCCCGTCTCATCTTCATCGGAAGTAGGACAATTTAGAATGATTCAGCTTGCATGGCTTATTCCGATCTTCCCCGCGCTCGGCGCCCTGATTAACGGGCTCTTCGGGAAGACCCATACCAAAGAGCGCGCCCATCTGGTCGCCATCGGGGCGGTTGCGGCGTCGTTCCTGATCTCATGCTTGGTTTTCATCTCGATGGCGACGGGCGCTCCTGCCACGACCATTACGCTCTACGAGTGGATCGCCTCGGCCAATTTCCGGGTCAACATCGCCTTCCTCATCGATCCGCTCACCTCAATCATGCTGATGGTGGTGACCGGGGTCGGGCTGCTGGTCCATATCTACTCCGCCGGCTACATGCATCATGACGAGGGGTACGCCCGCTTCTTCACCTACCTGAACCTCTTCATGTTCTCGATGTTGATCCTGATCCTCGGCGACAACTATCTTCTGATGTTTGTCGGCTGGGAAGGGGTGGGGCTCTGCTCCTATTTGCTGATCGGCTTTTGGTATCAGAAACCGTCGGCCACCACCGCCGGCAACAAGGCGTTCATCGTCAACCGGATCGGCGATGCCGGTTTTCTCATGGGGATCTTTACCATCTTCGTGACCTACGGCTCGGTCCGTTATCTCGACGTCTTTCCGAACGCGAACCTGGCCACCGAGTCGGTCGCCACGGCGATTACCCTCTTCCTCTTCATTGGAGCCATGGGGAAATCGGCTCAGGTTCCCCTCTATGTCTGGCTTCCCGATGCGATGGAAGGGCCGACCCCGGTCTCGGCCCTGATTCATGCCGCGACAATGGTGACGGCGGGGATCTACATGGTGGTCCGGTCGAACGCCCTCTTCGCCCTCGCCCCTTTTTCCATGGAGGTGGTCGCGGTGGTCGGGGCGATCACGGCGATTTTCGCCGCGTCGATCGGCTTGGTACAGACCGATATCAAGCGGGTCTTGGCCTACTCCACCGTCAGCCAGCTCGGCTACATGTTTCTTGCCTGCGGCGTCGGGGCGTATGTCTCGGGCGTGTTCCATCTCTTCACGCATGCTTTCTTCAAGGGGCTCCTCTTTCTCGGCTCCGGAAGCGTGATCCATGCGCTTTCCGGGGAGCAGGACATGCGGAAGATGGGGGGACTTTATAACAAGATTCCGATTACCTATAAGACGTTTTTGATCGGAACGATCGCCATCGCCGGAATCCCGCCGCTCGCCGGATTTTGGAGCAAAGATGAGATCCTTGTATCGACCTTCGTCGGGGGACATTATCTCCTCTGGGGGGTCGCCGTGATTACCGCCCTGATGACCTCGTTTTATATGTTCCGCCTTCTCTTCATGACCTTCCACGGTCAATCACGGGTCGATCATGAGGTGGCGCATCATATTCATGAGTCCCCTTCGACGATGACGATCCCCTTGATGATTCTCGCCGGTTTTTCCCTTCTGATCGGTATGGTCGTCGGCTTTCCCCCCGAATCGGGATGGATCCATCATTTCCTCTCCCCGATCCTGGCGAAAGGGGGCGAAGTACATCATCCCTCTTTGGCCGTGGGGCTGGGGCTGATGGCCCTTTCCACGGTGGTGGCGGTGTCCGGATGGGCCTTGGCACGTCATCTTTATATCAAGGAGCCGCAACTCCCCAACCTGCTGGCGGAGAGGGCGCGCGGACTTTATACGGCCCTCGTCAACAAATACTGGGTGGATGAGATCTACCAGGCGGTCATTGTCCGGCCGCTCCTTTGGTTCGCAAATTTTCTTTGGACCTTCGATCAGTGGGTCCTCGACGGTCTGGTGAACGCCTCCGGTTGGGTGACCCTCATGGAGAGTAAGATTTCGGAAATCTTCGATATCTATATTGTCGACGGCACGGTGAACGGCGTCTCGGCCACCCTCGATGTCGGCGCGCGGGGGTTGCGGCGGCTGCAGACCGGCGCGGTTCAAAATTATGTCCTGGCGATGGTGATGGGGATTGTGGTCCTTGCCGTCGTTTTTATGTTTTAGGGAGGATTCATGAACAGTTTCGGTTTTCCCATCTTATCCTTGGTCGCCTATATTCCTCTCATCGGCTGTCTGATCCTATTGTTCTTGAACAAGGATGATCATAAGAAGATCATGTACACCGCCTTCGGTGTCACGATCGTCGATATGCTGGTTTCCTTTCTCCTTTTGTTCGGTTTTGATTCTTCCCGGGCCGAGATGCAGTTCGTCGAGAAGGGGTCGTGGATTCCGACTTTGGGGGTTGAATACCACTTCGGAATCGACGGGATCAGCCTCCTCTTGATTTTGATGTCGACGATCCTCTGCGCCATCGCGGTGGTCAGCTCCTTTACCGCCGTTCACGAGCGGGTCAAGGAATACTACGTCTCGCTCCTCTTTCTCCAGACCGGCATGTTGGGGGTCTTCATGTCGCTCGATCTCTTCCTTTTTTATATCTTTTGGGAGGTCATGCTGGTGCCGATGTATTTCCTCATCGGGATCTGGGGCGGGGGGCGCCGGCTTTATTCGGCGATCAAGTTCTTTCTCTATACCCTTTTCGGCAGCCTCTTCATGCTCCTGGCGATTTTGGCCCTCTATTTCCTGAATCGGAATCCCGAATACGGAACCGGCGAATTTACATTCAATCTGATCGAACTCTCGAAGATGAACCTTCCCCTCTGGCCTTTCCAGTTCTGGCTTTTCCTCGCCTTCTTTCTCGGTTTTGCGGTCAAGGTGCCGATGTTTCCCTTCCATACCTGGCTTCCCGACGCGCACACCGACGCGCCGACGGCGGGGAGCGTTTTGCTGGCGGGGGTCCTCCTGAAAATGGGGACCTACGGCTTCGTCCGCTTCTGCCTTCCCCTCTTTCCGGCGGCGAGCCATTACTTTGTCCCGCTCATCGCGATTCTGTCGCTTGTCGGGATTGTGTATGGAGGGCTGGTGGCGCTGGCGCAAAAGGATATCAAGCGGCTGGTCGCCTATTCATCCGTCAGCCACTTGGGTTTCGTGATGCTGGGGATGTTCGCGCTCAATCCGCAAGGGATCACCGGGAGCGTCCTTCAGATGATCAACCATGGGATTTCGACCGGCGCCCTCTTCCTGATCGTCGGCATGATCTATGAGCGCCGCCACACCCGTCTGATCGCCGATTTCGGCGGGCTCTCTTATCAGATGCCGATCTTCGCCGTATTTTTTGCCATCACGATGTTTTCGTCGATCGGGCTTCCCGGCTTGAACGGTTTTGTCGGGGAGTTCCTCATCTTGGTCGGCGCTTTTCAATACAATAAAATTTATGCCGCCGTGGCCCTGCTCGGAATTATTCTCGGGGCGGCCTACATGCTCTGGCTTTTCCAGAGGATGATGTTCGGCACGATCGACAAAGCGGAGAATAGAAATCTCACCGATATGAACCGGCGCGAAATCGCCTATATGGCGCCGCTGATTCTTTTTATGTTCTGGATCGGGCTCTATCCGAAGCCGTTTATCCGGATCATGGAGCCGGCGATCATCAACATCGTTCAAAAGGTGAATCCGAATTGGGAGAATAAGCCGATGGCGGCGGAAAAGGAAAAAGCGCCGGTCGCCCCCGCGGCGATCGAGCTCCCGGCTGCCGAGACGGTCCATGAGGTAGAGACGCCATGACGACCCCGATGTCCGATCTCGGAATGATCGCGATTCTTCCCGAGTTGGTCCTGGCGCTGCTGGCCTGTCTGGTTTTTGTGATGGTGCCCTTTGTGCCGAAAGAGAAACGGGATCTGCTCGGCTATTTCTCGATCGGCGCGCTGGTCGTCTCCGGTCTCTTGATCATTCCCCTTTGGGGAAAAACCGTCTCGGCCTTCTCGGGGATGATCGCACTCGATTCGTATGCCATCTTTTTCAAGGTCCTCTTTCTGATCATCGCGCTCCTCGTGATCCTTGTCTCAACCCTTTATCTTAAGATCGAGCGGGTTCATCTGGGAGAATATTACGGTTTGGTTCTCTTCGCGACGGTCGGAATGATGTTGATGCCGGCGTCGACCGACCTCCTCTCCTTCTACCTTTCGCTGGAGCTGATGTCGATGTCGTTTTACATTCTCGCCGCCTTTATGCGAAAAGATGCGAAGTCGGTGGAAGCGGGGATGAAATATTTTCTGACCGGCGTCTTCACCTCCGGCCTGATCCTCTATGGAATTGCATTTCTCTACGGCGCCGCGGGAACGACGAACCTGAAGGCGATCCAAGCCTTCCTGTCTCAAGCGAATATCAGCGGGAGCCCGACCCTTATCCTCGGGCTGATCTTGCTCACCGCCGGTTTTGCTTTTAAGATCGCCGCCGTCCCCTTCCACATGTGGGCGCCCGATGTGTACGAAGGGGCCCCGACCACGGTGACCGCTTTTCTTTCGACCGGTTCCAAGGCGGCGACGCTGGCGGCGATGTTGCGCGTTTTTATCTCGGGGCTGTCGTTCAGTTACGGCACTTGGTGGCAGTTTCTTTGGATCATCGCCGTTTTGACGATGACCGTCGGAAACATCGCCGCCCTGGTCCAGACCAATGTGAAACGGCTGCTCGCCTATTCGTCTATTGCGCACGCCGGCTATATTCTGATCGGACTGATCGCCGCTTCAAAGATCGGCATGGCATCGATCCTCATCTATTTGGTCGCCTATATTTTTATGACGATCGGCGCCTTTACGATGATTATTCTTCTCTGCAGATTCAATTCGCGGGGGGATCAGATCAGCGACTTTAAAGGATTGGCCCGGACCCATCCGGCGGTGGCGGCGGCCTTTGTCCTCTTTGCCCTTTCGCTCATCGGGATTCCTCCGACGGCCGGCTTCGTCGGAAAACTCTTTTTATTCAACGCGGCGATTCAGGGCGGGTTTTACTGGCTGGCCGTCATCGGCATTCTCAACAGTACGATCTCTCTTTATTATTATTTCAAGATCGTCATGGTGATGTATATGGAAGAGCCGCAGGGGAGCACCCCTCTCTCTTTCTCTCCGCCGCTGACCGTGGCGCTCGGGGTGACCGCTTTTGCAACGCTCTTTATCGGCCTTTATCCCGAACCGCTCATCCGCGCCGCGCTCCACTCCATCCAAATCTTTTTGTAAGATCCAACAGAAGGCACCGGGTCAGGTTTTTGTAAGGGTTATCGTGTTGAACCCCTTACGACCTCCTCCATTCTTGACGGCCCCCCACTTCGATCTAAGATTCACGGCGGAATCTCTTGACATTCGGTGGATGGATGATCTATATTTCCAAGAATTTGTCTGCTGCATGCGGGTGTCGCCGACCCGCTCCATTATAATGAACGGTCCGGATCCGAAATATGAGGGATGGCGGCAGGTGGCGCTGCTGACCAGCATTCCCGTCGTTCTGTTGGCCGGACCGGCGGTCGGTTACTTCATCGGCAGTTTTTTAGATCGGCTGTTCGGCACCTCTCCTTGGCTGATGGCTTTTTTTACGACGATGGGAGCGATCTCCGGGGTGAGGCAAACGATTTCGGTGATCAAGCGGGCGACGGAGAAAGGGCAGCGTGACACCTGACTTTATCGATCGGACAATCCGGGTCTCGTGGGTGATTGGAGCGGTTCTGTTTGTATTCCTCGCCCCCTCTGTTCCGATGTCGGTGACATGGGGCGTGTCGATCGGTCTGTTTCTGAGCGGGTTGAACCTCCGGATTCTGCAGAGGCTCTTTGGCTCCCTTTTTCAGGGATCCTCGAAAGCGAAGATGCTCTCTTATTTGGGGATGAAGTTCCCGCTTTTTTATGGTCTGTTGTTTCTGGTTTTGTATCTTTTTCCTCTATCTCTTGGAGCCTTCTTTCTGGGATTCGTCTTGCCGTTTATCGTGATTGTTTTAAAAGCGGTCGGCCAGGTTTCCCTCGAAAGGTCTTCATCTATCATGCATACGGAGCGATAATTGACTGGAGAGGTTGCATTCAATTTAATGGCGGCCGCGGGAGGATTGGCCGCGTTAGAGCCGCCGAATATCATTACCCTGCTTAACCATTATGCCCCCCCTTCCAAAGTGATCGAATTTCTCCATCACTTCGAGAATCCCATTTTTTCCGGGATCGCGATCTTTCTGTTGGTTTTCGTCGCCAGACAGGCGACCCGCCGACCCCAATTGGTCCCGGGAAAGCTCCAAAATCTGGTCGAAATGGCGGTCGAGGCGCTCGATAATTTCGTCACCGGCGTCATCGGACCTCGCGGCAGACGATTCACCCCTTTTATCGGCACCCTTTTTCTCTACATCCTGACCATGAATATCATGGGACTGGTTCCGGGGATGAAGGCCCCGACCTCCAGCTTCAATACGACGGTGGCATTGGCGCTGACCGTTTTTCTCTACGTTCAATTCACCGGCATCCGCACCAACGGGATCCTCGGCTACCTGGATCATTTGGCCGGAAGCCCCCGCCCGAAAGGGGTCGCCGGTTTCCTCATTGCGCTCGTTTCCGTCCCGTTTAATGTAACCCTTCATGTGATTGAAGAATTGGCCAAACCGTTGAGTCTTTCCGTCCGGCTTTTCGGCAATATTTTCGGAGAAGACGTCCTGATCGGCCAGATGCTGATCTTGGGGATCGCCGCTCTTAGCTTTATCAACAGTCCCGTCGGCCTCCCGCTTCAATTTCCCTTTTATCTGTTGGCCCTTTTGCTCGGCTCCATCCAGGCGCTCGTTTTCTCGTTGCTTTCGACCATCTACATTTTCTTGATGCTTCCTCACGAAGAAGAAGGACATCACTGAGCCGCGGGGGAAGGTCCCCCGCTTTATAAACGATAGATAATCATATAAAAGGAGAGAGACAATGACACCAGCAATTGCGTTAGCGTTTGCACTTCCTCTAGGCGTCGCGTTGGCTGCGATCGGATCGGCCTATGGACTGGGCCGGGCGGTGAGCGCCGCCATGGAAGCGATCGGCCGCCAGCCGGAAGCGGCGCCGAGGATTCAGTTGGCGATGGTCATCGGGGCGGCGTTTATTGAAGCCTTGACCATTTACGCCTTGTTGACGGTTTTCATCCTTCAAGGAAGAATCGGATGAGAAGGGGCTGCCGGGCGCCTGTCGGCAGAAAGCGCATGAAGATCGCCGCCGGCCGGCAGACCCGATGCGACGTCTGATGTTTTTTGAGGGGGAATGAAGTGGGAATTGATATTCAACAGGTCTTGACCCAGATCGTCGGTTTTCTTCTTCTCCTCTGGTTATTGCGGAAATTCGCATGGGGGCCGTTGCTCGGCGTTTTGGATGAGCGGCGAACACGAATCGCCTCCGAGCTCGAAGAGATCCGAAAGGGGAAAGAGTCCTTGGCCCAGATGAAAACCGAGTATGATACGAAGCTCTCGGAGATCGAAAACCAGGCGCGCTTGAGGATTCAAGAGGCGGTGGTGGAGGGGCAGCGGATGGCGAGAGAGATCGCCGAAGGGGCTCGAGAAGAGGCGCACCAGATTCTGGAAAAGGCAAAAGAAGATATCCAACGTGAAATGGCGAAGGCGAAGGCCCAGCTTCGAGATGAGATCGCCACCATTGCGGTCTCCGCCGCCGGGAAAATCGTCCGTCAGGAAATGAACAAGCAGAAGGACAAAGAGCTGGTCTTGCAGTACATCGACGAATTGAAGGGTTTTAAATAAATGAAAAGCGAGGTCACGGCGGAACGGTATGCGCAAGCCCTGTTGGAGGTCGCGGAGGGGCATGCCCTCGGGGAGTCGATCCTGGAGCAGATCGATCGATTCCGGCAGGCGGCCGCCGGCTATCCGGCGTTGAGCCGCTTTCTTGGGAGCCCTCGCGTTCCTGAGGAGAAGAAAGAAGCGTTGATCGGCCGGATCTTCGAGGGAGAGGCGAAAAAAGTGATGATCCACTTTGTCCGGCTTCTTCTCCGCAAGGGGCGGATCGACTATCTGGAAGATATCCTCGCTCTCTACCCGAAGCTTCACGATGCCAAGCGCGGGGTGTTGAAGGGAACGCTTACGACGGTTCACCCGCTCGACCCGGAAGTGCTCGCCCGGTTAAAATCAAAACTCGAAGCCGAAGTCGGCCGCACATTAGAGTTGACCTACTTGGAGAACCCGGAGATTCTCGGCGGATTTGTCTTCTCGACCGGAACCACCCTCATCGATGCCAGCGTTCAACGACAATTGGACGAGTTGGGAGAGAGGTTAAGAGCCCTCCCGGTTGCCTAATCATCGGGTGAACAGGTTACCCGACCCGCCTTTCTCACTGACCTTATAAAGACCTTCTTCCGTATCGGGCATCATCCATGAGAGGATTGAATTGCCATCAGGAAGTGTGTATCCTTGCAGGAGGATTTCTTGAAGGCCAAACCTGAGCTGTCCCTCCACTCAACCGGGAAAGTTCCTTGCCGCGGATTCATCGGAGCGTCGGTTTGATTATGACGGAGGCTGTTCGGAGAGAAGGATAGACTCCCTGCTTGCAGGGAGAAGGTGGAGTGATTCATGAGGGGAAAAAAGAAAGTCCTCGTCGTCGACGACAACCGGGACACCGTCCGGATCATCCGGGATGCATTGGAAGGGGCCGGTTTTTCCGTCGCCTCCGCTTATGACGGCAGAGAGGCGCTGGAACGCGTTCGCGAAGAGGCGCCGGACCTGATGATCCTCGATCTCATGATGCCGAAGATGAGCGGTTACGAGGTCTGCAACGAAATTCGAAAAGACCCCAAGACAAAAGAGTTGATCGTGTTGATGCTCACCGCCCGATCGGATATCGACGCCAAGATTCAGGGGATCGAAGGGGGCGCCAACGATTATCTGGTCAAGCCGGTCGAGCCGCGGGAAGTCGTCTCCCGGGTCCGCCGCTTCCTTGCCACCGAAGGGGCCTATCAGGAAAAGGTCCTGCTGGAACGACTTGAGGCGATCGGGCAGATCAGCCTGACGGTCCGGCACGAGATCAACAATCCGTTGGCCGTGATCTGCGGGCAGGCGCAACTGCTTCTTCAACGAAAAGACCTCCCGGAGGAGGTCCGGAGCAAGCTCAAGATCATGTATGAGATGGGCCTTCGGATCAGCGAGATCATCAAACAACTCGACCAGGTTCAAGACAAGACGCGGGAGTACATCCGTGGAGAAAAGATGATCGATATCCGATCTCCCAAGAAACGTTCCGCAGGCGGGTAACCCGTTTCACGTTCCAATCTGCTGCCGGCGAACGAATCTCCTCCTTGCATGTGTTTAATTCCCAGAAATGCTCCCTCAGAATCTTGACAACCCATTTGAAAAAAGTTTATAGTATACAGTCTTTTGCCTTGAGCCGTTCGAATTGCCCCTTATGCGTCGCTCAAGGTCCTTCAATGTAATTCTTTTTTATTTAAATGATGACTAAGGAGAATGTGGCATGGCACTTAAGCCGGAAGAAGTGACCTCCATTATCAAGACCGAGCTGGAGCAGTATGAAAGCGAGCTCCATCTGGAAAGTGTCGGGAGCGTTCTGCAGGTCGGCGATGGAATCGCTCGGGTGTACGGTCTCGACGATGTGATGGCGGGCGAGCTGGTCTCCTTCCCCGGCAACGTGATGGGCATGGTCCTCAACCTCGAAGAGGACAATGTCGGAACGATTCTCTTCGGCGCGACCAATAACATTAAAGAAGGCGACGTCGTCAAGCGGACCGGAAAGATCGCGCAGATCCCCGTCGGCGATGCCATGGTAGGGCGGGTGGTCGATGCCCTCGGCCGTCCGATCGACGGGAAAGGGCCGATCGTCACCGATAAATCCCGGCCTCTCGAAGGCCGCGCGCCGAACGTGGTTCAGCGCCAGTCGGTGCATGAGCCGGTTCAAACCGGATTGAAAGCGGTCGACGCGATGATTCCGATCGGCCGGGGCCAGCGGGAGCTGATCATCGGCGACCGTCAAACCGGAAAAACCGCGATCGCGCTCGACGCCATCATCAATCAAAAAGGAAGCGGCGTCTACTGCGTCTATGTCGCGGTCGGCCAGAAATCGTCGAACGTGGCGGCGGTGGTGAAGACATTGGAGCGATATGGCGCCATGGAATATACGACCGTGGTCTCCGCGACCGCGAACGAAGCGGCCTCGATGCAGTATATCGCTCCGTATGCCGGCTGCACGATCGGCGAAGAGTTCATGTACACCAACCGGCACGCCCTGGTGATCTACGACGATCTCTCGAAGCATGCGGCGGCCTACCGGCAGCTCTCGCTTCTGCTCCGGCGTCCGCCGGGACGCGAAGCCTATCCGGGCGACGTTTTCTATCTCCACTCCCGTCTTCTGGAGCGGGCGGCGAAGCTTCATCAAAGCCTCGGCGCCGGCTCATTGACGGCGCTGCCGATCATCGAAACCCAAGCGGGCGACGTCTCGGCCTACATTCCGACGAACGTCATTTCGATCACCGACGGGCAGATCTATCTGGAGACCGATCTCTTCTATGCCGGCATCCGGCCGGCGATCAACGTCGGTCTCTCGGTCTCCCGCGTCGGCGGAAACGCGCAGACCAAAGCGATGAAAAAGGTCGCCGGACGGTTGCGTTTGGACCTCGCGCAGTATCGGGAATTGGCCGCCTTCGCCCAGTTCGGCTCCGACCTCGACAAGGCGACCCTGGCGCAGCTCCGGCGAGGAGAGCGGATGGTCGAGCTCTTAAAGCAGGACCAGTACCAGCCGTATTCGCTCTCTCATGAGGTGATGTCGATTTATGCCGGAACGTCCGGGCACCTGGACGATATCGAGGTCCTGGAGGTCCGCCGGTTCGAGAAGGCTTATCTGAAAATGATGGATGAGCGTTATCCGGATGTCGGCCTCGAAATCGAAAAGAACAAAGCGCTGACCGACGAGCTGACCCGGAAGATGGACGAAGCGATTACCGCCTTTAAGAAGGAGTGGCGTCCGGTGGAGGCGCGTTAGAGATGCCGGTTCTGACCCTTCGGCAGCTCCGCGAGCGAATTCGCGGCGCCCAGAAGACCAAGCAGATCACGCGGACCATGCAGATGGTCGCCGCTTCCCGCCTCAAGAAGTCCGAGGAGAAATTCCGGCAGGCCAAGCCGTTCGCTCAAAAGATGGAGATGATCCTCTCTCATCTTCAGCAGTTCAGCGAGGAGTTTACCCATCCTTTTTTCGAGAGCAGGGAGGTCAAGTCGATCGGCCTGGTGGTCGTCACGTCGGATCGCGGTCTCTGCGGCGCTTACAACGGCAACGTGATCGCGCGGGCGGAAGAATTTCTTGCCGAGCACAAGGCGCAGAGCGTCAAGTTGATGCTGATTGGAAAGAAGGGGTACGACTATTTCAAAAAACGGGATTGGCCGATCCATCTGAATGCGCTCGATATCGCCGGCAAGGGGGACTTCCAACGAATTTCCGAGATTACCCAGCAGATTATCCAGGCCTACCTCTCGGGTGAAGTCGACGCGGTCTATCTGATTTTTACGAGCTATATTTCGGCCCTGTCGGTCAAACCGATCTGCGTGAAGTTCCTCAACCTTCAGCAGGAAGGGGAGGTCAAGCCGATCCAGACGATTTTGGAGCCGAGTCTTCCTGAAATCCTCGATCAGTTCCTGCCGCAGTTTGTGACCTCCAAGATGTATATCTCTCTGATGGAAGCGTTCACGGCGGAGAACTCGGCGCGGATGATTGCGATGAAGACGGCGACCGATAATGCCAAGGAGATGATCGAGCGACTCACCCTCCAGCGCAACAAAGCGCGGCAGGCGGCGATTACGAAAGAGATTTTGGAAATTGTCACGGCGGGTGAGGCGCTGAAAGCCTAAAATCTGGGGCTGGGGGCCAGGGGTCAGGGGTCGGTAAGAAGATGTTTGTTCGCCGATCCCCGGCCCCCGACCCCCGGCCCCCTGAAGAATGGAGATAAAGATGGCAACAGCAACAACGACAGGGCATATTGTTCAGGTGATCGGTCCGACCGTCGATATCCGGTTTCCGGCCGAACAGCTTCCTCCCATCCTCAATGCGGTGAAGATCGAAGATGCCAAGTTGGGCATTAACCTGATTGTGGAGATTGCCCAGCACATCGGAAACGATATCGTCCGATGCATCGCGATGGGGTCGACCGACGGGCTGGTGCGCGGCATGGAGGCCAAAGATACCGGCGCGCCGATCTCCGTCCCCGTGGGTGAACAGTCGCTCGGGCGAATCTTCAACGTCCTGGGAGAGCCGATCGACGGCAAGGGAGGCATTGCCAAGCCCGATCAGCGTTGGCCGATCCATCGGCCGAGCCCTTCTTTCGAAGAGCAGGTGCCGGTCGCTTCGATTCTGGAAACCGGAATCAAGGTGGTCGATCTTCTCGCCCCTTACGCGAAGGGGGGAAAGGTCGGCCTATTCGGCGGCGCCGGGGTGGGAAAGACCGTCATCATCATGGAGTTGATCCGGAACATCGCGACCGAGCACGGCGGCTACTCCGTCTTCGCCGGCGTGGGGGAGCGGACCCGCGAGGGGAACGAGCTCTACATGGAGATGAGCGGATCGGGGGTGCTCGATAAAACCGTCCTCGTCTTCGGCCAGATGAACGAGCCGCCCGGCTCCCGGTTGCGGATCGGTCTTTCGGCATTGACGATGGCCGAATATTTCCGCGATGAAAAGGGGCAGGATGTGCTTCTCTTCGTCGATAACATCTTCCGGTTCGTTCAGGCCGGCTCCGAGGTGTCGGCGTTGTTGGGAAGAATGCCCTCCGCGGTGGGATACCAGCCGAGTCTCGGGACCGAGATGGGCGAGCTCCAGGAGCGGATCACCTCGACGACCAAGGGGTCGATCACATCGGTTCAGGCCATTTACGTTCCGGCGGACGACATCACCGATCCCGCGCCGGCGACGACCTTCTCCCATCTCGATGCGACGACGGTGCTTTCCCGGCAGATCGCGGAGTTGGGGATCTACCCGGCGGTCGATCCGCTCGATTCGACCTCTCGCCTCATGGATCCGCGAATCATCGGCGACCAGCACTATCAAACCGCCCGCGCGGTTCAGCGGACACTGCAGCGGTATAAAGATCTCCAGGACATCATCGCCATCTTGGGGATGGACGAGTTGTCCGAAGAAGATCGGGTGACGGTGCAGCGCGCCCGGAAGATCCAGCGGTTCCTCTCCCAGCCGTTCTTCGTGGCGGAGACCTTCACCGGAATCCCGGGGAAATATGTGAAGCTGGCCGATTCGATCAAGAGCTTCCAGATGATCGTCGATGGAAAATACGACTCCCTTCCCGAGCAGGCGTTTTACATGGTCGGAACCATCGAAGAGGCGCAGGAAAAGGCGGAAAAACTCAGGAAGTAAACCAGGGGCCGGGGGCCAGGTGTCGGGGGCCGGAGAGAACAGATGCCGGTCAACAGATCGGTCAATAGTTTTCGAGATCTCCGAGTTTGTCAGCTCGGAATCAATCTTGTGGAGCAGGTTTATCTGCTGACGGCACGTTTTCCTAAAGAAGAAATATACGGTTTGACGAGTCAGATTCAACGGGCTGCTGTCTCGGTCCCCTCGAATATTGCAGAGGGACATACCCGCGAGCACAGGAAAGAATATCTACAGCATCTCTCTATTGCTCAAGCTTCTTTGGCCGAATTGGAAACCCAATTGGAAATTTCGGCGCGTCTTAAATATCTTACATCGGATGAATTCAATCAGATTACAGAAAATATCAAATCATTGGGCAGACAACTTTACGCACTACGAAATGCTTTAGGAGATAAACCGGCCCCTGGCCCCCGGCCCCCGGCCCCTTAAAATTATGGCTGAAAAAACATTTCATCTCACCGTGATTACACCGGACCGGGTCTTTTTCGACGGCCCGGTACGATCGATCGTGGCCCCCGGAGGCGACGGAAGCCTCGGGGTCTTGGTCGATCATGCCCCGCTCATCACCACCCTCCAGACAGGCCGGCTTTCGATGACATCGTCCGAAGGAAAAGTGCAGTCCTTCCTCATCGGTCCCGGCTTCCTCGATATCCTCAAAAACGAGGTCGTTCTCCTGACCGAATCCGCCAAGGCGGACCATCCGACAAATTTGTCTTAAAAAAACCTTGACAACCGAATGACGTAAGTGATATAGTCGGGCCGGTTTTTTTAAATCTATTGCCAGTATATTTCCGCCTAAGTATATTCAAACTACTCATCAAATCTGATTGAAAGGGGGTGACGGGGTTACCAAGGCATCACTCTATTTGCTTGTTCGTTAATATCTCTACATCTCTGTTCGGTTGTGAATCTGTTTAGTTCTACTCTGGTTAATTCGGAAAAGGAGGTTACGAATGAAGAAGTTATGGGTCATGGCCTTAGGAACTGCGTTTCTTCTACAGACCGCGGCACTCTATGCAGCGGATGTCAAATTCGAAGGAGATTTCCGCGTCCGCGGGATTTATGCCGACGACCTTGACGCCAACGAGGATGTCAACGATCAACAGGCATTTGCCGACGGACGTTTTAGATTGAGAACCACCGCGACCGCGGGAATTACCTCCGGGGTTGTGGTCCTTGATTTCACCAGTTCTTTCAGCGATCCAAGACAAACGGGAGCCGGCGGGGCAGTCGACTGTTCAGCCACCGGTTGCACGACCGGAAACTATCGCTTCGGCTCGGCCAACTTCGGCGGAAGCTACAACATCGTCGGTGTCCGGGAAGCCTACCTCAAACTCGATCTCAACATGGTCAAGCTCGCCTTCGGCCGTAAGCCATTCCGACTTGGCCACAGCCTCATCTTGGATGATACGATGGATGCGATCGTCGGAAAATTCATGGTCGGCGGGTTCGAAGTAATGTTGGCGAATGGAAAATTGCTCGATACCAATTCGACGGTTGCCCCTGGAGGTGGATTAACGGGTAGCGATACCGATCTTTACATTGCGAAGACCGGCTTCAATCATGGCGATATGCACAATATCGGCCTCTTCGCGACCTATCTCAAAGATCGCGGACCTGCTTTCTTGCCTGCAGCTGCGGCACCTGATAAAACCGAGCTTTGGGTTTTGGGTGTGACGGCCGATGGAAAGTTCGGTGCGATCAACCTGGGCGCGGAAGTTGACTTCCTGACCGGGAGCCAGGATGTGACTACGGGAGATTCTGTCGATCTGGCCGGTTTGAATGTTTTGATCGGATTAGGGTTCGATGTGGGTGCTGTTGATGTCGGCGTTGCCGCTCTTTACACCACTGGGGACGATGGGACCGATGCCGGCGAGAGAAATGTCAACGGCATCTCAGGGAATTTTGTTCTCGGAAACATCTTAATTAATGATAACATTCTCAGCGACCGAGAAGGACAGTGCGCCAGCGTCGGTGGGGCCCGGATCGGTTCCGGTGGCTCTTCCTGTTTCGCCGGATTGGGTGTTACCGGAATTAAGGTCTCTGCCGGTCTTGAAGGGGTTCCTTTCGGCAAAACCTGCCATACCGAATTGGCCGCCATCTGGGCACAGACCACCGAGGATCCGATTGGACCGGGTGGGGCGGGTGACAGCGACCTTGGGATCGAGATCGACCTGAACCACAAACACAAGCTGGATGACAATGTCGCCGTTGCAGTGAACCTGGGCTATCTTCTCTCCGGAGATGCCTGGCAGACCCTCACCGGCGGTGATGACAACCAGCTCAAAGGGATCATTGCCCTCAACTACATGTTCTAACTTTCCTTAAGTTACACCGAATGAAAAGCCCTCCGGTTCTCAGCCGGAGGGCTTTTTTATTGCTCGTTCAGGAAACAGGGCGCTATTCCTTGCCGCGGAAGTTTGATAAAATGAGGCCTGGATCGGCGGCATCTTCAGCCTGGAATAAAGAAGAAAGAACAGATGGAACTAAAGCAAAAAATCGAATCGCTTCCCCATACCCCGGGCGTTTACCTTATGAAGGGAAAAAAGGGGGAGGTCCTCTACGTCGGCAAGGCGAAAGAGCTGGCGAGCCGTGTGCGGAGCTATTTTCGTCCCAATGCCGATGTGACCCCGAAGATCCGATCGATGGTCTCGCAGGTGGCCGACCTGGAATATATCGTCACCGTCAGTAACCTCGAGGCGCTGATTCTGGAGAGCAACCTCATCAAGAAACATCGCCCGAAGTACAATGTCGTTCTGCGGGACGATAAAAATTACCCCCTCCTTCGCCTCTCGATGAAGGACGATTACCCGCGGCTTGAGATCGTCCGCCGGGTGAAGCGGGACGGCGCGCTTTACTTCGGCCCGTATGTCCCGACCGGAGGGCTTTATGAAATGCTCCGGCTGCTGAGGAAGATCTTCCCCCTTCCGAACTGCACGATCGACATCGACGGTAACGCCGAGCGGGCCTGCATCGAATTCGAGATTAAAAGATGCCTGGCCCCCTGCACCGGAAATCAATCGAAGGAAGATTACCGCCAGATGATCCAGCAGGTCCGCCTCTTCCTCGAAGGAAAGGACAAGGTCCTCCTCACGGCGATGCGGGCGCTGATGGAGAAGAAGGCGGGCGAGCTCAACTTTGAGGCGGCGGCCCGGCTTCGCGATCAGATCGCCAAGATCGAGCGGGCGTTGGAGCAGCAACGGGTCACCTCCACGCAGATCGAGGATCACGACGTAATCGCCTTGGCGCGGGAAGGGGAGGCGGCCGACCTTCAGATCCTTTTCATCCGGGGCGGGATGATGGTCGGTCGAAAAGACTTCTTCTTCGAAAATGTCGGGGAAACGCTCGATGAGGAGCTCTGCGCCACCTTCATTCAGCAGTTCTACAATAAGGAAGGGCTGATTCCGAGGGAGATCTTTCTTCCGATTCCGCTGACGGAAGCCTCCGTTCTGGAAGAGTGGCTCTCGGAGCGGCGCGGCGGGCCGGTTCATCTTGTTTTCCCCTCGCGCGGGAGAAGGGCCCATCTGCTCGATTTGGCCCTGGAGAATGCGCGCGCCTCCCTGACGAACCACGTTCAGATTCGCGAGGGGGGAGAGGCGACGCTGGAGAAACTGAAAGATCTCTTGCAACTCTCCCGTCTTCCCCGCCGGATCGAGGGATACGACATCTCCAATATCATGGGGACCAGCGCGGTCGGTTCGATGGTGGTTTTCGAAGAGGCCAAGGCGAAGAAATCGGATTACCGCCACTTCCGGATCAAAACGATCGAGGGGGCGAACGACTTCGGGATGATGGCGGAGGTTCTGACGCGGAGATTAAATTTGTTGAAAGAGAAGGGGGAGGCGCCTCCAGACCTCTTCCTGATCGACGGCGGGAAGGGTCAGATCTCGGCGGTGCGGGAGGTGATGGAGAAATTCGATCTCGGATCGGTCGATCTGATCGGGTTGGCGAAGGAGAGGGAAGATCGATGGGAGCGGGTCTATCTGCCCGATCTTTCAGATCCGATCGCGCTTCCGGTCGGCTCCCCGGCAACCCATCTGCTTCAGCAGATCCGCGATGAAGCGCACCGCTTTGCGGTCTCCTATCATCGGAAGATTCGGGACAAGAAGATGTTGGAGTCGCCGCTGCAGGAAATCGAGGGGATCGGGAAGACCCGGCGGCTGGCGCTGCTGAAGCATTTTGGAAGTGTCTCAAAGATTCGCGAGGCCAGTCTGGAGGAGCTCGAAGCGGCCCCCTCCATGAACAAGGCGGTCGCCCGAAAAGTGTTTGAGTCGCTTCATTCCTAATTGCCCTTCCACATTGACACTTTGCGTTCAATTATGCTAAAAATACGCAGATTATTTAAATGTCTATACAATTGGAGAAGCCATGTCCGGACATTCTAAATGGGCGACGACCAAACATAAAAAGGCGGCGGCCGACTCGAAGCGGGGGAAAATTTTCACCAAGATTATCCGCGAGATCACCGTTGCGGCGAAGATGGGTGGGGGTGACCCCGAAGGGAATCCCCGTCTTCGAACGGCGATCCTGAAGGCCAAAGAAAACAACATGCCGGCCGATAACATCAAGAAGGCGGTTCAAAAGGGGACCGGCGAGCTTCCAGGTGTCACGTATGAGGAGATGACTTACGAGGGTTACGGGCCGGGCGGGGTGGCGATCATCATCCAGATCATGTCGGACAACAAGAACCGGACCGTTTCCGAAATCCGCCACCTCCTCTCCAAGAGCGGCGGCAACATGGGAGAGTCGGGCTCCGTCGCCTGGATGTTTCAGAAGAAGGGGTATCTGTCGATCGAGAAGCAGAAGGCCGACGAGGAGAAGTTGATGTCGGTGGCGCTCGATGCGGGGGCGGAAGATATCCGCTCGGACGATCCGACCCTTTTTGAAGTGATCACCGCCCCGGCCGATTTCGAAAAAGTCAAAAAGGCGATGACCGACGCCGGTCTTGCCCCGTCTTATGCCGAGGTGACCTTTCTCCCGCAGACCTATATCCGGCTCGATGGGAAAGAGGCGGAGCAGATGCTCCGGTTGATGGAAGCGCTCGAAGATCACGACGATGTTCAGAACGTCTACGCGAACTTCGATATCCCCGATGAGGTGATGGCGAAGGTGGCCGGGTAATTTAACCCAATATGCCGATTTTAGGAATCGATCCGGGAATGGGTGTCACAGGGTATGCGATCCTGGAAGAAGCCCCCGCAGGCCGTCTGATCTTGAAAGGATCGGGCGAGGTCCGGACGATTTCAAAACACCCCTTTCCGAAACGACTCAAACATCTCTTCGACGACCTCCTGCAGGTGATTCAGAAAGAGCTTCCGACCGCCGTCGCCATCGAAGATACCTTTCTCGCCAAAAATTTCAAGTCGGCCCTCAAGCTCGGACAGGCCCGCGGGGCGGCGCTGCTGGCGGCCGAGTTCCATCAGATCCCGGTCTTTGAATACACGCCGACGGCGGTGAAGATGGCGGTGGTCGGTTATGGGGGAGCGACCAAGGATCAAATCCAGCAGATGGTCGGCCGGCTGCTCCAACTTCCGAGCCTCCTGACCTCGGAGCATGCCGCCGATGCCGCCGCGGTTGCGATTTGCCACATCCACTCCGCCCAATTTCAAGCGAAGGTCGGAGCGGCCGAGAAGAGATCGGACGAATTCACGCGATATTAAATGCGGTTGAAAGATGATTGCATTCCTCACCGGAACGATCCTTGAGAAAACCCCCAGCACTCTGATCGTGGAGGTGCATGGGATCGGATACCAGATCTTTATCCCGCTGAATACTTTTTATCGACTCCCCGAGGTGAAGGAGAGTGTCTCGCTTCACGTCCACACGCATGTTCGGGAAGATGCCCTTCAACTCTACGGGTTTCTCTCGCCGCTCGAAAAGGAACTCTTTCTGCTTCTTTTGGGGATCTCCGGCGTCGGACCGAAGGTGGCCCTGGGAATCCTCTCCGGGATGGAGTTGACCGAATTGGTTCAGGCCTTGCGGGACGGAAACGTCGACCGGCTCCGGGCCATCCCGGGGGTCGGGCCGAAGACGGCCGGGCGGCTGGTCCTGGAGTTGAGAGAGAAGGTCAACGCCCTGAGTCTGGCGGGCCTTCAAACCCCGGTCTCGGCCGGTTCGGAATTGGATAAAACCAAAGAGGACGCCCTCTCGGCATTGGTCAACTTGGGTTATCATCGAACCGAAGCGAAGCGGACCGTCGATAAAATCGCCGAAGAAACTGGCGATTCCGAGTCGGTGGAGGGGCTGATCAAAAAAGCGCTGAAGAAATTGGCAAAGGTGGGTTAGCGGGCCGGTCATGATGGATCGTATTTTATCGACGCAATTGAATGACGAAGAAAAGCGGATGGAGGCGAGCCTTCGACCCGCCTCGCTCGACGAATATGTCGGCCAGACGCGGATCAAGGAGAATCTCCGGATCTATATCGAGGCGGCGAAGAAGCGGGGCGATGTCCTCGACCATGTCATCTTCTACGGCCCTCCCGGTCTCGGCAAGACGACCCTGGCCAACATTATCGCGCGGGAATTGGGGGTCAATCTCAAGGCGACCTCCGGCCCGGCGGTGGAGCACCCCGGCGACCTGGCGGCGATCCTCAGCAACCTCTCCGAGGGGGATGTTTTCTTCATCGATGAAATCCACCGGCTCCACCCGGCGGTGGAAGAGGTCTTGTATCCCGCCATGGAGGATTTTCAGCTCGACCTGATCATCGGCCAGGGCCCCTCGGCCCGGACGCTGAAATTCAATCTGCCGAGATTTACGCTCATCGGCGCCACCACCCGCGCCGGTCTTCTCACCTCGCCGCTGCGCGAGCGATTCGGCGTCATCAGCCGTCTCGAATTCTACCGTCCCGAGGAGCTGGAGCAGATCGTCCTTCGCTCCGCCAAGTTGCTGAACATTGCGATTGAACAGACGGCCGCGTATGAAATTGCCGCCCGGACGCGGGGAACCCCCCGGATTGCCAACCGGATCTTGCGGCGGGTCCGCGATTTTGCCGAGGTGAAATCGGACGGCCGCATTCTCCTGGAGGTCGCCCGTCAGGCGCTGTCGCAGATGGAGATCGACTCCGCCGGATTCGACGCGATGGACCGAAAATATCTTCTCCTCATGATCGAGAAATTCGGCGGCGGGCCGGTCGGCGTCGAAACCTTGGCGACCGCCCTCGGTGAAGAGCGCGAGACGCTCGAAGATGTCTACGAGCCGTTCCTGATCCAAGGGGGATATCTCGACCGGACCGCCCGCGGACGAATGGCGACCGACCTGGCCTATCAACATTTCGGAGTGAAGCGCCCCGAGAACACTCAGCCGAGGCTTTGGTAAATGGAAAGAGGGACGATGTTTACAGTCGGTATTCTGACCATCAGCGACAAGGGCTCGGCCGGAAAACGGGAAGACGCCAGCGGCCTGCTTCTCCACCAACTGGTCGATCAGCTTCCGGGGAAGGTGACGGTTTACCAGGTCATCCCGGATGAGAAGGAGGCGATCCAAAACCAGCTGATCTCCTTTTCCGATCGATGGAAGGTCGATCTGGTCTTGACGACCGGAGGAACCGGCGTTTCTCCCCGCGATGTCACCCCGGAGGCGACGATGCAGGTCCTCGATCGCCTGATTCCCGGCATGGGGGAGATTATGCGCATGGAAGGATATCGAAAGAACCCCAAGGCGATCATCTCCCGCGGCATCGCCGGCGTCCGCAAGCAGACCCTCATCGTGAACCTCCCCGGCAGCCCCCGCGCCGTCCGGGAGAATTTTGAGATCCTCCTCCCGGCCCTCCCTCATGCCATTGAGAAAATGAAAGGGGACGAAGAAGACTGCGGAATCCCTCCGCGCAATGAGAGGGTCTAGTTTTCCAAATTCTCTTCTTTTCCTTCGATGGCTCTTGTAGTATACTCTCAAGGGATCGAGTCTTG
Organism: Candidatus Manganitrophus noduliformans; assembly: GCF_012184425.1. Taxonomy (NCBI): domain Bacteria; kingdom Pseudomonadati; phylum Nitrospirota; class Nitrospiria; order Candidatus Troglogloeales; family Candidatus Manganitrophaceae; genus Candidatus Manganitrophus; species Candidatus Manganitrophus noduliformans. Next base: position 100,632 of record NZ_VTOW01000004.1, read on the forward strand.
CCGGTTTTCCCGGAATCGAGCATCCGAGGTCGCGTTTGGAAGAAGGGATCCTTTTTCGTCTGGCGTTTGATCAAGCCTCCGTCGGCATGGTGGTGCTGGCCATGGATCCGCTCGGTCAGTTTATCCAGGTCAATCCGGCATTCTGCCGGATGACCGGATATTCCCGGGAAGAGCTGTTGGCGCGCGATTTTCAAAGCATTACCGCCCCCCAAGACCTGGAAAAAAACCTCAAAGGGATACGCTCCCTTCTCGAACAGCCGATCCCGTCCCTGCAGATTGAAAAGCGCTACATCCGAAAAGACGGCCGTCCCTTTTGGGTCCGTCTGAATGCCTCTCTGCTTCGGGACGACCGGGCAAGGCCGACCTGCATCGTTGTCGAAGTGGAAGACATCGAAACCCATAAGAAAACGGAAGAGGCGTTGCGGGAGACCGACCAGACGCTCCGTCCGCTGATTCAGGCGTCTCCTCTGGCCATCGTGACCATCGACCTCGCGCTGAATGTGAAGATGTGGAACCCGGCGGCCGAACGCCTCTTCGGATGGCGCACCGAGGAGATCCTCGGCCGCCCCCTTCCGATTATCCCGCGGGAAAAGCAGGAGGAGTTTCAGCTTTACGTCGACCGTTTGGCGGGGGATGGACCGACGTTTGTGAATGCGCCCAAGCGGCGGGTCCGAAAAGACGGCACGGTGATCGACGTTCGGGTTTCGACCGCGCTCCTGCGCGATGCCGACGGCAAGGTCAACGGCATCATGGGAATCTTCACCGATATCACCGAGGAGAAGCGCCTGGAAGCGGAGCTTCGCCACGCTCAAAAGCTGGAGGGGATCGGTCAATTGGCCGGCGGGATCGCCCATGAGTTCAATAACCTCCTGACGGCGATCATCGGCAATATCGAATTGGCGCTGGGGGAGACCGTGTCGGGATCACGTCTGCGCGCCACCCTGTCCCGGGTCGATCAGGCGGCGCAACGGGCGGCGGTGCTCACGCAGCAGCTTTTGACCTTCAGCCGGCGATCGAGGATCGATTTGAAACCGCTCCATCTGCAGGTCGTGGCCGAGGAGGTGGTCTGTCTCCTCGGCCAGACGTTCGATCGGCGCATCCGTCTCCGCGTTGAATCGGCCGAGGGGGTCTGGCCGGTTTTTGCCGATGCAGGTCAGATGAACCAAATCTTGATGAATCTCTGCGTGAACGCGCGGGATGCCCTCCTGGAGCGGTTGGGGGAGACGGAGAACCCAAGAGAGCCGGCCGATTGGGAGCCCCGGATCGTCATCGGGATAGAAAATGCCCCTTGTGATGAAGACTTCTTTCGCGCTCACCCGGAGGTCAAACCGGGGGAGTATGTCTGTCTGTCGGTTTCCGACAACGGCATCGGGATCGACGATGCGATCCGGCACCGGATTTTCGAGCCCTTCTTCACCACGAAAGAGGTGGGGCGCGGCACCGGCCTGGGCTTGGCCGCTGTCTATGGGATTATCCGGCAGCATCTGGGGTGGATCGAGCTGCAGACCGTAAAGAGCGAGGGGACGGTTTTCAAAATCTATCTCCCTGCAGGACAGAATGCGCAGGTCCTCGATCCACAGGCGGGCCGGCCGAAGCGGGTCGCCGGCGGGGATGAAACGATCCTTTTTATCGACGACGAGGTGGCCATCCGACAATTGGCCAAGACGGTTTTGGAGCAGTATGGATACCGTGTCCTCCTGGCGGGAGACGGGGTCGAGGCGGTGGGGATTTTTCAGCGCGAGATTGATCGGGTTCACCTCGTCGTTCTCGATCTGATGATGCCGCGCCGGTCGGGAGAAGAGGTGTTCCGGGAATTGAGGGCCCTCGCCCCCGGCGTGAAGATCCTCATTTCAAGCGGCCACCCTCCGGCCGGCGGCGATTTGTCCGCGCTCGGCGGCCCTGCCGCCGGGTTCATCTCCAAACCTTACCATCCGGACGATCTGGCCCGGAAGGTGAGGGCTCTGCTCGACCGATCGGGCGGAAAAGGACCATCCGCTCACTGATTGAAGCCCGATATTCTGTTTTTCTTTCCCTCCCATCGGTTCAGATCATTTAAAAGATCATCCCTCCCGGGTCCGATTCGAATCTGGGACAACCTACAAAAGCGCTTGAAAAACCGGCTTAAATGGGCTATACTCCTAAAATTTCCCTGAATGGAGGTATCCTCGTTTGTCCGAAACAGATCCCCTGGTCCCGCTTCGTCGGAAGATCGACGAAATCGATGAGCGGATTCTTGCGCTTTTAAACGATCGGGCCCGCATCGTCCAAGATGTCGGAAAGATCAAAAAAAATCAGCAGGCCGATTTTTACGCCCCCTCCCGCGAGCAGGCGATCTACGATCGATTGACCCATCTCAATCCCGGGCCGTTTCCAAATGAGGCGCTCAAGAGCGTTTTCCGAGAAATCATCTCAGCCTCCCTCTCCCTTGAAGGGCCGATCAAGGTGGCCTACTTGGGGCCGCGGGCGACCTTTACGCACCTGGCTACCATGCAGCGCTTCGGTTTTTCGGCCACCGACATTCCGGTCAACAGCATCAAGGAGGTCTTCGATGAGGTCGAACGGGGGCGGGCCGATTTCGGCGTGGTGCCGATTGAGAATTCGACCGAGGGGGTTGTCAATCATACGCTCGACCTTTTCGTCGATTCCCCGCTGAAGATCTTCGGAGAAATCCTGCAAGAGGTCTCGCATCACCTCATGTCGAAGACCGGTCAGATCGGGGATCTCCGCCGGATCTACTCTCACTCGCACGCCATCGCGCAGTGTAAAAACTTTTTGGAGACGAACCTGCCGCGGATTCAGGTGACCGAGACCTCCAGCACCGCGCGGGCGGCCGAGCTGGCGCAGGAAGATCCGACCGCGGGGGCGATCGCTTCCGAGCTGGCGGCCAAGCTCTATAATCTGGTCGTCATCAAGCGGCGGATCGAGGACAACATCAATAATTTCACCCGGTTCCTGGTGGTCTCTCAGAAAGGGGCGCCGCGGAGCGGACGGGACAAAACCTCGGTGATGTTCTCGATCAAGGATCGGGTCGGCGCCCTCTATGAGATGCTCCGTCCTTTTTCCGCCCAACAGATCAACCTGACGAAGATCGAATCGCGGCCGTCGAAGAAGAAGGCGTGGGAGTATATCTTCTACATCGATATGATCGGCCATGTGGAAGATGAAATGATCCGGACCGCCATCGAAGAGCTCCGGGGCCAGGCGGTTTTCCTGAAGGTCCTCGGCTCCTATCCGATGGCGGAAGAGATGAAAAACGAGAAGAAATGATTAAAGTCAGCCCCGATATCGCCGGCATCATCCCTTATCCTCCCGGCAAGCCGATGGAGGAGCTCGAGCGGGAGCTCGGGATCAAAGGATCGATCAAGCTTGCGTCGAACGAGAATCCGCTCGGGCCTTCGCCGAAGGCGGTGGCGGCGATCCGAAAAGGGTTGGAGAAGATCCAGCGCTATCCCGACGGGGCCGGTTATTATCTCAGAGAAGCGTTGGCCGAAAAATGGAAGGTCGAGCCCTCGCAGGTGATCATCGGGAACGGCTCGAACGAGATCATCGAATTGCTTGTCCGAACGTTCATCCTGCCGGGGGATGAGGCGATCATGGCCGACCCGAGCTTCTCGCTTTATCCGTTGGTGGTTACCACCGGCCACGGCAAGCCGGTTCAGATCCCGCTGAAAGAGGGAAGGCACGACCTCGCCCAGATGGCGAAGGCGATCACCCCGAAGACGAAGCTGATTTTTGTCTGCAACCCGAACAACCCCACCGGAACGATGGTTGACAAAAGAGAGGTCGCCCGGTTTCTGCTGCGGGTTCCGAAGCGGATTTTGGTGATCTTCGACGAGGCCTATGCCGAATATGCCACCGATCCCGATTTTCCTCAGACGATCGATTCCCTCCGGGAAGGGGCGTCGGTGATTTTTCTTCGGACCTTTTCGAAGATTTACGGCCTCGCCGGTCTTCGGATCGGTTATGGGATCAGCCGGCCGGAGGTGATCGACTACATGAACCGGGTGCGGCAGCCGTTTAATACCAATCTGCCGGCGCAGCAGGGGGCGCTCGCGGCCCTTTCGGATGAGGCCCACGTCTCCAAGTCGCTTCGGATCAACCAGGAGGGAAAGGAGTTCCTCTGTCGGCAGTTTGATGAGATGGGACTTTCCTATTTCCGATCCGAGACGAATTTTATTTATTTTAATCTAAACGGCTCCGAGCCCGCACTCGGCAAGAAAGTCTTTACCGCGCTCCTCCACAAGGGGGTGATTATCCGGCATCTGGAGGGGCGCCATCTTCGGGTGACCATCGGCCTTCCGAAGGAGAATCGGCGATTCATTCAATCACTGAAAGAAGTTTTGTCTTTAAAGTAGTAAGGAGTTCAAAATGATCATCGTCTTAAAACCGAGCGCCACCGAGCGGGAGATTGGGCATATCGTCGCCAAGATCAAAGAGGCCGGCTTGAAATCGCACATCAGCAAGGGGGAGGAGCGGACGATCATCGGCGTTGTCGGTGATGAACGGGCTCTCCAGAGCCAGCCGCTCTTGGCCTTCCCCGGGGTCGAGGGGGTTCTGCCGATCCTGGCGCCGTACAAGCTGGTCAGCCGCGAGTTCAAGAAAGAAAACACGGTTCTCGATGTGCAGGGGATCCAGATCGGCGGAAAGCGGCTGGTGATGATGGCCGGCCCCTGCTCGGTCGAGAAGCAAGACCTCCTCTCCTCGATCGCCCAGGAGGTGAAGGAGGCGGGGGCGGTGATCCTGCGGGGCGGGGCCTTCAAGCCGAGGACCTCTCCGTATGCTTTCCAGGGATTAGGGGAAGAAGGGCTCGAATATCTGACCGAGGCGAAGAAGAAGACCGGTCTTTTAATTATCACCGAAATCATGGACCCCCGCGACATGCCGATGATGATGAAGCACGCCGACATCATTCAGATCGGGGCGCGGAACATGCAGAACTTTCGTCTGCTGGCGGAAGTCGGCTCTTACAACAAGCCGGTGATGCTCAAACGGGGTCTCTCCGCCACGATCAAAGAGTTTCTTCTCTCGGCCGAGTACATCATGGCCGCCGGAAATTCGCAGGTTATCCTCTGCGAGCGGGGGATTCGAACTTTCGAGACGGCGACGCGGAACACCCTCGATCTCTCCGCCGTCCCGGTGATCCGGGAGCTGTCGCATCTTCCGATCATCATCGATCCGAGCCATGCGGTCGGGAAGACCCATCTGGTCGCGCCGATGGCGAAGGCCGCGGTGGCGGCGGGGGCCGACGGGCTGATCATCGAAGTCCACTCCAATCCGGAGGAGGCCTACTGCGACGGGGAGCAGGCGATGCTGCCGAAGGATTTCAAAACCTTGATGGCGCAGCTGAGGCGGATCGCGGCGGCAGTAGATAGAGAATTATAAAAATAGTCGGGCTCAGGAGAGCCCTCCCACAATGAGGTTTGTGGGAGGGACCTTCCGGTCCCGATTTTTCCGGGAGTTCCATTGCTCTTCAAACAAATGACGATCATCGGCGTCGGCCTCATCGGCGGGTCGTTGGGGCTGATCTCGAAGCGGAAAAAACTGGTCGAGACGGTTGTCGGATACGGCAAGAAACGGGGAAGCCTTCAGAAGGCGACCGCGATGGGAGTGATCGATCGGTATGTCCTCACCCTCCCGAAGGCGGTCGAGGGGGCCGATCTGGTCGTCCTCGCCACGCCGGTCGGGACCTTTGAGCGGATCTGTCAGGCGATCGCCCCGCATCTGAAAGAAGGGGCGATCGTGACCGATGTCGGAAGCGTCAAAGGGGCCTGGGTCGCCCGGATGGAATCGCTGATGCCGCGCCACGCTTTTTTTGTGGGAGGACATCCGATTGCGGGGCGCGAGAAATCGGGGGTCGAGGCGGCGACGGCCGAACTCTTTCAGGGAAGCCGCTGCATCCTGACGCCGACCGCTCAAACCGACCCGAAGGCGCTCAAGAAGGTGGCGGCGCTTTGGGAAAAGGCGGGGGCGCGCGTCTCGGAGATGAACCCTTTCGACCATGACCAGATTTTGGCGGCGGTCAGCCATCTTCCTCATCTCGTCGCTTATGTGTTGATGGAAACATTGACCCATCCGAAAATCGCAAAGAAAAATCCGGTCCAGTTCTCGGCAGGGGGGCTGCGCGATTTCACCCGGATCGCGGCGAGCTCCCCGGAGATGTGGCGCGATATCTTTCTGCTCAACCGGGACGCCGTGGTGGAGATCGTCGATCTCTACCAGGAGTCGCTTGAGAAGGTGAAGAAAAAGATCCTGGAGGGGGACGCGGCGGGCCTGATGGAAATTTTCGAGCGGGCCAAGTCAATCCGCCAGAAGGCGCTGTCATGACAACGCCTGTAAAAAAACGTCCCCTGCGCGGGACAATCACCGTTCCCGGGGATAAATCGATCACCCATCGGGCGGTGATCTTCTCGGCGCTGGGGGAGGGGACGAGCGAGGTCATCGGCTATCTTCCTTCCGAGGATTGCGAGCGGACGATCACCGCCTTTCGGGAGATGGGGATTGCCATCTCCGTCGAGACGGTGAACGGTCTTCCCTCTCTCCATGTGCAAGGGAAAGGGCTCTGGGGACTGACGGAGCCGACGGGGGTCATCGACTGCGGCAACTCCGGAACGACGCTGCGGCTTCTGACCGGATTGCTGGCCGGGAAGCCGTTTTTCTCGGTTCTGACGGGAGATGCCTCCCTTCGGAAACGTCCGATGCGGCGGGTCATCGATCCCCTTCGGAGCATGGGGGCGGAGATCTTCGGCCGATCGGGGGGAAATCTCGCCCCGCTGGCGATCTCCGGAAAGAAACTGAACGGAATTGATTATCGACTCCCGATCGCAAGCGCCCAGGTCAAGTCGGCGATCCTGCTCGCCGGGCTGACCGCTTCGGGGGTGACGACCCTCTCCGAGCCGAGCCGGTCGCGCGATCATACCGAACGGATGCTCCGCTCTCTCGGGGTCCGGTTCGAGGAAAACAACGGGCGGCTTTCCATCGTCGGCGGCTCGTCTTACCCCGGCAAGCGGATCGAAGTCCCGGGGGATCTCTCCTCGGCGGCGTTTTTCCTGGTCGCCGGGGCGATCATCGAAGGTTCGGAGATCACGATCCGAAAGATCGGGGTCAATCCGACCCGGACCGGTCTCCTGGAAGTATTGAAGGAGATGGGGGCGGAGATCACGGTGACCCCTCTTGAGCCGATGGGAGACGAACCGGTCGCCGACCTGACCGTCCGTTCCACCTCACTCCACGGGGCAGTGATCGGGGGGGATCTGATTCCCCGCACGATCGATGAGTTCCCGATCCTCTGCGTCGCGGCGGCGGCGGCCGAAGGGGAGACGGTGATCCGGGACGCGCAAGAACTACGGGTCAAAGAGAGCGATCGGATCGCCGCGATGGCCCAGGCGTTGCGGGGAATGGGAATCACGGTGGAGGAGTTCCCCGATGGGATGCGGATCGAAGGGAAGAAAAAGTGGAAGGGAACCTTCTGCGAGACACATGGAGACCACCGAATCGCCATGTCGATGGCGATCGCCGGTCTTGTCGCCGAGGGGGGAAATGAGATCGACGACGTTGCCTGCATCGACACTTCTTTCCCGGGATTTTTGGGGTTATTGTCAACGTTGAACGGGTAGGGGCGGACCGGTGTGTCCGCCCGCCTTTGTTCACCGTTGTCATCATTCGATTTGGTAGGATCAGGGCGGACACAGAGGTCCGCCCCTACGAGAGATTGCGCGTGAGAAAACTCATTATTGCCATCGACGGTCCGGCGGCGGCCGGAAAGAGCACTGCGGCGAAGAATTTGGCCAAACGGCTCGGCTATCTCTATCTCGATTCGGGTGCGCTCTATCGCGCCATTGCCTGGAAGCTTCTTCAAGAAAAGATCAATCCGGAGTCCCAGGAGGAGGTCGAGGCGGCGGCCCAATCAATCGAAATCGAGTTCCGGCTGAAGGGAGAGCAGACCGAGATCTGGGTCGGCGGGATCGATGCCACCCCTTCCCTTCGATTGCCGGAAGTGACCCGGGTCTCTTCGATCGCGTCGACCTATCCGGGCGTTCGAAAGAAGCTCCTCTCGATTCAGCGGTCGATCGGAAGCGGCGGCGGGGTCGTGATGGAAGGACGCGATATCGGCACGGTCGTTTTTCCCGAGGCCGATCTGAAGTTCTATCTTGATGCGACCACCCCGGTCCGGGGGCTGCGCCGGCACAAAGAGCTCGAGCAGAAGGGGATCCCGTCCGACCTGGAGAAAACGACCCGGGAGATCGAGGAGCGGGATCTCAAAGACAGCCGTCGGCACGTTGCCCCGTTAAAAAAGAGTGAGGATGCCGTTGTGATCGATTCCACCCCGCTGAACCTGGAGGAGGTGATCGCGCAGATGGTCCAAGAAGTCGAGAAAAAGTTAAAAATAAGGGGCCAGAGGTCGGGGGCCGGGGGCCGGGGAGAAAGAATCAAAGAATTTTGAACCTTTTCTTTTTCGACCGGCCCCAAATCCCCGGCCCCTGACCCCTCATTTCAAGAGATGCTTTATCGAATCGCGCATGTGGTGGTTTGGACCCTGGCGAGGCTCTTTTTCCGGATCAGAGTGATCGGTGAGTCTTACGTCCCACGGGAAGGGGGGGTGATTGTCGCAGCCAATCACAACAGCTATTTTGATATTCCCCTTCTCGGCTGTGTCCTCTCCCGCCGGGCCGACAACATTGCGAAGAGCGAGCTTTTCCGAAATCGGCTCCTCGCCGCCCTTTTCAGGACGCTCGGCGGATTTCCGGTGCGGCGCGGGACAATCGATCGGCAGGCGATCGGCGAGGCGGTGCGGCGATTGAAAGCGGGGCATCTTCTGGCGATGTATCCGGAAGGAACACGCAGTAAGGACGGCCGGCTCCAGTCTCCGAAGCCGGGGATCGGAATGATGGTGGCGCTCTCGGGGGTGAAGGTTATTCCGGCCTATATCGATGGAACTGCGCCGGTCCGTCCCTTTCGGCGGGTGACGGTGATCTTCGGCAAGCCGATCGATTTTAAGGGTCAAATTCAAGAGATTGAAAGGGTTGAAAAAGAAGGTATCAATCCCAAAATACTTTATGCTACAATTTCACAGGAAATCATGAGCGAGATTGCGGCACTAGAACGGACATGGGCGGAGACCAATCGTTGAGGGGTGGGAATGGAAATTTACGTTGCTGAAAATGCAGGTTTCTGTTTCGGGGTGAAGCGGGCGGTGAAGATGGCGTTCGACGCGGCCGAGAGCTATCAAGGGGAGGTCCATAGCCTCGGGCCATTGATCCATAACCCGCAGGTCGTCGATCGGCTGGCGGAGAAGGGGGTTCAAAAGGTCGAGCGCTTGAACCAGATCGAAGGGGGGGTCGTCATCCTCCGATCTCACGGAGTTTCTTCCCCTCAAGTGGTCCAGGATGCCGAAGCGCAGGGGCTGCATATCATCGACGCCACCTGCCCGTTTGTGACCAACGCGCAGCGATATGCAAAACAGCTGGTCGATGAAGGATATCAGGTAGTGATGGTCGGGGATCGGAATCACCCCGAGTCTCAGAGCGTCCTCGGGCATGCCGGGGGAGAGATCCTGGTGACGGAGGATTTCGACGAGATCAAGCAGATGTTGAACCGGTTCACCCGGAAGCGATTGGGCATCATTTCCCAAACGACGCAAACCTATGGAAAATTTTCTGAAATTGTAGTAAAATGCCTCCAAATCTGCGAAGAGGTCAAAATCTTCAACACCATCTGTTACGCCACGGAAGACCGCCAGACAGAGGCGCAGAGCCTTTCGGAAACGGTGGAAGTGATGGTGGTGGTGGGGGGGAAGAACTCCGCGAACACGACCCATCTGGCCGATATCTGCCGCGAAAAGGGAGTTCGGGTTTATCACGTTGAGACGGCGCAGGAGATCGATCGGCATTGGTTTGAAGGGGTTCAGAAGACCGGGGTGACGGCGGGGGCCTCGACGCCCGATTGGATTATTCAAGAGGTGATCAGTTATTTAAAAACGGTTTAAGGAGTCAGAGGCGGCCCCAGGCCGCCGTTTCCGTTGTTTGAGAAGTGACCAAATATAGGGGCCGGCATCGGAGGGCCTGATTCCACTCCGCACAGGCCGGCCTCTAAACTCGAAGAAGAGGGGAGAGAATAGTTTTTATGCCAAAAGGAAAAAGAACGGTTTTTGATGCCGATGAGATGCTTGACTCCGAGAAGAGCCAGGAGCGGATGGAGCTTGAAGCGCTCTATGCCGAGACGTTCAAAAATCTCCAAGAGGGGAGCGTCGTAGAAGGGATCATCCTTTCCATTCAAGAAGACGGGATCATGGTCGATATCGGATATAAGTCCGAAGGGATGGTCGCCAGACAGGAATTCACCCCCGAAGAGATCGGCAAGCTCAAGGCGGGGGAGAAGATCCAGATCTACCTTGAAGAGCGGGAAGACTCCGAGGGAAACATCATCCTCTCGAAGGAAAAAGCCGACCGGATGAAGATCTGGAAGGAGATCGAAGAGGTCTACCAGAAAGACGCCGTGATCGAAGGGAAGGTGATCTCCCGGATCAAGGGGGGGATGATCGTCGATATCGGGGTCAAGGCCTTTTTGCCCGGCTCTCAAATCGACCTTCGGCCGGTGCGCGATCTGGATCAGCTGATCGGAAAAACCTTCCCGATGAAGATCATCAAGATGAATCATCGCCGCGGCAACATCGTCGTTTCCCGCCGGGTCTTGTTGGAAGAGTCGCGCGATCGGAAGCGGCAGACGACCCTCTCCTCGCTCCAAGAGGGGCAGGTGGTCGAAGGGGTGGTGAAGAACATCACCGAATACGGCGCCTTTATCGATCTCGGCGGCATCGACGGTCTACTGCACATCACCGACATGTCGTGGGGCCGGGTCGGCCATCCCTCCGAGCTCTTCATGGTGGGGGACAAGGTTTCGGTCGTCGTCCTCAAATACGACAAGGAGACCGGTCGGGTCTCGCTCGGCTACAAGCAGAAGATGCCCGATCCCTGGAGCCATGTCGAGGAGCGGTATCCGGTCGGAACCCGCCTTACCGGCAAGGTGGTCAGCCTCACCGATTACGGCGCTTTCGTCGAGTTGGAACCGGGGGTCGAGGGGTTGGTCCACATCTCGGAAATGTCGTGGGCGCATGAAGCGAAGCATCCGTCGAAGATCGTTTCGGTCAGCGACCGGGTCAACGCCGTCATCCTCAACGTCGATCGGAAGGGAAGAAAGATCTCGCTCGGCATGAAGCAGGTCGAGCCGAATCCGTGGAACGTCGTCGAGCAGCGTTATCCGCCCGGGGCGAAGATCACCGGCAAGGTCCGCAGCATCACCGATTTCGGCGTCTTTGTCGGGCTGGAAGAGGGGATCGACGGGCTGATCCATATTTCCGATATCTCCTGGACCCGCCATGTCAAACATCCTTCGGAGGTCTTCAAAAAAGGACAGCCGATTGAAGCGGTCGTCCTGAAGGTCGATCGTGAGAAGGAGCGGATCTCGCTCGGCTTCAAGCAGCTGACCTCCGATCCATGGGAGACCGATATCCCGCAGAAGTACAGGGTCGGCAGCGGTGTTCGCGGGAAGGTGACCAAAATTACCGATTTCGGCGTTTTCGTCGAGCTCGAAGAGAATGTGGAAGGCCTGATCCATATCAGCGAATCGGGGGTGGAAGCGCCCGCGCGCGTGGAGGATGTCTTCCACATCGGAAACGAGGTCGAGGCGAAAATCATCCGGATCGATACGGCGGAAAGAAAGATCGCCCTCTCCGTTCGAGAGCACCGGCGCGATTCGGACAAGGAAGCGGTCGACCGCTTCCATCACACGCAGGGAAAGCTCGATCAATCGATCGGGGCGGTCGCCAGCAAGATCACACGGCGGCAGAAGAACGAAGAAGAGGGAAAAGAGTCGTAAGGTTCCGAACCTTTCCTCTCTTTCCAACCGGTTGAGACGCCGGCGGAGGGCGCAGGCCCTTCCCGCCGGCGGATCGTCCGGAACCCTCCTCGAAAAGCGCTGCCCATTACCGATATTAAATGATGAATCGAAAATCAATTCTGATTGGCGGAATTTACTTTCTTCTCTTTCTCCTCCTCTTCTTCGCCTTTATGTTCTGGACCAGCCGTCTGATCGGCGGCGGGCAGGGAGCGGCGTGGGGGGCCGGAGATCGGATCGCCCTCATCCGGATCGAAGGGGTCATCGCCGATTCAAAAACCGTGGTCGAAGATCTGCGACGCTACCACCGGGATGACAGCATCAAGGCGATTCTCATTCGAATCGACAGCCCCGGCGGCGCCGTGGTCCCTTCCCAGGAAATTTATGATGAGGTGAAGCGGATTCGCGACGCCGGAAAGAAGCGGATCGTCACCTCGATGGGGACGGTCGCCGCTTCCGGCGGTTATTATATCGCCGCCGCCTCGGAGAAAATCATCGCCAACCCCGGGACCCTCACCGGCAGCATCGGCGTCATCATGGAGCTGGTCAACGTCGAAGGGCTCCTTCAGAAAATCGGCGTGGAGGGGGTGGTGATCAAGAGCGGGGAGAATAAAGATGTCGGCTCCCCCTTCCGAAAGATGACCGAAGAAGAGCGTGCGTTGCTGAAGAACGTGATGGATGATGTCCATGCCCAGTTTATCGAGGCGGTCGCCGAAGGGCGCTCTCTGAAGATCGAGACGGTTCGTCCTTATGCCGACGGGCGAATCTTTACCGGCCGCCAGGCGAAGGAGATTGGTCTGGTCGATGAGTTGGGGAACCTTCAGGACGCCATCCAGCGCACGGCGGAGCTGGCGGGAATCGAGGGGGAACCTCAGACCGTGGAGAGGCAGGAGCGGTCAACGCTGTTTGAATTTCTGCAAAACCGGTTTCTGGGAAAGTGGGAGGGGGCTCGCTTCCCGGGCGCTTCGGTCCGTCTGAACTATCTTTTCTCCTTATAGTCGCCATTCGGCGGTCCGAGCGATTCAGAGAGCCTGACATCAAGGAACGATCCAGTCCATGGGGGGATGATGACCAAAGCAGAACTGATCGAAAAAGTGGCGGAACACTACACCGTCCTGACCAAACGCCAGACGGAGATCCTGGTGAATACCTTCTTTGACAGCATCAAAGAGGCGCTGGCCAAGGGGGACAAGATCGAGATCCGGGGGTTCGGCAGCTTCCGGCTCCGGCACCGGAGAATGCGCGAGGGGCGAAACCCGAAGACCGGCGCGTTGGTCTCGGTCCCCGAGAAGAAGGTCCCCTTCTTCAAGGCCGGGAAAGAGCTGAAGGAATTGGTCGATCGGGGATAACCGGCTTTCCGTTCTGCGAGACCTGATCCTCTCTTCATGGACCATCCCCGACTTCTCCTTGTCTCTTTTCTCTAGACTCTATTATTGAATCCTATCCGCAAGACTGCGCAGCGATTCCGGCGCCGGTGGTATCGATGATTCCGGCGCCGTTGTCGACGGCGTCGATGTCGTTCGGATCGAGATGATCCCACAAGTTATTCCGGGCGAAGATGGCGCTATCATCGTTGTTGATCAGATCAGCGGTGCCGTTGCAGCTTAAAGTATTCGCGCCGTCGCTCCTTCCCCCGCCTCCGAGATCGGGGTTCGATTGTCCGTCGATCACCACCCCTCCTCCCGGATTGCCCGTCACCTGGTTTTGAAGGAGCGCCGGACCGGCGTCCGAGATCAAAACGCCGATCCCCGGATCTCCCGTGTTGCTCTGGATCGTATTCTGTTCGAGCCGACTTGAATCCCCCAACATCGATTGAATCCCGATCGTATTCCCGCTGAAGGTATTGTTCGAGATGGAGACGTTGCTCGAAATGAGCAGCGCGCCGGTCTCGTTGTTGGTGAACTGAACGTGGCTGATCTCTCCATTGACCCCCTCCGCGACCACGCCGACCTCTCCGTCGCTTCGAACGGTCAACCGGGAAATGGCCGCCCCCTCGGTGAGGATCATCGCCGCCCGGAAAGCGCCGGCGGACGCGCTGGTGTGGGTGCCGCTTCCCTGAATCACCGTTCCCTGGGCTGCGCCGGCCGGCTCCCCGACGAGCGAGACCCCTTCTTTGATCCGAAGGGGGAAGCGCTCGCCGGGATCGGTCGGAAGGCCGCTGCTGCCGGGCCGATAGGTCCCCGCCGCCACCTGAACGGTGTCTCCTTCGTCTGCGGCATTGAGCGCGTGTGTAATCGTTGCGAAGGGGGCGTCGGCGGTGCCGGGCTGGAGGTCGCTTCCCCCCTGAGAAGAGGGAGCGACGAAGTAGGTCCGGGGGATGCGGATCGATTGGTCTCCGCCGCCGTCCGGGCAGGCGGTGAGAAGGAGGGAGAAAAAGAGGAGCGGGAGAACGAAGAGGAAGTTTAAGAAAGTTTTGCGGAGAGCGTTTCGATGAGGGTCGATAATGGGATCTCCTCCTGCGCCTTGGTCGACATGTTCCGCAGAATCGCTTTTCCCTGCGTCATTTCGTTTTCGCCGACAATCAAGACATACGCCGCCCCCAACCGGTCGGCCCGTTTCATCTGGCTCTTCAGGCCGATCGCGTCGTTCCCCATCTCGCTCCGGATATTCTTTCGGCGCAGCGCCAGAAGAAGCGGGAAAAGCGCCGCGCCGGCCGCCTTTCCCAACGGGGCGAGAAAAAGCCGGAGGCGCGAAGTGGGGACCAAGGCCGGATCGATCAACTGGACCAGCCGCTCCACCCCGATGGCGAAACCGATGGCCGGCGTCGGCGGTCCGCCGAGCGCCTCCACCAGGCCGTCGTAACGGCCTCCGGCGGCGACCGCGTTCTGTGCGCCGAGTTTATTGGTCGTCAGCTCGAAGGCGGTTTTGGTATAGTAGTCGAGTCCCCGCACCAGATGCGGCTGGATTTGGTAAGGGATGGCAAGTTGATAGAGCCCTTCCCGGACTGCTTTAAAGTGCTCCCGGCATTCGGCGCAGAGGTGGTCAATGGGAGAAGGAGCGTTCCGGGCGATGGCCTTGCAAGCCTCCTTTTTACAATCGAGGATGCGGAGCGGATTGGTCTTAAAGCGCCGCCGGCAATCTTCGCAGAGCTCCGGAAGATACTTCTCGAAATAAGATTGCAATGCGGCGCGATAGGTCGGCCGGCAGGCCGGGCAGCCGAGGGAGTTGATCTCCAGCGTCAGATCGGTCACCTGCATCCGCTCGAAGAAGCGGGTCAGCAGCGAGAGGAGCTCCACATCTTGGCGCGGATCGAGATCGCCGATGATCTCCGCTCCGATCTGGTGAAACTGGCGGAGGCGGCCCGCTTGAGGCCGCTCGTGCCGGAACATGGGGCCGATGTAGTAGAGCTTCGAGAGGGGAATTTTTTCGCTGAGGTGATGCTCCAGATAAGCGCGGACAACTGAAGCGGTCCCTTCGGGACGGAGGGTGACTTTCTTTCCGTCCCAATCTTGGAAGGTGTACATCTCTTTTTCGACGATGTCGGTCGCTTCGCCGATGCTTCGGGTGAAGAGTTCCGTGTTTTCGAGAATAGGGGTCCGGATGTGGGAGAAGCCGAAGACATTGAAGGTTTCGTGCGCGGTCGATTCAACCCAGAGCCAGCGGTCGGACTCTTCTGGGAGAATATCTTTGAAGCCTCTTAATGATGTGAATTTTGACATTCGAACGATCCCTAAAACTAAGGGACACTATAACGTTGAGGCCTTTTGAAGTCAAGGAGAAGCGCGGAGTTGTGCCATTCGTAATTGTAATTTTTCTTGCCTCCTTAAGAAAGGAGCGCTATACTACGCTTCGGCATTTTTCCTTCCATGTTTTACCCGGAGTGTCGACGTATGACGGATGATCGGCAGCTCGTGCTGCGGCATGTTCCTTTTTTTCAGGATCTCTCTGTGGAGGAGCTCGCGAAGCTGGCCCCTCTGCTCAGGGAGGCGAGTTATCGGAAAAATGAGGTTCTCTTTCGAACGAACGATCCGGGGAACACCCTTTTTATCTTACGCTCGGGGCGGGTCAAGGTCACCTTGACCGACCGGCACGGGCGGGAGGTGATCCTTCGGGTCTTGCAGCCGGGGGAGATTTTCGGCGAGATGGCGGTGCTGGATGGATATCCCCGCTCCGCGACAGTCACCGCCTTGGAGAAGAGCTACGCCTCCACCCTCGACCGCGACTCGTTTCTTCGGTTCATTCAGAGTCATCCCCAGTGGTCTCTCAAGATGCTCTCGACCATGAGCCGCCGGCTCCGGAAAGCGAACGAGCGGATCAGCTCCGCCATCCTCTCGGACGCCCACGGCAAGGTGAGCCGGGTCCTCCTCGACCTGATTCCCGAAGGGGAGTGGGAGGGGAAGCGGGAGGGAATCCGGGTGCGGCTGTCGCTGACCCGGCAGCAGTTGGCGGCGATGGCCGGCGTCACGCGCGAGACCTTCATCCGGGTTCTGAAAGAGTTCGAGCGCGCCGGATCGATCCGGACCGAGGGAAAAGAGATCATCATCCTCAAGCAGGCCGACCTCAGCCGCGAGATTTTCTAGTTTCCCGCGAAGGACCCGGAATGACAAAAACCCCTAGTCTAAGTCTCTCCCATTTTTAGATGGACAGAAGAACCCCCTCCTTCTAGAATAGAAAAGCTTCATCCGGTTTTCACTTGCTTGTAATAGGAATTTGTTTTTGGTTTTGCAGGTTCGTTCCCGATTTTTGTTTTTCCTCTCGGTTTTCCTCGCGTTTCTTCCTCTTGAGGGTTGTTCGAGTTCGACTCCCCGCTCGGCCGAAACCGCTCCCATAGCGGGGGCGCCGCCGGCGGGCGCTGCTCCCCCTCCGGCTCAAGTCCAAACTCCACAGCTAAAGCAGACGCTGGCGGGCGGCGGCGAAGGCTGGCTCGGCTCTCCCGCGGCGGCCGATCTCGACGGCGACGGTCGGATGGAGATCATCGCGCCGCGCGGCGGTTTTCTTTTTGTCTGGCATGCCGATGGGACCCTCTTTTGGAAGGCGGCGTACGGCTTCTCGGCGGAGACGAGCCCGGCGACGATCAGCGGCCGGATCTGGGGACCACCGGTTGTCGCCGACCTCGACGGCGACGGGAAACTAGAAATCGCCGCCGGCAGCCACAAGGAGACCCTCTCGGTCTGGAGCTGGGACGGGAAGATGAAAGCCGGTTGGCCGAAGATCGTCGGAGGGGAGGCGGGGTCGGCCGATCGGGAGATCCGGTCGCTCGCGGCCGGCCCCCTCGGCAACGGCAAATCGGTCCTGCTGGCGTCGCGGACCCGAACGACGAAGGTCCCGGTGGCCTTTCTGCTCGATTCTCAAGGGACGGTTCTCCCCGGCTGGCCGCAGCTTGCCGCGTCGGGAGGGTGCGTCCTTCTTCCCGCCCAAGATGCAAATTGTTTTGAGGCGGGGACCTACAATCAAAACGTGGGGCTCGCCGATCTCGACGGGGACGGGAAAACCGATGCAATCATCGGCTACGACAACGCCTATGTCGGCCTCTTCCATATGAGCGGCGTTCCCTTCGGAACCCCTTTTCTCAATCGGCCCTTCTTCCCCGGTGTTCCCGCCTTCCACGATCCGGCGTTGGCGATCCAGGGGTTCGGGCCGGACGGAGAAGACCGAAGCGAGTTCACCGACTCCCCCCCGGTCGTCGCCGACCTCGACGGCGACGGCGCCCGCGAGCTGATCCTGGTGGGGGATCATGAACGGGCCGGGATCACCACGCTTTTGGGAAATTCCCTCTTCGTCTTCCGTCCCGACGCCACCCGTTTTCCCGGTTTCGAGCGGCCGTTTGAGACGAGGGGCCATCATTCCCCGCGGGTGACCGAGGACCCCGGCGGGAACATCGTCGATGTCACCCCCGCGCCGGCCGTCGCCGACCTCGACGGCGACGGGAAGAAAGAGATCGTCTTTCCCGCCTATGACGGCGTGTTGTATGCGGTCCATTCCGACGGGCAGCTCTTCTGGACCTTTTCGTTTGCGGATTTGGGAGCCCGGTTTGCTTCGGAGCCGGTCGTGGCCGATCTGAACAACGACGGGATCCCGGAAGTTCTCTTTGCCACCTATGAGACCGAGGGAGAGAAGGGGGCTTTGGTGATTCTGAATCATCTCGGCGCGGAGATGACGAAGGTTCCCCTCCCGGGCCGCGGCGCCATGGCTGCGCCGACGCTCGCCGATCTCGACGGCGACGGGGAGTTGGAAGCGATCGTCAGCCTCAAAGATGTTTCATCCCGAGGCGGGGTGCAGATCTATGCGCTCCCCGGCTCGAAAGCAAACCAAGTCCTCTGGCCGACCGGTCGCGGGAATTTTCTCCGGAACGGGGAAGCGACCGACTGATTTCGCATCACTCGACAGTTGACAGAGCGCCCCCGTCTGCGATAAGATTCCTTCACCTTTTTTGCCTCTCACAAGCGGGAATAGCTCAGCGGTAGAGCATCGCCTTGCCAAGGCGAGGGTCGCGGGTTCAAATCCCGTTTCCCGCTCCAATTTTATCAATGACTTGCAAGCCACCCTCCCCCTGGCGGGGAGCCGATTGTGTCATATTTGTGTCATAACCCACCGATTCCAACACCTTGACCGCGCTCCGCAGGCTTTCGGGATAGTGATGAGCGTACCGTTGCGTCATCACGTGGGTCTTATGCCCGAGCAGCCTCTGGACCCGGTAGAGATCGACCCCGTTCTGCACCAACCGCGTTGCGAAGGTGTGACGAAGGTCATGAAACCTCACATCTTCCAGGCTGGCTTTCTTCCGCGCGAGGATAAACGCCCGTTTGAGGTTTCTGTCGAAGAGAAGGGTTCCGACTTTGGAGCAAAAGACATAATCGCCTCCCGCATCTTTTTTCTTGGTGATGAGGAGCTCGAAGACCCGGCTGTTGATCGGAACGGTTGTCCGGAGATGATTCTTGGACCGGACCAGGGTGATCGTCCCCCTTTCGAGGTCGACATTCTGCCACCGAAGGTGGATGATCTCCCCCAACCTCATTCCGGTATTCAGCGCAAAGAGAATGATCTCCTTGAGCCAGAGGGGAGACGCGGAAAGCAGCGCCTCCTCTTCCTTCGGCGTAAGCCACCGGTCTCGCTGATCGTGGACCGGTTCCAGCGACACGCTGGAAATCGGATTGACAACGATCCACTCCCATTCCTTGACGGCCAGGTTAAACGCATTCTTCAAAAGCCCGATCTCCTTGTTGAGGGTGGATGGAGCGGCCCCTTCGATTCGCCTTTTTGCCTTGTATTCTCCAACCCATTTCCGGGAAATCCCGGCCAGGGGGGTGTCGCCGAAAAAATCGAGGAGATGCTTCGAGAGCGACCGGTCGCGAACCTGGCTCATCGCGGATTTTCTCGGTGAGCACTCCACGAGATAGCGCCGCATGAGTTCGGAGAAAGTCTTCTTTGATTCTTTTTCCACCTCAAACCAGGTTCCTTCGACTGCTTCTGTTTTAATCTTATGGAAGATCTTCTCAGCGAGTCTCTTGTCCGTTGTCTTTAACGATTTTCTGATTCTTCTGTAGTTGACAATGATATCTATCCACCAGACTTGATTCCTTCGATAGAGTCCCTGCATGTTGTTCCTCCTTTCAGGACCCTTGTCGATTCGGTCTGGTTTCTCCCTTGCGAGGAGAATTATAAAGCGTTGATTTCGCATTGTCCAGGAGTGCCTCCGCGGCGGGTCCGGGATCGAATTCTTTTCGCTTGAGCGTTTCGATCCACTGGTCGATCTCTTCTTTTTTGAATCGGACGGATCGTTGGATCTTATAGTGGGGGATGATGCGCCGTTCCACCCAGGCGTAAAGGGTCGATCGTTTAATGTTCAAATATTGAGAAAGCTGTTCGACGGTTAAGAGCATCGGTTCCATCTTCTCCATATTAAGAAAGTGGTAGGAGGGAGCGGGTCTTCATCCTACCGATTATCCGCCATCGGCCGTCTGGCGGAGCGGACAGAAAAGCCCATAGGGACTCGTGAGACAGGCGCCGAAGCGGTCACCATTGCAGGCGACTTTATCGACCAGATCTCCCGTAGCCGCAATGAAGGCCGGAAGCAGCCCCAGTCTGCCGGTCACGAGTAACCTGGATGCGGCGGTGAGCTTTTCGTCCACAACATCTTTAATTTTGCTGATGGCCGCCGCCATTTTCATGTGCGGGTCCAGCAGCAGCACCTCTTCCGGCGGGTCCATCAGAGGATCCCCGGCGAGGTTAAGAGAGAGGTGATTGATTTTTGGTTCTTGATCCTGATCCTTGTAAGGATTGAGATCTAAGTCTTTCATCGCGTATTCCTCCTTGGTCCCCCAGTGTGAGTCGCCGGGGGACATTGATGTCCCCCAGGCAACAGGGTTCCCCGGGAGAAATCGTTTCACCATTTTCCCGCTCCCTCCCAATCGTAAAAATCTTCTCAGACTCTTCTGGTGGCGGACGGGGGGGGTTCGCCACGTTATGTGTTTTACTGAACATCCAAAATGACCTGAAGACCCTGCTTCCTTGCGACTTTTTCCAAAAGCTCCGCAAGGAGCCTCCGGTGGCACCGGTTCGGATCGCTCTCATAACAGACCAGCGTGACTTCTCCCTTTTGCAGGAGTTTTCCGAACGCATCCGGAGAGGCTCGAAAGATCTCGCGCATCTCCGTCAGATACCTGCTTTCATAGTCCTCCCAGCCGATCTGTCCTGCCTTATAGGTCGAGAGGAGTTCTTCGGAGGGGGCAAAGATCCGTCCATCTCCAAACGCCCTCAGAGATCCCCACCGGTAGGTGGCCAGATCTCCGGGCCTCGCAGTTTGAACAGACCGCGTATGGATGGTGATCGTTCCGTCCGTTGCATCCGAAGAAGCGACCTTTGTATTTTCCTCCTCTTTGGCTGATGTCCGATTGGCTCTTTTTGCCAGCCGTCTCCTCATTACTCTTTTCAGAAAGCTGAAGAGCCGGGAGGCATAGAACTCCTCCATGAACTTTCCCAGATGAGCAAAGATCGCCCCGGCCTGATCCGCCTGAAGTCCGGCGAAGGCCAGCGCCCGTTCCCTATAGTCGGGATGATTCATCCGTCCATATGCCACCGACGCCACCTCCGCCACGATCTCCTGCGGCACAGAGACCGGAGCCGGCTGGTCATGAGCAAACGCCGCCGACGCCTTGCAGATCAGAAGATGCAAACGATAGAACCGCTTCCGCTCCTCACGGACCAGATCGGCCAATTCCACCTCATCCAGTTCCCAGTCCCCGGCAATAAATGGGAGCTGCTGTTTGAGTGTCCCTTCAAACACCCCAATGTCGGGATGAAAGAAGTCACACCGTTTCATCAGCACCCGTAAGAGCCTCGACCGGAATCCCTGAAAGAGACGCATCGGCCGAAGGTCCGAAGGGAGAATCCCGGCCGCCATCACCCGTTGAGGATCCAAATCGGGGTCCTGAGTGAAGAAGAGATAATCGTCTTCAGACAGGCCGGACAGCCACCGGTTCACCTCCTGTTCCGTCTCCGCATCGACGTCAAACCCTCTCTCTTCGAGCAAGTTCCAAAGAAGAAGCAGCGTCGGCTCTGGGCGGTCCGGTTGACAGAGGCCGACCGTCGCCGCCCTGCGGTAGAGCCGGTTTTTCCTTCGAGCAAAGAACCCGGCGACCAGCTGCCGCTGGGCCTTCATGAACCGCTCGGCCCGCTCCTCCGCCTCTTCCGCCATCTCCTCCAGATGAAAACCGTCTCCCAATAAAGCAAAACCCTCCTGGTTATGCTCCACAAGATCTTCCGAGTCCTCAAAGACCTCAAACAGAAATTGTCTCCTGGCTTCTTCCGGATAAACCGTTCGCTCGGGTCTCATTGAGATCGGAGCAACCGGTCCTGATTTCTCTTCCATTTCCATTGATTTCCTCCTTTCCCCCGTCATCATTCCGGTCAAGAGCCCTGAAGAAAGCGCAGGGAGAAAGGAGGAAAGCCCTGCCTTCAAGTAACTTGACCGGAGAGAAGACGGGGGAAAGAAAAAGGATGGAAGGGATTCCCCGTCCGCCAGCAGAAAGGTCTGAAACAATATGAAGTTGTCAAAGAACAGATGTGGCTTACAGGGTGAGGATAACGGAGGGAAGGGGGGAGAAGATCGTGCCGATTACGCCAGCGGAATCCCATTTCTGGCCGGTTCCAGAAAAAAGATGATGATAAAAAAGTCTTATACTTCCGGTGATTATGTTCAGAGAACATACAGTTGTTGAGAATGGACTTGACAGGAAGAGATCGATATCGGTAGACTATTAGTCATATGGCTAATTCTCTCACAGAACGGCAGCAGGCGGTACTGGCCTTCCTTCAGAAATATATCGCCCGTCAGGGATATCCCCCTTCCGAGCGGGAGATCGCCCGAGGCCTGGGGACGAAATGGACCCGGGGGGTGCAGCTTCATCTGGCGGCCCTGGAAGAGAAGGGGTTCATCCGCCGGGGGGAGGGGGCGCGGGCAATCGAGTTGACCGGACCGGCTCAGGAGCGGGGCCTTCCCATCCTGGGCCAGATCGCGGCCGGCAAACCGATCCTGGCCGAGGAGAACCGGACCGGGATGTTGCTCCTCGATAAATCACGCTATCCCTGGAAGGATGCCTTTCTTCTCAAGGTGAAGGGCGATAGCATGAAGGAGGCCGGCATTCTGGAGGGAGACCATGTCCTGGTCCAACCCCGTTCCGACGCCGACTCCGGCGAGATCGTGGTGGCGATGGTGGAAGGAGAGGCGACCGTCAAACGGTTGGTCAAGAATCGGAAGGAGATATTCCTCAAACCTGAGAATCCCGCCTATTCACCCATTCCGGTTCGTTCCGGCGATGAGACCAAGATCCTCGGAAAGGTCATCGGGGTCTTTCGCTTCTACTGATTTTCGGGTCACAGTTCAATATGGAATTTTTGAGGTCAGTGCATTGACGTTGTAAAGATTATTCTTCTTCGGAGGGCCCCATGAAGATTACGTTCCTGGAGGAGGTTTTTCGGATCGATCCCACCCTGGTCTCCATCTGGCGGAAAGAATACGGGGAAGAACTTCTCCCGGTCCAGGCCCGGGCGGTCACAGAAGGACGCCTCTTCCACGGGGGGAACCTGATCGTCTTCGCCCCGACCACCTCCGGCAAGACCCTCATCGGAGAGATGCTGGCCGCCACCTCCGCCCGGAAGGGGACGCGGGTCCTCTATCTGGTTCCCACCAAGGCGCTGGCCGAGGAAAAGGCGGCGCACTTCAACCGCCTCTACCGGATAGCCGGGATCGCGACGGTGCTCTCCAGCCGCGATCACCGGGAGTGGGATGGGGCAATCCTGTCGGCCTCCTTCAACATCGCCGTCCTGGTCTATGAGAAGCTCTCGGCCCTTCTGGTCGGCTGGCCCCATCTTCTGAATGAGATCGGCGTCGTGATCCTGGACGAGCTGCAGATGCTCTCGGATGAAGAGCGGGGCGGGATGATCGAGATCCTCCTGACAAAGATCAAGACGGCACAATCGAAAATAAGGCTTCTGGGGCTCTCAGCCGTCCTAACCGAGGGGGAGGGGCTGGCCCGGTGGCTCTCCGCCGATCTGCTGGTCGAAGAGAAGCGGCCGGTGCCGCTTCGGAAGGGGATCTTCTGCAGGGGGAGCTTCTTCTATCAGGAGCACAACAGCCGGGAAGAGGGGGAGGAGCGGTGGATCGAACTCTCCGGCCAGAGCGAGAATGATCTCTTCGTCCCCCTGGCCGCCTATCTGGGAGGAGAGAGAGGGGAATCGACCCTTCTTTTCTTCAGAGACAAGCCCTCGGTCGAGAAGATGGCGGCAAGCCTTGCGGAGCGGATCGCCCTTCCGCCGGCGGAAAATGCAGTCGAAGAGCTTCTCACCCTGGAGGAGACCGCGTCAAGAGAGTTTCTGGTCCGGCTACTTAAAAAAGGGATCGCCATCCACCACGCCGATCTCCCCTGGGAGCAGCGCGATCTGGTGGAGCGATATTTCCGGACGGGCAACATCCGGGTCCTCTGCTCGACGTCCACCCTGTCGATGGGGATCAACTGCCCGGCGAAGAACGTCATCATCGAATCGAAACAGTGGCACTACTACCGGCAGTACGGACGGATGGGGATCCGCGATCTCCCCCGCGCTCTCTATGAGAACATGGCCGGACGGGGCGGGCGCTTCGGATATGTGGAAGACTTCGGAAGAGCGATTCTGGTAACGGCCTCTCCCTTTCAGGTCAAGGTCTGGATGGACAAGTATGTGAAGAGCCCCCTGGAGAAGGTCGCCTCCGCTTTGGTTCCCGACGATCTCCCGGAGGTTCTCCTCAACATCATCGCCTCAAATGAAGGGACCTCGATGGAGGAGATCCTCACCTTTCTGGGCGCCACCTTCGGCGGGGCGCCCCGTCGCATCCAGCGGTTTCATGGGGAGCCCGATCGCCTGGACACTGGAAAGCAGGAAGAGGCCGCCAGGGAGATATTGAGGCGGGCCCTTGAAAAAGGGGTGGTCACGCAGGACGAGAAAGGCAAATACAGGGCGACGGAACTGGGGAAGATCACGGCGCTCAAGGGGGTTCATCTCTATACCGCCCTCTCTCTCGTCTCCTGGATGAAAGCAACCGATCCAAAAAGTCTCTCCGATCTGGAGATCCTCTATGCCCTCTCTCTGACGGAGGATGCAAAAGGAATCTACATCCCCCTCACCCGGCAGGAGCGGCGGCGAAAAAGTTTTCGGGAACTGATCAAAAGGGAGATCTTCGCCCAGCAGGAGGAGGGGAAGGCGATCTTCAAGCCGCTCTCCGAGCCGATGAAGATGCTCGCTTATGAGGAGGACACGGCGATCAAGAAGACCCTCATCCTTTCGGAGTGGGTGACCGCCAAGGCGACCTCCGAGATTGAGCAGGCGCATCAGATCCACTCCGGGGCGATCCGGCGGATCGGGGAGGAGTTCTCCTGGCTGGCGGAGGCGGCCAGCGCCATTGCGAGTGCGACCGGCTGGCCAAAAGGGGCGATCCGAAAGATGTCGGAGCTTTCCGAGCGGTTGATCTATGGTGTGACCGAGAAAGGGCTGGCGTTATCGAGGATTCGGCTTCGGGGACTCGGACGGACCTACATTGCGCGTCTGATCCGGGAGGGGTACGACACCCCGGAGGCGATCTCCGAGCTTCCGGTCGAGGTCCTGCAGAAGCTTCTCCCGGAGCGGCTGGCACGGCAGCTTTATCTCCACTTCCATCCGGAAGAAACAGTGAGGATGAGAGAAGAAAACAAGGCTCGTCCACCGGCTCAGGTCAAGGAGGACCCCGCCTCCTACACACGGATTGCTTCTCCGGACTCGCCGATCCTGTCGATCGAACCCGGTCAGCAGGCCCTCTCCTACCGGGGCATCCATGCCGATCTTTCTCTTTTTCCCTTTCGGTTTCTTCTGGCCCTGGCCCGGAGCCCCGGCAAGGTGGTGGCGAAGAGAGACCTCTACGAGGCGGTCTACGGAAGCGCCGATGGGGAGGGGGAGGATGACCGTCCGTACGAGCGCCAGCTTTCGGATCACAAGCGGAAGATCCTGACGCAGATCCGGAAAGCGGTGAAACGGCGGAAGGCGAAGGGGATCACGGCGGGGGAGATCAAAAGCCTGATCGTTGTCCGGCGGGGAGTGGGGTATATGTTGAATCTGGAAGAAGAAAAGGTCTTCGTATCGTCGTTCTCACCAGGATGAGATTGCCTTGATCTTTTCGATCTTCTCCGCTGCAAGACCCTTCAGATCCTCTTCGGTGATCCACCCTTCTCTGAGGAGCCCTGCAAAGACCGTCACGAGCACCGAATACCTGTAATCGTACATTTGATCGATCTCTACCCGTTTGTTCGTGAGATCGTCGTGAATTCTCCATAGATCCTCCGGCCCGGAGATCTTTGCCGCCAGGGCCTTCAACTCGTTCGCGATCGCGCTGCACTCCCTTCGGTATGCATCTGTCCAGTTTTTTTTCAATGAGACAAAAACAAAGAATTTAGTGAGTCACTTTTTCAACGGTTCTCCAGTATTCTTTCCTTCTTTTTCTTGCCTCTTTTTTCATCTCCTTCAACTCGTCTAACAGAGCGGTCTTGTTATTGACCTGATGGACGTGATCAGGGGTGAAGTTCATCAGCGATTGGTGGGGACGATCGGTGTTGTAGTATCCAACATACCGACCGATCTCCTCCCGCGCCGATTGCTCGTCCGGATAGCTCCCCACCAGGTAGATCTCCTCTTGCTTGATGGTTCCGTAGAATCGCTCGGTGATGGCGTTATCCGTAGGGCGTCGGACGCGTGCAAAGGAGAGCTCCGCCCCGATGATTTCAAAAAACTCCTTCGTCACCCATGAGGTGTTCGGCGAGCCCTGGTCCACCCGAAGCTCGGGCTTTCTCTCGGATGCAAGCAGAATCCCCTGTGCCAGCAATCCCTTTCGGTAGATTTGCTTCACATGCGAGGCGTTGACCGTCGGAACAATTTCAAATGCAATGATCAGACGAGAGAAAAAGTCGATGAGCGTCAACAGATACCACCGCAGATCGCCGATCTTCAGCTTAGTCCAGTCGCACCCCCACATCAGATTCTTCTGCCACACCTCATACCGGGGCGTCTCCCAAGGGGCCGGCCTTCTCTCATACGGCTCAACCAGGCCTCTGCCCTTTAAATATTGGTAGATCGCCGAGAAGGAGAGATAGGTCCCTCCTTTCTGCAGGACCCCCTGAATCTGCCGATGCCTCAAGTGCGGATGCGCTGCTTTAACGGCCTCAATTCTCTCTTTCTCTTCAGGGGTCAGTGGATCGGCCCTATTCGCCCGGTCCGGCTGAGTCCCATTGGACTTCTTCCACCGGTAATACGTCGAGCGGGGAACACTCAGGGTCACCAGTGTCTCGCGCACCGGCCGCCCCCGCTCTTTCTGCTCCGCAACCAACTGCAGGACCGCTTCTTTCTGCGCGCTCATCAATCGGCCTCCTTCTCTTAATCCAAGTTCATCTCTTTTTTTAGCTCGTTGATGATCAAGGATTGATTGAGCACGACCTCTTTGAGCTTGCGATTCTCCGCTTCCAGCCGCTTTACATCCGCGGGCTTGATCGGCCTGCTGTTGCGAAGGGAGGCTCTCACCCCCACCTGTAGCTGTCGCTTCCATTTCCGATACACTGAATATTCAAGCTGATATCTCGCTAAACCCTCCTTGACGGTTGCAAATGTCTCGATGTCTTTTAGAATCTCAAACTTCTGCTCCAACGTAAAAACCCGCCGCGCCTTCTTCTCTTCCATGTCGCTCTCCTCCTTAAGAGAACGACTCACTTTATATCTCAATTTTGTCTATATATCAAAAAAACAGGACAATCGTCGAACGCCTTTCGAGCGGTTTTCTTTTCTGCATCAGTCCACTTCTCGTCCCGGGGTTCCTCGAGACGAATTTTTGCGTCCGGCTCCTCTGTTGGGCGGCATGACCCCCGTTATTTCTTATGCAGCCGGATGCCGCTTGGATCCGGAGTTTGACGCTTCGCCGACTCACCTGCTCGGCGCAGAAATCGGGGATCGACATTCCAGCGTTCTCCCGCGTCGGTGATGACCGTGACCGTCTTTTTGTTGTATCGGGTCAGCATGCCGACCACGAGCGGACGGCCTTCCGGCTGGAACTCAACGCGATCGCCGATGCGGAAGTCGAGCATCTCCGCATGCGCACGCATCTGATGCAAAAACCTGAGCCGTTCGACGATTCGATGATTGAGGTCGATCAGTTCCGCTTCCGTAAGCTTATCAATATCGATCTTCATGGACACTTCAAGCTCCTTCTAACCGGCGATTCCGGCACCAAAAATATGCTCCCGATGACGCCCGACAACCAGGCATCAGGCGTGGCCGGTTTTTCCGCTGTCGGCTGTATACCTTTGTTCTGTCCCTCTGCAGATCCTGAAGCGAACTTGAACGCTTCTTGTGTTCAGCCCGTCGCGTTGAATAGGACGGCGAGGGCACGGCATCGTTTCCAGGTCGCAAAGAGCAACTTCGTCTTCGCATTCCCCTGATGAACGATCAAGGGGGGACTGAACCTCAATAAGTGTTTGGTGCAGGACATCTCCTGCACTCGATGGCGAAACCCAAGTCAGAACAAACGTTCTGTGTAAGGCAACTTCGCATTTAAAAAAAGACGAAAGAACTTTCGTCTCGGGCATCTTTTTTCCCTTGACTCTCGGAGGCCTTATAAGTGGTTAGGCCATCTGAGCCTGCTTTTCATTCTTTTCGGCCTTCTTTGCCTTTGCTCGCTCGATCCAATCAATGTTCAGCTTTTCGAGTGCTTTAAACTCAAGCTTCTTCTCCGAAAGTGAGGAAACGATCTTCGTCATGTCGTCGATGACCTTATCCTTTCCAAGTGCAAGAAGCGTGTTCACGTGTGCACACGTGTCGCGCAAAAAGGAAATACCCGCTGCGAGATTCGGACCTACCCATTTGGGAGGCGGGACGACCAGGATATCGATCTTGTTCTCGGCCTTTGGGCGCGAATAGTTCAGGAGATCTGCTCCATGAGTGACAGCCGAAGTTAGGGGATAAAAAAGACGATATGTCTCCTCGGCCTGCAGGATCACTGACAATTCGGCCATACTGACGAGAGTTGGCCCCTTCTCCAAGAATCTGGACCAGAGTTCACCGTATCTTGCCTTATCTTTCCCTAGTGCATCTGCGGAGAACAGCTTTTCCTTAAGGTCCTTCCAAACATCAGCGAAGGGGGCCAAATTCCGCACAGCCTTTTCGTCGCTTGCGAGATCCCAAAGCACCCAGTCGCGCGCAAATACCTCCGGGTCCTTTGAGTGCTCTAGTGCTTGAAGATGAAGTGCATGGGTGTACATGCTTCGCAAGATAAGGAATGACTCAAGGTCTAAACCAGCGAGAGACAGCTTAAGGTTGGCAACGTACAAACGCAGTTGTTTTGTGTAATTGCCCGCGAGGCAAACGTTGTGGATCGTCGATTTGCCTTTACCGACGACTTCACCTTCGATAATGAGCTCGTTCGCCAATCCCCAGGTCGCCTTTGCCGCGGATATAAGGCTTCGATGGGTGTCGAAAATGCCTCGCTCGAGTTCATCTGCTTTTGGTAGAGCAACTCTTGTTTCTGCCATAGTGCGCCTGTCCTATCCGCAATTGGCCTAACGCGCGCGTCACGCGCCGCTTTCTGGCGCGTCGCTGTGGACGCGCTGGTTAAAATTCTTCTTCCACATTACTACTGTCACTTTCTTCGACGTTTTTTTCTTGTGGGTAACATGCTCATCAGACGCTCGACGCCAGAAGGTCGGAGCTTTCGTGTTCGACGCACGTTTTTCTTCTTTATGTTAAAGCCAGACAATTCATTCCAAAACTTGTTTGTCATATTTCTTTTACGACGGCCTACACGAGTAAAAGCGACGAAATGTCTACCATCAGGCGTTGGAATCGATGATCGCGTCATATCTTTCACTTCAACAAGGTGAAACGTGTTTGCAGGAAAATCAAACATGAAAATGCGGTCACCGTTTCGGTACTGATGCTGTCCGCTAGTGCCAAACCAGGAATAATATTTATCATCCCAGTTTGTAGATTCACTTATAATTTTTTCTGTGCGATCTTTGACATAACCTGTAATGCCATCACGCCAAAATGTTATGGGCTCATCTTTTAGGATTGCCTTTTCGTGTTTTGGGTCAACACCGAGAATCTTTTTCAGTTGGTTGGCCGTATAATTATCTTTATTCCCGGAAGCTGAGCGCGATTTATCATATCTTTCAATTTGGTCAGGTGTCAAAGGAACTGCACGTCGCTTGTGCCAATCTTTTTCAAATACTTCTTTCAAGCGGCTGTAAGCGCGATGACTTTTTGAAAGAGAGGTCATTAAGCAAAGTTCGCCACCGCTTCTTAAACCTTCTCTGGTCAGATTAGATGAACCAATGATAGCGTTTGCATGAGTCCTATTTTCGACCAGGTATATTTTCCGATGAAACTGCGGTTCTCTGGAAAGCCGTACAGATAAATTTGAGCGCGTTTCCCTCTGAACACGAAGTAAAGTTTTCAACGCTTTCGGCTCTGTCACACGCTGATATAATCCTGTAAGTAATCGAACTTTGCCTCGTGACGCAGCTTGACGTAACGATTGGATAATTTCATCTAACCCAGATTCTGTAATAAACGCGACCGCTATAGAAACGTCGGATGCATTGGCAAGTTTTGCTCGTAACGCATCTCTAAGATTATTTGGGCCGCTGTTTTCGATAATTTCGAGATTTGCTCCATTTGCCATGATGATCACCTCCGAAATTAACGAGCCTGTAGAAAAAGTCTTTTTAAGTTTTTGTTTCTCTGTCTCCGGTTCTTTTCATTGGAGGAACCGGAATTCTTACTTGTAAAAGAGGTTACTTCTATCTGCTGAGGTTCGTTGCGTGTCTTCGCAGGTCTTTGATGCAGGCTCTATTTATGGAGACTGCAGCCCATACCGATGAACTTTGATCAGGTTGTGTACGATGCAATAGAGTAACCATTGCGTGTTGACCTTCCTCTTCCCTCTGAGTGTAAACCGGTCCAACCCCAATGTGGAGCGGATATGGGCAAAGACCGGCTCGACGACTCCGATCCTCCTGTTATAAATGAGCCGCCCCTTTACCGTATCGATCTTCCTCTTCATTCTCTGCGTGAAGGTCTCTGGGGCTTGATTCGACCTTCCAGCAAAAAAGTGCACCTGCCGCGCCTCGCTGCGATCCGGGTGTCTTAAGCATTTCTCTCGCAGTTCGCATCCCCGACAGTCGGTCTTTCTTCCCCGGAATTTGATGGCCCGATACCCTCTGATGAGAACGTTCCCGCCGTTGCGGTACAGCCGCTTGCCCGCCGGACAGATGAAAAGATCAGGCGGAAAAGGGACAGGCTGGTTTTCTGTCGATCATCCTTAAGTTTCTCTGGCCAGTGCTTTTAGAAAACCAGCCATCGCGGTAGGAATGCTCATTGCTGCGCACCCCCCGCACAGATCCCGGCGTGCGTGATTGACGCACCGGGCTCCCACCTCGGGTGTCGGACGGCAAAGCGTACACTCGGCCAAGGATGAAGGATGCGCGGAACCGGCAGGAACTCCGCTGCGAGTCGTCTGATTTGATCCCATGCGGTGCGGTCCTTCTGGCTGTGCCGCCGAAGCGCTCGCCGCCATAGCTCCGTCACGTGGAACCGGAACGCACCCAGACTCTTATAGTTGGTCGGGACCGCATGATACGCGAAATAGCCCCGCACCACCTGACGCAGCCACTTCCCCTGCTGTGGGATCGGTTCATGCATCCGCCGCCGCAGTTCTTCCTTGATCTCTCGCAATTTAGTCCGCATCCGATCCCGTCGCGTCTTCCGCATTAGCTGGAAGTTGCCTCTACGAGATCGGCCACAGATGTGCGTGAAACCAAGAAAGTTGAATGTCTTGGGTTTACCCAGGCCGCGCTTTGCTCGTTGCTCCGCCGCATAGCGACCAAACTCGATCAGGCGCGTCTTTTCTGGGTGCAGTGACAGTGAGAACTTCTCCATCCGCTTCTGAAAATCCGCCCAAAACCGCCTGGCCTCCGCCTCGTGTTCAAAACCAATCACGATATCGTCCGCGTAGCGTGTGATCACCATATTGCCGTGGGCTTGGTGCTTTCGCCACCAACTTGCCCACTGGTCGAAGACGTAATGAAGATAGATATTCGCCAACAGGGGTGAGGCGACTGCTCCTTGCGGAGTACCCACCTCGGTCGGCCTGACTTCTCCGTCCTCCATGACCCCGGCCTTCAGCCATTTGTGTATCAGGCGAATCACCCGCCGATCCCCGATCCGATGCCCGACGAAGCGCTCTAACCATGTGTGTGAAACTTCATCGAAAAAGGATCGGATATCAGCGTCCAGAATCCAGTTCACCTTCGTCCGGGTGATCCCGACGGCCAGTGCGTCCAGCGCATCGTGCTGGCCGCGCCCGGGCCGGAACCCGTACGAGAACCCCAGAAAGTCTTCCTCATAGATCGCATTGAGCACCTCCACCACGGCTCGCTGCACGATCTTCTTGTCCTCCAGCGCAGCAATCCCCAGCGGGCGTTGTCGCCCATCTGATTTAGGGATGTATTGCCTCCGCGAAGGATACGCTCGATAAGCGCCCCGATGGATGCGCGTATGCAAATCTGCAAGGTTGTCTTTCAGGTTCTGCTCATACTCCCGCCACGTGAGGCCATCCACTCCGGGTGCTGCATCCCGCTTGAGCCAGGAGTAGGCCGCCTTAAGCAGATCGACGGTCACGTGATGAAGTAGCGCGGTGAACTTCTCCTTCTTCCTTTGCCTTGCTGCTTCTCGTACACGGTCAAGCCCCTGGAACACGCTCTCCCGGCTCGGTGTCCGGCACGTGCGTGACCCGCCCGTGTTCCCCTCGGTCCTCCCCCTTGGCTCCGCCGACTCCGCCTCCGGTCGCCCAGATTTGTTCGCCGGCTTCTTTGCTACTATGGAGAGGTCTGACTTCTCCTGCTCGTGCATCTTCGGCTACGGCTCCTCGCCTTCCCGTTGCGGACCGCCCGGTGAGGCTGGCGGTCAATCAGGAGATCTCCCGGTTCCCGATCAGAGAGCGTACATACATGCCAGGGTCTCGGACCACGCAGGGTCGGCCAGGCACTCGCTTTACGCGCCGGGTCGTGTTGCCTTCCGCTGGGACAACGGCGTCGGCACCCTGATCTGAAAACTTTCGCGGCTCAATGGCTGGCCTGTATGCTCCCCTGTCAACGCTTCGCGCCACACCTCGCGGTGCGCCACGCATGACTCGGGGCCGGTATGGCTCGCTATGCCTTTACCGTAATGGACTTTCACCTTCTACTCTCTGCCGGTCTCCCGGCGCACTGTCCCTTTTTCCTCTTTTCCACCACATGTTTGGCACACAAGATTGAGCCCAAGCCGCCGCATCAGCGGCGTCGGCCGGAGCGATTTAAAAACTTGCTCTCAAATTCAACGATTTCGCCAACGACCCGATCCATACGTTTATTCGACAAACTGCGCGCTTCATACTTTTCGACGATGCCAGTCCTCGCCAGCGAAGCATTGAAAAATTCGATGATCTTCAGTTTGTTCCACCTTTTGTCTATCGTCAACGGACTGATGACCCCGTATTTAGGAACGAAACTCCAACCTTCTCCGGTTGCGTCGATGACCGTGTACGACTCCTTTTTCCCGAAAGCAGAGCCGCCCGCCAATCGCTCAATTTTCTGCGCATTTCGCGCGCCCGCGACCCGGAAATCTGTTTCGATCAGAATGGGATACTTCGGCTTACGAAACAGGTATTTGATCATTGCCGTTCTTTGGCGAGTGCTAACTTTTGCCAATCAGCCGCCAGCGGCGCGAGGTTCACTTTCGGTCGATGAACCCAAAAGGTGTCAATAGTCTGCTGCAGCGGGCGGGTTAACCAGTCTGGGGGCTTCCTCTAGCTCTTTGAGCGTTCTTCCGGCTTCGTCAACTAATTCAATCCGGCCATTGGCGGACCGGCCAAGCACAACACTCGCTGCTGAGGATGGTGTTGCGAACAGGACATCGCGCTCGAATCGATACCGAGAGTCTTGCAAAACCAAAGCCCCTTCCTCCACAAGCTTTGCCCGAAGACGTCTGGTCGAGTCTGGTGTAGATTCAACCTCGTCCGCAGCAGCAAATGAACCTTCAAGCACAACAACGCCTTCGGCCGTGATGATTGCACAAGCCTCGGCCCGGCGAGCGCCACTTATGTGAAACTCGCGTACGGTTGGAACTTCGGCTGAAGAGGCTGGTTGTTGTTCCTCTTTACGGTCGAAAACTGCCTGCGTCCTGGAAGCAACTAAAGGCTCGAACACCTTGTAGCCCAACGCTCCGGTCAAGAGACGCAATTGGTCGAAGAATTCCGACATCACAGCCATTTCGACCTCGGAAATAGCTGGCCTATTCGGTGTGTTGCTGTTCTCGAGTCGATACCGCCCCGCCGTCATGGCCGCTTGGTGGATGGTGTGTTCAAGAAACTTAATGTGTGCCTTATTTAGGTTTTCGTCTTTGCTCACGAAAATCAGTGCCTCGTTCCAAAATTCCTTGTCCTGATGCTGCTGCAATCGAGGGTAGATTTCTTCGGCCTCTCCCACATATGTGATTGCAATCTCGTTCGTAGTTTCGTCGCGTCCGAATAGAAAGTAGACACCAGCCCGATAGAGATCCACTCTTTCCGAGGAGGTCCTCAGAAGGTGTCGAGGGATTTTGTAGGCCTTGCCTGTCCAGTTTAACAATTCGCAGACGACACGCCCATCAGCACTGCCATCGAGCAGAAACATCGATATTGCTTTCCCTGGCATTAGTGTGACTCCGCTTATACTTTCTGGCTAACCGATAAAAGCTAACCGGAGTGCGTTCTTTGCACGTCCGTTTCAGTGCCCGGTTGGTCAAATGTGTTAATGCAAGCCCCGCCTCCCTACGACCTACTCTTCCTTATTTCCCGTCCCGGTTTAAATGTGTTTGCTCCAAATATCCTAACCTTACGGGAATAGATGTCTAATGTCCGCCACCAACCAGCGGAAACGCTCTTACCGCCTCGTTTTGATACCGAGGTATGTGACCTGTTGCGATGGACAGCTATGCGGTCGACGCGCCTTTCCAAGCCCAGAGGGCCAGAAAGGCGCTGAGTATTTGGTGACTACGTCGGCAATCTTCGCGATAGATCTGATCGGTGCATCTTGCCATTTCCGACTTCACACTTCACTGGTCAGTCCAACGTTCTGACGAAGGGTTAGGCCGGGCTTCCATTGGAGGCAACCCGAATCCTGTATTGAAATAGGGATGTATTGAGACGTCCATGTAATTGAGCCAATCGCAATATGAAGATAGGTCGTTAAGTAGTTGAACAAACGGATACCCACGCATAGGGTCTTCCAGTGTCATAAGGAAGAGGGTGTCCTTGGACACAACGTAACCTGATGAAGTGCGAGTTTCATCGCGAACGAAGCGAATCATGTAGCGTTTATTAACCACTATCCCCTTTGGATATCTGCGAAGCGGGATTTCAGGGTGAACTCTATAAAACTCTTGCACTTCCATAAGGCATCGTTCTCCACTCATTCCATCGTATGCAAAAACGTAAAACGAAGGATGGCGGTCGAGAAACGCCTCGAATGCATTGCCCGTGAGCACCTTGAATCCCAGAGCCGCTTGACTTGGATCGGGGATGCTCGCCAAGTTCTGAAGGGCGTTAATTAATGTGTCGCGATTTAGCGTTGACTTAACAGTAATGGCTCCTGCCACGCTTTCCACTGTTACGAATGTCTTGTCATTCTCATCGAATCTAATGCCAATGTCATTTACAACCACAACATCAATCTGCCTTGACTCACGTCCATCATGGGAAATAACCTGTCCACCGAGGCAAGCTGAAAGTCGCCTCGGAAGATGACGCTGTAAAAAATCTCTGATAATCACTTCCCTGTTTGACCCAATATCTGGTTGGTGGTGGGCAGTACTCGCTATAAGCGAAGCACTTTCAAATTTGTCAGCCACGCCATTAAAGTAGTTCTGGATTCTTGCCACAGCGAGTTCTTTCATTGGCCTAACAAGCTCAGCGGCATGCAACGGTGGAATGACGTTGTACGTCGGCTGGAGCGCCAGACTGTGTGAAAAGTCAATTTTTGAAAGATATACTTTCGTAAAATCAACAAATTACAAAGCGCAAGACTATAAAAAAGGTTTTCACACAGTCTGGCAAATGGTTAGGCTGTACCTTCACCAGCCTTGACCTCTTTGAGCACCTCATTCGACTGGCGCAGTATTTCGGCAGCCTGCACAATACTTGCCTTGTCGGCCTCGGCACCGGTGAGCATCTTCTGGATTTCGGCAATTAGCTGGGAGTCCAGTGCTTCGAGGATGTAGTAGTAGACCGATGGTCCGTTCTTGTCTATGTATTCCGCATAGTGTGGGAGTGCTGTCTTAATGAGCTTGTTAATTGCTTCGTGATCAGCAAAGTCACGAGATCCAAGGCCCCCTTTGAGGACCTGCCAACGCATCACGCTATGTACTGTCACTGCCTGCATGGCCGAAAAGATTGCCCATACCATCGGTGAAACGAACGGTCGGGCCTTTGCTGCACCACTTTGATCGAGGGTTCTCGGATCGAAACCCGCACCAATCATTTCAAAGAATTGACGGGTCTTTGGATCTTTCTCGGCCAATGGTGCAGCGGTCTCGAACTTGATAACTGACATTGTGGCCGCGAGTGCACGAGCAGGGGCAAGTGCAGAAACTGAAGACCAAAGCTGATCAACCGCCTCAAGACGGCGCTTATCAAGGGCTGCTTGCCTACTCGCGAGGGCGGAAAGAGCACCACTCCGTAGGGCCGAAATCTCTGCCTCTTTAGCACGTAGCTCCGCTTTTAACCGCTCTTCACTATCGCGCAGTTGTGCGCGCAGAGTTTCGAGTTTTGTATTGAACTCGTGCTCGACACTCTTCGTCAATCTGGTCGCAATCAAATTGCGCCCGAGCCAGAGAGCGGCGGCAAGCAGGCCGGTAGTTGTGAGCGCTGGAAACCAGGGGATAAGTTCCATGTTTCGTGTAAGAGTGATTTGCGGCCTAACGCCCAGCCCTTCAGCGGCAAGGCTCCAAACAGGGACCGTTCACTTTCTCTCCAAACCGCAATAGGAGCCGCGTCCGCTGCAGGGGCGTGATACTGATTAAGTCGTCCGGGAAGCATACCGGTATATGCTTCCAAGGTCAACTCGAACCTAAGAGGAAAGCTTATACGATTCTATACCCGAACGGCGGATTGAGCTGAAAAACGGCAACCCCGCCGTCAACCTGGGCGTTCAAAACCGATGCCCTACCGGGCACGGCTTAGCTCCGCATTATCTTCCTCCAGTCATTGCCGGAATGCTATCGAATACCGTGGCGGATGTCAAGAAATTCGGTTAGAATCATGTTGACATTCGGGAAGTCCATTCAGTTTTCTTCCAATGTTTTTCAGGCCCATCCAGGGTAGCGATTGAATAGAAAGTTTCAGTCCAATGGCGAGGATAAAAAAGGCGGCCTCTACCACCTCCTGCTCCGTCTTCCTCGGAAGATTCAGATTCGGGTCGGAGCCCTGGACCGAAAGATCTTTCCTTCCGGCTACTACATCTATACCGGCAGCGCCAGGCGGGGGCTGTCCCATCGGCTTGGCCGCCACCTTCGGAGGAGAAAGAAACGGCACTGGCACATCGATTTTCTCACCACCGTTGCTCCGTTGAAACAGATTCTGATCGACGTCAGCGATCGTTTCACCGAATGCCAGGCGCATCAGACCATCATGAATGCGCCGGGAGCGGAGGTGATTGTGGCGGGGTTCGGTTCCTCCGACTGCCGCTGCCGATCTCATCTTGCCTACTTCAAGAAGCGGCCCCCATTGCGGGAGGCAGCCTTGATTTCATCGCCGGGACATGCTAAGAAGATCCGTCCTTTGCTGTTGATATCCATATTTGGAACTGAAATTCTACGAGGAGGAAGCGCCATGACCAAAGGAGATCTGATCGAATCGATTCGGAATTCGAGCAACGGTCTCAGCAAGAAAGCCGCTGAGGAGGTTGTCGGAGCAGTATTTTCTACTCTCAGCAAGACCCTCAAGAAAGAGGGGCGCTTTGCCTATCCCGGTTTCGGGGTCTTCACCGTGAAGAAGCGGAAGGCCCGGAAGGGGAGAAATCCGAAGACGGGAGAGGCGATCACGATCAAAGCTTCAAAAACCGTCGGATTCAAGCCGGCCCCCTCGTTGAAGAAAAGCCTTTAACGATTCGGAGAGGCAGAGACCTTGATCCATCTTCTCCCCTTCGGCGACGTCTCCCAGGCGACATCCCAGACCCTTGCCGCATCGCTCCATCCGATCTTCGGGGTTCCGGTCATCCCGCACGATCCGGTCGATCTTCCCCCCTCCAGTTATGATTCCGAGCGGCGCCAGCACGCCGCCGCCCAGATACTGAAAGGGCTGGCCCGGTTTAAGACCTCCTTGACCCAGGTGGAGCGGGTCCTGGGGATCGTGTCGGTCGATCTCTTTGCCCCGGACCTGAACTTCGTCTTCGGAGAGGCCGATCCGAGGGAAGGGGTGGCAGTGATCTCCATCGCGCGGCTGAAGCCGGAGTTCTACGGCCTCCCACCGAATGGATCGCTCCTTCGGCTGCGGATCTTGAAGGAAGCGGTCCATGAGTTGGGGCACACCTACGGCCTGGGACACTGCCCCGATCCGGTCTGCGTCATGCGCTTCTCCAACGAGCTCCAGGAGACCGACCGCAAGGGAGCCTCCTTCTGCCCGGAGTGCGCCTCCCGCCGATTATCCTCCCAATCAACAATGTGAGAAAATAAATCCTCCGGTTAAAAACGGAAGAGAGCCGTTTTTTCAAAGGTTCAAATCCGCATTCGACCGCCAGCAAACCATCTTTTCCCCAAAATCGCGCCGTCCACCCTCCGATCTCGCCATCATCTTCCCTTCTCTATGATCACTTTGGGTACAAAATCGGAAGAACGCCGCCAGTCCCGACGAGGGACCAAGAAAATCCCCAACAAGAAACCGATTAAAAACCGGCGTCACACCGAGATTCTCTTCCTTCGGTCTGCTATCGTCTCAGCGAAAACCGGCCAGAAAGAGCTCTTTTCTGGCGCGATTTCCGCCGCCGGTAGATTGAGGCGTTAGATTAGATTTCTCCACAAGATGTTTATTGGAGCAAAGGACCCACTGGGGGAGGGTGGATGAGAGATGAAGGGGGCGCGTCGAGCGTTGGAGGGTAGACGGATTGAAGTCACTTGCGGGGGATTCAGCTTTGCATTCCGGGTTGGGAGGTGTCGCAGATCCGCTACCAAAGTCACATCCCCGCTACACCCTCCATCCCGCGCAAGTCTTTTCTTCCCTTTGGAAATGAAGAACGTTTTTGGGCTCTATTCCGTCTATTTCATTGATTTTTAAAAAAGAATCGACTCGTCCAGTGACGTCCTTCGAAGTCAGGGAAGAAAGAATATGCAAAGGCACATCCTTTGCCTAATAGATACGGAAGTTCTTTTCGCAGGAGGGGGCCACATTTGATGAACGCAATGGACCGGAAGATCCTCATGTTGCGGAAAGGGATCACCCAGGCGGAGATTGCGCGGAGGCTGGGGGTCAGCGGCGCGACCGTCTCCCTCGTCGTCAGCGGCAGGATGAGATCGAGACGGGTCGAGCAGGCGATTGCGGAGACACTGGGTCTTCCCCGCGAGATCCTCTGGCCCGATCGGAGGGGGCGATGAGGGAAGACCAGAGACCCCCGGACCGGCGTTATGAAACCTTGAAGCAGCGCCTCTGGAATCAACCCCGGGCGCTGAAGTTCTTGGAGCCGCTGGAGCGGCACGGGGCCCGCCCCGCCCTGCTGGAGCGGGTCGCCGAATTATTCAGTGCGGGGCAGCATGGGGAGGCCGAAATCCAGGCAGCCATCTACTATAACCTGCTCCGGCACCGGGATCGCGCCGATTTGCTCAGGCGTGTCGCCGATCTCCGGGCGATCACCTCACAACTGCGGCAAGAC
The DNA here is from genome assembly GCF_012184425.1 of Candidatus Manganitrophus noduliformans. Classification (NCBI taxonomy): domain Bacteria; kingdom Pseudomonadati; phylum Nitrospirota; class Nitrospiria; order Candidatus Troglogloeales; family Candidatus Manganitrophaceae; genus Candidatus Manganitrophus; species Candidatus Manganitrophus noduliformans. The sequence continues at coordinate 139,940 of NZ_VTOW01000004.1, forward strand.
CTTTTGTTTCTGGCGAACGAATTTAGCTCCATCGAAGACATGGATGCCTTCGGGTTATCAAACAGGATGATCAGCGCCCTGACTGCTTTAAGGGAAACTCCTCCTGCCGGCCTGGAACTCTTTCTGCAGAGATTGGCCGGGGAGTATCGGAAGAGAACCGGAACCCATTTCCACAGGACGGAAAGCACGGAAGAAGGAGGAAAAATCGTCACGATCATCGAACTCAAAAAGAAAGCCGACCTGAGACAGGCCATCTCAAGAACGCACCGAAACCTCCTCCGCCTCATTCGTGATTTCTACCTGCTCAGGCATCTGAAGGGATACCAGACGGCGGGATATGCGCATTTTTCCGAATTCGCAGAGAAGGAGATCGGGTTATCGGGGAGAGTCGCCGGGGGCCTGGTCATCGTTCGAAAACAGATTTATCGGATCGATCTCGACACGCTCCTTCAGGTCCTCATCAAGGAGTGTTGTGGGCCGAACCAGAAGGAGGGGCATGGCGACCCCAAGGCCTCCTGAAGCATGGTGCTGGCAGACCTTCAGAGCGATCCGCTGGGGCGGCAGGGTCTTCTGCCCCTGCTGCGGGGAGAAAGCCAGACGTCACTGCCGGCGGGGAGAGGCCTATTGCTACTGGTGCCGGAACTGTAACCGGATCTTCTCGGATCTGACCGGCACCCCGTTTGAAGGGACAAAAGTCCCCCTTTCGACCTGGTTTATGGCGATCGATCTGCTCGGATCTGAAAGAGAGATCACCGTGAACGGTCTTGCCCATCTTGCGGGAATTGACCGGAATACGGCCCGGATCATGAAGAAGAAGCTCGAAGGTCTGCGGGATGATCCGCTGATCCGGTCGATCGGAGTCGATCTCTTCTGCCTAAGGCGCAACGACCTGCCAGGGAGGAGAGATGAAAATAGGATGGATGACGATGGGGTGGATGCGCATACGGTGCGTTTGTCTCATGGTGAGAAAACCGCACCGTCTTCTCATCCACTATAATCCTGACCTAGAAGGAGGTCTCCCATGATTGAGGAAAAAGGCGAGGCAGAGAAAGACCGGGCCGAACCCGAGATCGACGAACTGATCGACCTGCTGATCAAAGATCCGAAAGGTCTCTCACTGGAAGAGGGCCGGCGGGTCTATCAGCACTTTCTCGATCAGGTCGATCCCATAAGCCGGCAGGCCGAAACGCTCAGAGAGGCGATCGAGGAGATCGATGGCCACCTTGAGCGGGTGAAACGGGGCGATCCCAACTATCTGATCACACCACAAGGGACTTTCTTCAAGCCGGCTGTTGAAATCAGAGTCGTCCCCACAGATCAGCTGATTCCCGATACAAATTATCAGGATCTCTTTCGGGACATGGAGGGGGAGGATTTCGAGCAGCTCAAAGCCTCCATTCAGGAAAACGGGATCATCCAACCGATCATCGTCGACCCGAAAATGGGGGTCATCTGCGGCCACCAGAGATTGCGCGCGGCCAAAGAGATCGGACTTCCATCGATTCCGGTGGTCGTCCGGTCGGTGGAGAAAGAAGAGACCCGGGGGATCATGGCGATTGAGGAGAACATCCGCCGCCGGCAGCTTCAACCTTCTGAGATGGCGCGGGCTGTCAAGAAGCTGACCGAACTGGAGGAGAGGAAGAACAGGGCGGATCTGGTTGCAAAAGAGATCAATCTCTCCCGATCGCAGACCTACCGGTATCGCGACCTCTCCGCTCTGATTCCGGAGATTTCATCCCTTCTCGATGGAGGAAAGCTGACCCAACAGACGGCGCTTCAGATCGCCCAACTGGATGAAGATGTTCAGAGGGTCCTCTATGAGGCGCTGGGAGAGCGGATCAGCGGACAGAAAGTAGACGAATTTAAACGGGCGAATGCCGATCTGATCAAGCAGGCCGAAAGACTGAACGTCGAGATCGAGCGGAGAAAAGCGCGAGAAACCAAGCTGGAGGCCGAAAAAAACAGATTGCAGAACGATCTTGAGCAGGCGAAGTCCGAGGCCACCGACGAGATCACAAGAAGACTGCGTTTAGAAGAAGAGCTGAAAGAGACCCGGGCCGAATCCTACCAGAAGTTGCAGGAAAAGCAGGCGGTCCTCGACAAAATCACGCGAAATGCCGAACCCAAGGTCGTTCCGCCGCCTGACTACAAGGTGGTGAAAGAGGAGAATGCGAAGCTCAGGACCGAACTGAAAGAGCTGAAGGGGAAAGGGGGAAGACATCCCGACGTTATCCTGACAGAACTCTATGGCGTATTCACCGGTCAGATCCTCTCTGTAGATCTTGAGGCCATGAAAGGAAAACCCGATTCATCCATCCGGGCGCTCTTTTTCCCGCTGATGCCGAGGATCAAGACCTGGATCGACCGCTTGGAGGAACTGATCGAGCCGCAGACAAAGCCGAGATGAGATGGCAGGACCAAAGGAGGAACTTCCTCCTGAAGTCGATACCTTGAACATGCACAGCGAGCGCAATGCCCGGCCTTTTCGTCAGGCGGTTCCCTTATATCCGGATGATTAAACCATGGGGCGACAGGCGCCAACCCACAACGACCCGATCGTGGAAGAAGAGAGTCGGTGCCATCAGAAGCCGGGGGTTCTTTCTGAAGAGGAGCGCACCCTTCTGGTGGAATACCTCCTTGTCGAAAACCTCCCGCCGCGGGAGATCATCCGGGTTGCCGGTGTTTCCAGCCGGACCGTCTCCCGCGTCATGCAGCGGCTGGGGCTTCGGCGAAGGAATGTGGGGAGGGTCTCATCTTCAAGGAAACGACATACGCAGCGTCTCCACGAGATCCTCTCCCAGTATTATGCCCTGGAAGAGGTCACTTTGGACGCACTGGATCAGCTCGCCGGGGGAAATGACCTCTCTCTTAAAGTGCTCTTGGACCTTATCCGCGAGCATGTCTCCCCTTCCCGCTGGGCCATCCGTGCCTGTCTTGGACCCTGCGGACAACCGGCCCTGACCCCTTCTCCCGGCGATCGGTATTGTCCCGCCTGTAAAAAGAAGATAAAAAAAGACCGAATGGGGATTCAGGAAGACATGTTGTACAGTTGATGGGCTATTTTACTTCACGCGGAGATTACAACTTGCAAGGAGTCAATAGGGTGAAAAGGATAGCGAAATATGGGATGGGCGTGGAGCGCAGATCTGAGAATGGGATTTTTCTTTTTGTCAAAACCAAAATCTGTGGCGATCATCCCTACACCGCAATGTATTGGAAAGCGGTGAGAACGGGAGCCCGAATTCCTTCAGAGGAGGAGACGCAAAGCGGGGTTTCGTTGTGGAAAAAGAGAGGCAGTGCTGCCCGTGTGTGTCCATTGGCCGGAATTTTTCCTGATAGATAGGAACAATGAGGGAGCCTACTGTTCCAAGATTCTGCCGGTTGCGTTGCCACGTGCCAGTTCTTCAAGCCATGGAAACAAGACTTCGCGTGGCTTTAGTTCGAGTCTATAGGGGATGAATGGTCTGATATAATCGTCCTTCATAATGCGTGGGGCAAATGTAGAGGTTGTTGTTATGATGCCTTTCGAGACATTCTGGGCTCCAGTGATGACGCCTATCATGGCCCTTATCTCCTCGGCTGTGACCACATGTCCTGGTTTGTACGCCTTCACTTGGTCAAAAATGCGGATAGAACCAACCCCAAATTTTGTTGCCACGATATCACGGCCCTTGTCGCCGCTTCTCGGAGTAAGAATCACTTCATCAAATCCGGCTTGCCTGTAGGCACCGGCGATTATCTCCTCCCAAGTCCGTGGATCAATTTGATATATCCCCTGTGGATCACAGCGAATTAAGTTCAGAATTTCGAACCATGGTCGGGCAACGGCCTGGACCAAGGTCCCCTCTTTCGTACGATCACCAAGATCGAGCAGTGCTTTGAGCGTGATCTCAGGGATCTGGTCGTCTTCGAAAGAGTTGAGAAGTAGAAGGCTCATTATATATCTATGCCAGAAGGCTGATTGCGATAGAGTAAGGCTTCACGGTCCCACTCCTCGTACACCCCAAAATCTCTCGACTGAAAGCGCCGATTGCTTGTAGCATGCTCGCTAGGCCGCCTAAGTTCTCCGCGTCTAGTTCCACTTCTTATCTACCCATCAAAATTCCTTTGGAAGGTCTCTATGGAGAGACTGTCGGCCTAATCCGACATATCATTAACAAAGTTAGTAACCGAAACTTTTCTTTAGGTCATTCCTTCTTTCTACCCGCTGAACGCCGGAACTGAGTGACGAGACCGCGATCCATTGCCGGAATGCTATAGAAACGCTCAGCGAATGTCAAGGGAAGCGATTACCTTTATTCCGGCAGCGGAGGGGATTGGAACGACAAATTTTCTTCTCTACGAGAACCTTGATTTCGTTATTCTGACATGGTAAGAAGATGCGTCGTTTGTTATTCGCCCTACGGTTCGGAACCGATCCTCTACGAGGCGGAGTGGTCATGACCAAAGGAGAGCTGATCGAGTCGATTCGGAAGTCGAGCAACGGTTTGAGCAGGAAAGCCGCTGAAGAGGTTGTCGGAGCAGTATTTTCGACTCTGAGCAAGACCCTCAAGAAGGAGGGGCGCGTCGCCTACCCCGGGTTTGGGGTCTTCACCGTGAAGAAGAGAAAGGCCCGGAAGGGGAGAAATCCGAAGACGGGAGAGGCGATCACCATCAAAGCTTCCAAGACCGTAGGATTCAAGCCGGCTCCTTCGCTGAAGAAAAGCCTTTAATTCATCCCGATTCCGGAAAGGGGAGCGCCTTGATTCATCTTCTCCCGCTCGGTGAGGTCTCCGAGGCGACGCTCCGGGTTCTTGCCTCGTCCTTGCAACGGATCTTCGACCTTCCTGTCATCCCGCATGATCCGGTCGATCTTCCCCCCTCCAGCTACGATCCGCAGCGGCACCAATATACTTCCGGCCCAATCCTGAAGGACTGGCTCGGTTTAAGGCCTCTCTGACTCAAGTGGAACGGGTCTTGGGGGTCGTGGCCCTCGATCTTTACGCCGCTGACCTGAACTTCGTCTTCGGAGAGGCCGACTCACGGGAGGGGGTGGCGGTGGTCTCCGTCGCCCGGCTGAAGCCGGAGTTCTATGGCCTCCCGCCTGATGATGCGCTCCTTCATCTACGGCTTCTGAAGGAAGCGGTCCATGAGTTGGGACACACCTACGGCCTGGGACATTGCCCCGATCTCACCTGCGTCATGCACTTTTCCAATGAGCTCAAAGAGACCGATCAGAAGGGGGAGTCTTTTTGTCCGGAGTGCGCCCTCCTTTGGACGGTTGCCCGGGCTCTGTAACGGCGGGAAATCAGTGGCACCAGATCAATGTGATCGCCGTTGAAGAGGCGGTGCCGCGCGGGAGGTATCCGAAGGCGATCAAGCGGGTTGGCGAGAGCCCTCCACAATATATTGACGAGGAGGAGGAAGACGAGGGATGAACAACGACATTAAGCGCATCGAGTATCGCTGCGGCATGCTTGAAGGGGCTACGCAAGGAGTATATATCCCAGAAGCGTGAGGAGAGACTGGAGGATTTTTCGTCTCCCTGGCCTACGGTCAAACTGGTTCTTCTATCCCATATTTATTGATCTTTTTGCGTTTTTCAATTATCCTACATCCGTTATTATAAAAAATTCCTACCCTGAAAGAGCCAGTCGGTTGAAAAAATATAATCTGCTTCATTCTATGCGTGTTATGAGGCTTTCTGGTTGATTGATTCAGATGAGCCAGGCTTCTGCAAGGAAATCGTCAGGTAACAACCGATGGAGGAGGTAAAGTCCAGTGGCCACCGGGGGTGGAGCTCCATTTGGTAGACCGATAGAAAATCAAGATTGATCAAGCAGGCGAACAATTTGGACAGGGTAGACCTGTGATGGCTCAACTTTTAGCGGAAGAAGTCATTCGAAAAATAGAAGAATCGGCCGGGCTGTATTATCGGTTGACTCTGTTGGTCGCTCCGTCAGGTGGAGGGAAAACCTCAGTTCTACAGGACGCAAAAGAGCGCATCGGCGTACCGCTCATCAATCTCAACTTAGAACTTTCCCGACGAATGTTGGATCTTACAGCGCGGCAGAGGGCGCTCCAAATTCCGAAGCTGTCAGAGGAGATTGTCATCCAAGCTGGCAACAGCGTGATCCTGTTGGACAATACCGAAATTCTTTTCGATATATCTTTAAAGCAAGATCCGCTTCGCCTCTTTCAGGGAATCTCACGGAATAGAACGGTGGTTGCCGCCTGGAATGGTTCGGTAGAGAACAACTATATACTATATGCGGAACCGGGCCATCCGGAATACCGAAGATATCCCATTCGCGATTTATTGCTGGTCTGCCCGGCGAGGACGATCGCGTAATATACTTTAAGAGGTTGCGTAATGAAATACGGCGATCTGATTCAGTTTGAACCTATCGAATCCGTGGTTCAGCTGCGGGCTGCGGACGAGACCGCTGCCGCCCGGCAGCTTGTCCGGACCTATGTCATCTCCGCGGAGATGGCCGAGAAGCTGGTCAACCTTGTCGTTCCTCAGCTTCAGTTCGACCAGCCCATGGACAACAAGGGGCTGCTGGTCGTCGGCAACTACGGCACCGGTAAGTCGCACCTCATGTCTGTGATCTCCGCGCTGGCGGAGAACGGTGATCTGTCCGCACATCTCAACGACGGCAATGTCGCTCAAGCAGCGGGCAAGATCGGAGGCCGTTTTAAGGTGGTCCGGACCGAGATCGGGGCGACCACCATGTCCCTGCGCGAGATCCTTGTGGCCGAGATGGAGGAACATCTGGCCACCATGGGCGTGTCCTACTCCTTCCCGTCCGCTGACAAGGCGCCGAATAACAAGCGGGCCTTCGAGGAGATGATGGCCGCGTTCCATCAGGAGTATCCCGACCACGGCCTGCTCCTGGTGGTGGACGAGATGCTCGATTACCTGCGCACCCGCAAGGATCAGGAACTCATCCTCGATCTCAACTTCCTGCGCGAGATCGGCGAGGTCTGCAAGTACCTGCGGTTCCGCTTCATCGCCGGTGTCCAGGAAGCCATCTTCGACAGCCCGCGCTTTTCCTTTGTGGCCGACAGCATCCGCCGGGTGAAAGACCGCTTCGAGCAAATCCTCATCGCCCGCAAGGACGTCAAGTTCGTCGTGGCCGAGCGTCTACTCAAGAAGACTGCCGACCAACAGGTGAAAATCCGGGAGTACCTGACTCCCTTCGCCAAGTTCTATGGCCGCATGAACGAGCGCATGGATGAGTTCGTGCGCCTCTTCCCCGTGCATCCGGACTACATCGATACCTTCGAGCGGGTCACCGCGGTGGAAAAGCGCGAGGTGCTCAAGACTCTTTCGCTGGCCATGAAGAAGCTGCTCAGCCAGAACGTTCCGGACGACCGGCCCGGAGTCATCGCCTATGACGGTTACTGGATGACCTTGCGCGAGAACCCGTCCTTCCGCGCCGTCCCGGACATCAAGGCGGTCATCGACTGCAGCCAGGTGCTCGAATCCCGCATCCAGCAGGCTTTCACCCGTCCGGCCTATAAACCCATGGCGATCCAGCTCATCCATGCGCTCTCCGTTCACCGGCTTACGACGGGCGACATTTACGCCACCCTGGGCGCGACGGCTGAGGAGCTGCGCGATGCCTTGTGCCTCTTTCAGCCGGGCATCGAGGAACTGGGCGGCGATCCGGCCGATGACCTGCTCTCCCAGGTGGAGACCGTTCTACGGGAAATCCACAAGACAGTGAGCGGGCAGTTCATCTCGTCCAACCCTGATAACCGCCAGTACTACCTGGACCTCAAGAAGACCGACGACTTCGACGCTGTGATCGAGAAGCGGGCCGAAAGCCTCGATTCTTCGCAGCTCGACCGCTACTACTACGAGGCGCTTCGGCGGGTCATGGAGTGTACCGACCAGACCTACGTGACGGGCTACAGGATTTGGCAGCATGAGCTCGAATGGCTGGAGCGCAAGGCCGCGCGCCAAGGATACCTCTTCTTCGGCGCGCCCAACGAGCGTTCCACCGCAGTGCCACCGCGGGATTTCTATGTCTACTTCATCCAACCCTTTGACGCTCCGCACTTCAAGGACGAGAAGAAGCCCGACGAGCTGTTCCTGCGCCTGACGAACATGGACGAGGCGTTCCGCACAGCGCTTCGAAGCTACGCCGCAGCTCTGGACCTCGCGTCCACCTCCTCGGGCCACGCCAAGTCCACCTACGAATCCAAGGCGTCGAACTTCCTGCGGGACCTGGTGCAATGGCTGCAAAAGAACATGGCCACCGCCTTCGAGGTGACCTACCAGGGGCGCGCCAAGTCCCTGACAGAGTGGGCCAAGGGCAAGTCCCTCCGCGAGCTATCGGGCATCGGCTCCCACGAGCGCATCAACTTCCGTGACCTGGTGAACACCACCGCGGGCATCTGTCTCGGGACCAACTTCCAGGACCAAGCTCCCGAATACCCCTTCTTCTCGGTGCTCATCACCGGAACGAACCGGGCCCAGGCCGCGCAGGATGCCCTGCGCGCCATCGCAGGCCAGAACCGCACCAAACAGGCCACCGCGGTGCTGGACGCCCTTGAGCTTCTCGACGGTGACCGGCTCGACCCCTACCGGTCGAAGTACGGCAGGCACATCCTCGGCATCGCGAAGAAAAAGGGCCACGGCCAGGTGGTCAACCGCTCCGAACTGATCCATGACATCCTCGGCATCGAGTACCTTGCCCCGCAGACCCTCCGGCTGGAGCCCGAATGGGCCGTGGTTGTCCTAGCTGCGTTAATCTACTCCGGCGAGGTGGTGCTGGCCATCCCGGGCAAGAAATTCGACGCCACCGGCCTGCCGCAACTGGCCGGGATCGGTATCGACGAGCTGGCCCAGTTCAAGCACATCGAGCGGCCCAAGGACTGGAACCTCCCGGCGCTCAAGGCGCTTTTCGAACTGCTCGGACTTACGCCGGGCATGGCCCAACTGGTCACTCAGGGAAAGGACGAGCCGGTTCAGGAGCTACAGAAGGCCGTCACCACCACCGTGGAACGGCTGGTGCTCGTGCAGCAGAGCCTGCAGACCGGGCTGTTCTTCTGGGGCCGCAACCTGCTGGCCGAGGACGAAGTCAAGAAGCTGCGCGCCAAACTGGATGAGACCAAGACCTTCCTTGAATCCCTGCAAGCCTACACCACGACCGGCAAGCTCAAGAACTTCCGCTACGACGCCTCGGAAGTAACAGCGCATCGGGACGGGCTCAGTTCCCTTGCCGAGATCAAATCGCTTGAGGAACTGGTGGTCGACCTCGGGTCCACGGCATCGTACCTCTCCACCGCCGAGGCGGTCCTGCCCACCGGCCACGAGTGGATCGACAAGATGAAGGCGACGCGGGACGAAGTCCTCGCTCAGATCAGCGATCCGGCGAAGCGAAGCGCGGTCACCTTCCGCCAGCAAATCCAGCGCAAGCTCAACGACCTCAAAAAGACCTACCTGCTGGCCTACCTCTCCATGCACGCGAGAGCACGCCTGGGGGTGAACGAGGACAGGCACAAAGCCCAGCTCATGGGCGACGAGCGGCTCAAGGACCTGCAGAAACTTTCCACTATCGACCTGATGCCGCGCCAGCACCTCTCGAACTTCCAGAATCGGCTCGCCGAGTTGAAGAGCTGCTTCGCAGTCACCGAGCAGGAACTGGATGCGTCGCCGGTCTGCCCGCACTGCAACTTCAAGCCCGGTGCGGAACCGCCTGCGGCTCCCGCTGCGACGATGCTGGACGCCCTGGACGGCGAGCTCGATAAGCTGGTCGAGAACTGGACTCAGACGCTGCTCGCCAACCTCGAAGATCCGACCACCAAGGGCAACCTGAGCCTGCTCAAGCCCGAACCGCGCAAGCTGGTGGACGGCTTCATCAAGAAGCGGACCCTGCCGGACGACCTCAACCAGGACTTCATTCACGCCTTGCAGGAGGCGCTCTCCGGGCTCACAAAGGTCTCGGTCAAGATCGGGGATCTGCGCGACGCCTTGCTCGCGGGCGGCTCGCCGGCCACCCCGGCGGAGATGTGGAAGCGGTTCGAGGAATACCTGGACGGGCTTACCAAGGGCAAGGAGCCCGGCAAAGTGCGGATCGTACTCGAGTAAGGGGCGGCTGATGGCTAAGAATCCATACGATCAGAGCATCTTCGACATGCAACCTGCCGCCAAGTCGCAGGGTCCTATCGAATGCCTCGGGATGGCGTTTGAGAACAATGAGAAGCGCAGGGAATACTTCCTGGAAAAGCTGCGCGAGAAGCTGAAGGACCCCGAGTTCCGCAAGATCGAGGGATTTCCCATTGGATCGGACGAGGACATCCTGGCGCTGTCCGACCCGCCGTACTACACCGCCTGCCCGAACCCGTTCATCGCCGACTTCATCAAGCGCTACGGCAAGCCCTACGACCCGAGCAAGCCGTACAGCCGTGAGCCGTTTGCCGCAGATGTGAGCGAGGGCAAGAACGACCCGATTTACAACGCCCACTCCTACCACACCAAGGTCCCGCACAAGGCGATCATGCGGTACATCCTCCATTACACCGAGCCGGGGGATGTGGTCTTCGATGGGTTCTGCGGGACCGGGATGGCTGGGGTAGCCGCTCAGTTATGTGGAGACCGAAGGGCAATATCATCCCTTGGTTATCCGCTGACCGCGGATGGAAGCATCTTGGATCAGGACAAGCAGGAGATTTCTCGATGCGGGGAACGAGTCCCTGTCCTAAACGACCTCTCCCCCGCCGCAACATTGATAGCCGCTGGTTACAATCTGACAACTGATTCGAAGGGGTTTGCGCAACTCGCCAAGAAGCTTCTGGACAAATTCAACGGCAAATACGGATGGATGTATGAGACGTGGGACCCCAAGACCGGCGCGACTTGTCCGATTGACTTCACCATCTGGTCGGAAGTCTTTTCCTGCCCCCATTGCGCCGGTGAATTGGAGTTTTGGAACTTGGCTTGGGATGAAGAATCGGGAACGTTAGCCGATCAGCCCATCTGTACGCATTGCTCTGCAGAGGTGTCCAAGCGCGATCTCGTCAGACGCACAACTACCTATTATGACAAGGCGGTAAAGGCTACTCGGACGCGTCAGGTCCTGCGTCCAGTGGAGATCCGATACCAGCACCAAGGAACCAAGAAGAGCAAGAAGCCCGACAAAGACGATATTGCAGCCCTTGAGAAGATAGAAAAACTGATCGGGTCCATCGAATACCCGAAGGAATTGATGATGTTTGTGCCGGAGGGGGAAGAATGGGGCGATCTCTATCGTGGTTATCACGAAGGGATAAGCAGAACGCACGATTTTCATTTGCCGCGCCAGCTCGTCGCCTTCTCTCTGCTCTGGCGAATGGCTGATGATCTGCCCAAAGAAGAGATGAAGCGGCTCTGGCGGTTTACTTTGCAGAGCGTTGTTGTGAGCTTTACGCGTCGGAATCGATTTCGCAAGAAAGCCTATTCACAAGTAAACACTAACCTGAGCGGCACACTCTACGTCGGATCAACAATCAGTGAACCGAGTCCAACCTATGTGTTGACCGGCAAGATCAAGCGATTTGGCAACGCAATTCCAAAGGGTGGATCTGCTGTGGCCATAACCACCCAGTCTCTCGCCTCAGTGCTGATCCCTGAAAACTCAGTTGATTATGTCTTCATCGATCCGCCCTTCGGTGACAACCTGCCTTACGCCGAGTTGAATTTCTTGTGGGAGGCTTGGCTCCGTGTTTTCACGAACTCGGGGCAGGATGCCGTTGTCAGCGGCAAGCAGCGGAAAGACCTGGCCGTCTACGCGAACATGATGACGGACTGCCTGAAACAGGTTTATCGCGTCCTCAAGCCGGGCCGGTGGGTGACGGTTGAGTTTCACAATTCCAAGAACGCCGTTTGGACCGCGATACAGGAGGCTTTGGGACGGGCCGGTTTAATCATCGCCGATGTCAGCGTGCTCGATAAGGGGATGAAGACCAAGAAGCAGATGCACGCCAAGGCGGTCGACAAGGACCTGGTCATCTCCGCCTACAAACCGAACGGCGGTCTCGAAAAGCGATTCCAACTCCAGGCTGGAACCGAAGAGGGAGTGTGGGATTTCATTCGAACTCACCTTCGGCAGCTTCCCGTGTTCATCGTTAAGGGCGGGTTCGGGCAAATGATAGCGGAGCGACAACAAGTTCTGTTGTTCGACCGCATGGTAGCCTTCCACGTTCAGCGCGGAGTCAGCGTACCCCTCTCTGCGGGCGACTTTTACCAGGGACTGGCCCAGCGCTTCCCCGAGCGTGACGGTATGTATTTCCTGCCGGAACAGGTTGCCGAATACGAACGCAAGCGGATGACATCGCGTGAGCTACTGCAGCTCGACCTCTTCGTGTCCGATGAAGCCTCAGCCATCCAATGGCTCAAGCAGCAAATCGTCAGAAAGCCCCAGACCTTCCAGGAACTTCAACCACAGTTCATGCGAGAGACTCAAGGCGGTTGGCAGAAGTACGAAAAGCCGCTGGAGCTTTCCGAGTTGCTTGAGCAGAACTTTCTTCGCTACGACGGTAACGGCGAAGTCCCGAGCCAGACACACAGCTACCTCTCCACGAATTTCAAAGAGCTGCGCAACCTGCCCAAGGACGACGAGCGCCTGCGCGCCAAGGGCAAAGACCGCTGGTACGTGCCCGACCCGAACAAGGTCGGCGACTTGGAGAAGCTACGCGAGAGGTCCCTGCTCAAGGAATTCGAAGACTACCGAACCTCAAGCCAGAAGCGCCTGAAGATTTTCCGCATTGAGGCAGTCCGCGCCGGTTTTAAGAAGGCGTGGCAGGAGCGCGACTATGCCACCATCATCACCGTGGCCCGCAAGATTCCCGAGGACGTCCTGCAGGAGGACCCGAAACTCCTCATGTGGTACGACCAGGCGATGACGAGAACAGGAAGGGAATAGATTGCCGTTGTTGGAAGATAATAAATGCAAGATTAACGACAGAGATATCTATTTAGAGTTTGATAAATTTAAAAAGATTTGCGGCGAATGTAATGTCTCTGTCAGCGATAGATTGTTGGAAACATACGAAAGACATGGGTTGCTTTACCCGTCATATAGGATCATCAGACCTAAGGAATACCTCCAAAAGCTATTCGAGCAACATCACGGTCCTGACAGATACAAGAATGTAATTGAGGTGCCTGATGAATATGGAAATTTATTAAAGTTCGAGCATGAAGAACTAGATAGGTGGCAGCACTCAATTTTCCCGGAATTTAATAAAGCTTTAATGGAAGGTCATCCTCTCGACCAGGCATATAAAAGGGGTGAATCCTTCATTCAAAGGCCATTAATCGAGGTATACAGGAATTGGGATGAGTATAAAATTGTTTTAGAAATAACGATTGAAGGAAATCCCATAAGAAAAACCGACACACTTGCCAGACATTTCTATTCTCCCTGGCAAATATATCTCCTTGAAGAGGCAAATCAGAAGCATATTCGTAGAATTAATGTGCTCATACCTCTTGAAGAGGGTAAACAATATACTGCTCCTAAAGAACCCCAGAAAATAGCAGTTGCAGAATGGATGGAGCACTTCAAATCTCTCTGGGAATACAGGCTAAAGGAAAATCTTCTCTTTGCCAAAGCCCTTGAAGGGGTAAAAGGGAATGTCCTTAAAGGCGATGATTTGAAACAATTCTATAATGATCGCGAAGCGCTATCTTCTGACATTTGTGCAAGAAATCCCTACGATTTATGGATTAAGTTCCTGCAAGCTTTATGTGGGCTTTATTTCGATTACAGAGAAGAGGAGAAATATAGACTCTCAGAATGCCTGAGAAACGATATTAAAAGTGTCGTTAATATTTTGATGCATGGTTCAAAGAAACTATATAGAGATATTATTAACGATGTGGGGACGCACCTTGGTGGAAGAACCTATTTTCATGTTCTGCCACTTGAAAGGATATATCCGGAATATGAAAGCCATCTAAAGAGAGAAGCGAAGCTGTACCTCGAATCGGTATTAAAGGACTATAACGGTGAAGTGCCATATTCTTTGAAAATTGATAATAATAGTGCAATTGATGAAATTATAGACTTCGCATTTATTTCAGGAAACGAAACACTTCTTGTTTCCGTTATCGGCATTAATAAAGAATATTTCTCACCGTCATACTTTGGTGATGAAGCAATCTGGTCTTTTGTCAGGTCACTTGCAGTTGCCGTTGAGTCATGGGTTAAAGAGATATCACAACAGAATGATTTTAGAGGCGCTATTGTCAAGATAACTGCAGGAGACTTTGATTTGTGTTGCAACAAGCTGCAGAAAAGCTGTGGAAAGACAAATATGGAGGTTTATAATTATTCCGATCTTAAACAATTCTTAAATTCTATCCCTGCAACTCAGTTTGAAAGATGCGGGAAAGATTTATCGTGGATGAAATATATCGTTCGGGCATACCTGATAAGAAACTATGCTGCTCACCATACCCGATTAGATCCTGAATTATTTGGCAACACGTTGATTGAGTTATACAAATCACTTTTATTTTTATTGTTCTATGCGTGGAAGGCTAAGCCGAAACCATGAACGCTGGCGACTGGGTTTGGAGCGATGACCACGGGCAGCTCTGTCAGGTCATCGAGACCCAGGCGCTCTGGGGTGAGACCACCTGCCGTGTCTGGCTGCCCGGGCGTGACTCCGTGGTCCGTATCCCGGCTTCCAAGCTCAAGTCCATGGAAAGCGCTGGCACCGGCTCGCCGGATGCCATCGCCTACATCGCCGCAGCCGCGCGGGTGGCCGACGCCCTGACCCAGGACGTTCTGCTCGCGCCCATCGAGTCCTCCGTCATCCCGCTGCCGCACCAGATCCGTGCTCTATCCCGAGCCATCGCCAACGACCGGGTGCGCTATCTCCTGGCGGACGAGGTCGGCTTGGGCAAGACCATCGAGGCTGGTCTCATCATGCGGGAACTTAAGCTCCGCGGGCTGGTCAAGCGGACGCTGGTCATCGCCCCGAAGGGACTGGTGAGCCAGTGGGTCAGCGAGATGCGCTTCCACTTTGGAGAGACCTTCCAGCTCGTGCTCCCCGAGGACATCAAAACGCTTAAACGGATCGCCCCTGCATCCAGTCCGGAAAACGGGGACAAGGGGAATCATGATCCCGAGGCTCTGCCCGCCAACGCCTGGCAGATGTTCTCCCAGATAGTCGTGCCGATGGATTCGGTCAAGCCCCTGGACAAGCGCCGTGGCTGGACCGCGGCCCAGGTGGGCGAGCACAACCGCGAACGGTTCGAGGACCTGATCTCCGCCGGCTGGGACCTGATCATCATAGACGAAGCGCACAGACTCGGTGGCAGCACCGACCAGGTGGCCCGCTTCAAGCTGGGCCAAGGACTCGCCGAGGCCGCACCGTATTTCCTCCTGCTTTCGGCCACCCCTCACCAGGGCAAGACCGACGCCTTTCATCGGCTGGTTTCCCTGATCGACGCCCAGGAGTTCCCGGACATCGGCAGCGTCACCCGCGAGCGGGTCCAGCCGCATGTCATCCGCACCGAGAAGCGCCGCGCCATCGATGCCGATGGGAAGCCCCTGTTCAAACCCCGGCGCACGCAGCTTGGCCCGGTCTCCTGGGAAGAGCGTCACCGCAGTCAGCAGCTCCTCTATGAGGCGGTCACCGAATACGTCCGCGAAGGATACAACCAGGCCATGCGGGAGAAGCGGAGCTACATCGGCTTTCTGATGATCCTGATGCAGCGTCTGGTGGTCTCCAGCACAAGCGCCATCCGCACCACACTCGAAAGGCGGCTTGAAGCGCTGGCCGCACCCCAGGAGCAACTGACCCTGTTCCCTGCCACGACCGAAGAGGAGTGGGCGGACCTGGACGGCCAGGAGCAGATCGATGTGCTACTACGCACCCGCCTCAAGGCGCTAAAAAACGAGCGCGCCGAGGTCAAGCTGCTCTTGGAGGCCGCGGCCCGTTGCGAGCAGATCGGCCCGGACGCCAAGGCCGAGGCGCTGCTCGACTGGCTCTATCGCCTCCAGTCCGAAGAGAGCGACCCGGAGCTCAAGGCGCTGGTGTTCACCGAGTTCGTGCCCACCCAGGAGATGTTGCGTCGTTTCCTGACTGAGCGCGGATTCTCGGTCGTCTGTCTGAACGGCTCCATGGACATGGAAGAACGCAAGCGGGTCCAGGAGGCATTCGCCAAGGATACCCGCATTCTAATCTCCACCGACGCCGGCGGGGAGGGATTGAACCTCCAGTTTTGCCACGTGGTGATCAACTATGACATCCCCTGGAACCCGATGCGTCTCGAACAGCGGATCGGCCGGGTGGATCGTATCGGCCAGGCCCATGCGGTGCGTGCGGTCAACTTCGTCTTCGAGGACTCGGTCGAGCACCGGGTCCGTGAGGTTCTGGAGCAGAAGCTCGCCGTCATCTTCGAGGAATTCGGCATCGACAAGACCGGCGACGTCCTCGACTCGGCCCAAGCGGGCCACATGTTCGACGAAATGTATGTCGAGGCGATCCTCAACCCCGAAAAGGTGGAGGACTCCGTGGAGAGCGTGGTTGCCCGCCTGCAGGAGCAGGCCCGCGAGGCTCGCGCTACCGCATCCGTGCTCGGCGCGACCGAGGACCTGGAGCCTGGCGAAGCCCAGCGGCTGCTGACCCACCCCTTGCCGTATTGGGTCGAGCGCATGACCGTAAGCTACCTGAAGGCGCATGGCGGCCAGGCCGAGAGGAGAAGCCAGAGCTGGAACCTCACCTGGCCCGACGGCGAAACCTACGAGAATGTGGTCTTCACCGGCAAGGAAGCCGAGAGGCTTCCGGCCGCCCGGCACCTCACCCTGGAAGAGCCGAAGGTCCGCGGACTGGCCATGCGGCTCCCACGTTTCGCGCCGGGCCAGCCGGTCCCCATTGTGTCGATCCCAGGTCTCTCCGCGGAAGTTCAAGGCGTCTGGTCCTTGTGGCGAATCGCGATTGCCACCATGGAGTGGAACCGTAAAAGGATCATGCCTCTCTTCCTGGCCGACAACGGCATGGTCTATACGCCGACCGCCAGACACGTGTGGGACCAGCTCCTCGCGGCAAGCACACAGGTCCGGTCCATTCTTGACGCCGCAGTCTCCCAAGCCGCTTTCGCAAAGCTGCAGAACGCCGCGGAAGAACACGGGAAGCCCATCTACGAAGTGCTCGTGCAAGAGCACCGGGGCCGCATCGCACGCGAGCGCGAGAAAGCCGATTACGCCTTTGCCGCGCGCCGCAAGACTGTCGAACGGATCGGCCTGCCCCAGGTCCGCAACTATCGCCTGAACCTCCTCTCGCAGGAAGAGCGAACCTTCCGGGAACAGCTTGATCAGAAGGCCCATGCCTATCCCGAAATGGTGCCGCTGCTTGTGATTCGGGTGGAGGGCGGTGGCCATGAATAGCTGGCGCGATCAAATCCTGAAGGAGTTCACCCCGAAGGTCGCACTACTTACCTTGGTGGCCGACCCGGACGGGCTTCTGCTTGAAGAGCGGATTCTCGAGGGTATCCGCGAGCGTGGATTCGATCTCATCCCCTTTGAGGACCACGTTGCTTTCCGCTACGCCTATGAATCGAAATTCCGCGCCAGGTGGGATCGTGGTGAACAGACCGACCTTGTGGTGGTGTTGCGGTCACCATCAAACGACCTCGCCGCTCTGCCCTATGACCTCCTTCAGGTCGGTCGCAAGCTTTCCTTCAACCTGGGCGACATCTTCCCTAATCTCAGCTATCCGATTGTTACAGCCCTGGACCGGGGAGACCTCGATTCCCTCTATGAGGCCCAGACAAAACATGCACCCGGTCAGATGGGCGACAATGCGACCAAAGATTTTATTCTCCGGCACGTTTTTGAAATCGCCCCGGAGCTAATCAAGCAGCCATCGGATTTGCTTCGAGTTCTCCTCCGGCGCCATTACCATGCTCAGCGAATTCCAGCGATCCTTGATGATCGGTTGATCCAGCTGCTGCGCCAAAGGAATACCTTTGACGACTGGCCGCTTGAAACCCTCGTTCCGGACCGGGAGGCCTTCTTTATGTTCCTTCAGGAGCGCTGGCCGATCTTCCTCGACCGCGAGGCAGCCAAAGGGTTCGGCGTCCGGGAAGACAAAGGGCCCTATGGTTTGGCTGTGGAGGGTCCTGTTGACCTCCCATTCGATCACCAAGATATCCGGGGCTACATCGATAATCTGTTTCTCGAGGGGTTGCTTCACCCTGTGTTCCACGAGTATACGGATATCCTTTCTAAAATATGGGTGAATATCGGCATTCGAACTGACCCATCCCAAGACCGATCCAGTCGCCTTAAGAAGCTCATTGAGAGCTTACAGGCATCCACCCCGGCAGAGGACGCGAGGTACATAGATTGGTTTCATTTTGCTCGTGGGTGGGCAGAGATGGTATTACTGTCGAATCAGCAAGGCGAGGTCATCTCTGAAAAGACCACCTTGAGCATCGAGAGTCTGCAAACTCACGTGGATGCCCGTTTCGCCGCATGGCTTGAGAAGCGGTACGCCGGCCTCGTGAACTTGCCGCCGGTCCCGCCGGTTATGCTTCACCACGTTCCTCGTTTCTTGGCCCGCCAGATCGGAGGGGATCGGGTCGCTAAGATTGCGCTGCTCCTGGTAGATGGCCTTTCTCTGGACCAATGGATTGTCGTCCGTGAAGCGCTTGCCTCACGACAGTCCGGTCTCCTCTTCAGGGAGGAAATGGTGTTCGCCTGGATTCCCTCGATTACCTCCGTTTCGCGGCAGGCCGCTTTCTCTGGCAAGCCGCCGATCTTCTTTCCGAATAGCATTCAGACCACTGATAAGGAGTCGGCGCTGTGGACGCAGTTTTGGGCCGACGAAGGGTTCTTGCCGAGCCAAGTTGTGTACGCAAGGGGATTGGGTGACGGCAGCCTGGAAAGCATCACGGAGGCACTTTCCCATCCCCAAGCAAGAGTCGCCGGGCTGGTCATCGACAAGGTCGACAAGATCATGCACGGGATGGAACTGGGCACAGCGGGCATGCACAACCAGGTGTGCCAATGGGCTCAGCAGTCTTACATAAATACGCTTCTCGGTCTCCTTCTGGATCGGGGATTCCGCATCTACCTGACCTCTGACCATGGCAATATCGAAGCGGAAGGGTGCGGCCATCCCGCGGAAGGGGCCGTAGCAGATTTGCGCGGTGAACGCGTTCGCGTTTATTCCGACGCAGTTCTTCGTAACAAAGTGAAGGAGCGTTTTCCTACGGCGCTGGAATGGAACCCTATAGGCCTCCCGGAGGACTATCTTGCCCTCCTGGCCCCTGCTCGGCAGGCGTTTGTTCGCAAAGGAGAAGGCATCGTCAGTCATGGCGGAATTTCGATCGAGGAGCTCATTGTCCCTCTAGTCCAAATCGAAAGGAGGGTCTCATGAGCCCTTGGGTGAATCAGATCGGGTTCAGTCAGCGGGTCCGTTTGGAGTGGTTTGAGCAGACGGCTAATCTCGTTTTGGCGGGGAACGATAAATCCGCTGTCAACAACGCGCTGCAAAAGCTCCTGAAGGACAAGGTCTCTGTCAATGGCCAAGCAGAGCGGGGGAATCGCGAGAAGATCATCACGATCCTTTTGAAGGTATGGCTCAATGCGCCGGCCAAGCTCGAGTCGTTGCGCGTCCGAGGACTGGAGCTGCTCAGGGGTCTTCCGCGAGCGGACCACATGGCCGTTCATTGGGGGATGGTCATGGCCGTCTACCCGTTCTGGTCGGGTGTAGCCACACAGGTCGGCCGCCTTCTGAAGCTGCAAGGGTCCGCGACCGCAGCTCATGTCCAGCGGCGGGTCCGCGAGCAATATGGTGAGCGGGAGACGGTCTCCCGTGCCACCCGTCGCGTGCTTCGCTCCTATCTGGACTGGGGCGTACTCCAGAAGACAGACACGAAGGGAATCTATACCGCCGGAACGACGCAGCCCGTTGATGACTCTCTTCTGATTGCGTGGCTGGTCGAAGCGGCCATGCATGCGAGGGCCAATGGCTTGACCACTCTCAAGGACCTACTCGACAGCCCCAGCTTCTTCCCGTTCCGACTCAAGCCGACACACGCCGAAAGCCTTGTGGGCGCCTCATCCAGACTCGATATTCTTCGTCATGGATTGGACGACGATCTGATCATGTTGCGGAAGCAACCTACCAAGAGAGATTCACCATGATGGTGATCCGATGTGTCGATCTTTTTGGGGATGGAGAGAGCTTTCTGAGATGAAAGCACCTCAAAACTCGGACAAATAAAACAATGGCCTTTCGTTTTTGGCGCAGGGTAAGGATTGCTCCGGGCGTGACGATCAACCTGATTAGGTCCGGGCGTCGCTGTCGGTCTGCCAACGGATTGTAGGTTAACCTGCTATGCCACGGGATGTCACTGATTATTTGCGAGGACCAGAAGTCGATCTTTCTGAAATGATATGGCAGATGCCTCCAGCCTATCACCAACGGAGAGAAGAAGATAATACCATCACTTTTTTTCGATCGGGTCAGCCTAAGGGTGAAGAAAATTTTGCTCTTCGTCTTACAATCAAAAATGGACACATAACAAAAGTAATTCAAGGTCCTGCTCTCTCAGATGAAGATCTGGAACAAATCCATAATAAAATTGAGCAGAATCTTCTCCAGCTAACCGGTGATCACTTTCATCGAGGTGTTCTCTTCAGCTCCACTCCTATACAGGGAAGTTGGAGATACAAAGATAAGTTTCAAATTCTACCGCCTCCGCCTGAAAGCCCCATGCCTGGCCCAGGCCATGACTTTGGTTTTGCTAGATACCCATTCGTTTTAGAGCTGAAATATTCAGGAAGTGCTAATTTTAAGATTAATATGATGAGAGGAACGAAAACCACGGAAGAATTAAGCTATCTGTTTTCTAGTCTTCTTGAAGGTTCTATTTATGGTCTTGGGCAGAGGCCGCGATCACATTGGGTCCTCTTGCCAGAACGTAGATCTTTTTGGCAACGTTTGTTCGCTAAGACGAGGAGATGGGATGTTGGCTTTTGTAATGAATTCTATACATTAGGGGATATGGGGAAAATTCATAAATTTTCTTCTAATGATCACCTCCCACCACTTCCTTTTGAGGAATCAAAGAAATATTATCTTGAGCGGTGTGATAGCCTGAATAGTGATGGTTTGAAGTTGCCAGAGAATTTTGAGGAGTCGCTTGACCGATTTTTTTCACTCCCTATTGAGAAGAGGGAGTCTTATCTGCGTGCAGGATACTACTTTCAACGTTCTTCAATGATATTTGATTACTCTTCGTCAATTTCCTACATAGCATTGATTCAAGCTGTTGAAGCAATTATGCCGTCAATTTCTTCCTCAGAGGTATGTGAGACATGTAAAAGCACCCTTCGTAAGGGGCCAACATCATTGTTTGCTGAATTTTTAGAAAGCCTTCTGGGAAATTCTTCTGACGCGCATCGCCACCTGAAGGTTTTTTATAGTGTTCGATCTGCTCTAAGCCACGGTGGAAAGATTCTCCATCTAGATAGAGTTGGAGGGGGAGGAGTTCTTTCTATGGGAGAGCTTGCAAGGTTTATAAATTTGAGGCGAATTGTGCGTTTGGCATTAGTAAAATGGTTGTATGAGTAATTTAATAATCGATTGTCTTTCCTGATTGAAACCATTTGCCTGTAAATCACTCAGCCTTTTTTTCTCTGTTCATTTCGTTCCTTATGTCCTGGTAGATCTTCCGATTAATCCTCTCCCACAATCCCAACGGCGTCGGCTCTTTCCGCCTGAAGCGGGGAAGGACCCTTGCATAATCCCATCCCGGAGGGATCTCCGGCTCCACCCAGGAGAGCTTCACCTTGACCGGCTCCCTTTGCCAGTTGATGAATGCCTCTCCCACCTCGAGTTGATGAAGAAGAATCTCCGGCCGGACCTTCTGATCATACATTTGCCGCTGAGCGAGGGATGAGGATTGCCCTTCGGTCCGCCGGGGATTCACATAGCGGCTCAGGCTGATCACCTGTTCGCTATCCGAAGTCGATTGCCCTTCCGAGACCTGGGCAAACCACCGGATCTCCTGCCCGAAGAAATCCGAGGCCCAGAGCGCCGACTCCAGACTCTTCAATTTCAGGAAGACTTTTGTTTCCGTGTTCCCCATCACTGTCTCCAGAAATCCTTTCGAGAGTCCCTTCTCGATATCCGAAAGCTGGGAGGTCAACTGAAAGGCCGCCACCACCGCGATTCCGGCCTCCCGCGCTTGCTCAAAAACAACCGAGAAATCGGGGATGGCATAAGAGCCGAATTCATCCAGAACGACCAGAGCCGGCATCAGAGGTTGGAAGTCTTTTTCACTGTAGATCGCCCCGATGGAAGACTGAAGATCGGTCAGAATCACCTTCCCCAGTTTCTCGGATTTCTTGGTTTCTTGGAGTCTCGGCAACGCGGCGTAGATGATCTGTCCTTTTTTAATCGCCTGGTAGAAATCGACATCGCTCACCGGCCGGCAGAGGAAGTCCCCCATCGGCCTACTGGAAATCGCTCCCAACTCAGAGATCAGCCCGGAGAGAAGATCGCTCATCTGCCCCATCGTCTTGAACTTCCGGACGAACTTCTCAACCTCGATCAGCGATTCGAAATTGCTGTCATTGTAGAGCTCTTGCCTCAGAATCCGGAAGGCCTGGTCGGGGCTTTCAAACAGTGCCAGGACATCCCGGTAGCTGAAGCTCCGCTTCAACCGGTGGAGCGCCCGGACCATCTTGAGGATCGCCTCGTAGGCGAGGTTGGAATAGTACGACGCGGGATGGCCTTCCGGGACAGAAGGCATCAGCTTGTGTATCTTGCTGGCGACGACGCCCGCCTCCTTCTCCGCGTCTTTGGCCAGGAGGGGATTGTAGGCATGGGAGAGGGTCGGATCCTGCGGATCGATCACCCTCAGATCGGCGGCCCGGCCGCAGGCCTGCGCCAGCCAGGCCATCTTGGCAAACCCGGAGTGCCGCCGCTTCCCATCCATGAAGATCACCGCCCCTCCCCGCCGGATCTGCTGATAGATGAGCGAGAGAAGAAAGCATGTCTTCCCGGCCCCCGATGAGCCGACCACCGCCATGTGCTGGGTCAGCAGCCGGTCGGAAAGAAAGATTTCCCTCCCGCTTTCTCCGTTATATCCCAGGACAACGCCGGGACGAGGCCCGAAATAGTCGATGCGTTCCGCTTCCGACATCTACTTCTCTCCTTTTTGGATTCCGGTCCTCATCCATTTCTTGATTCCGGCGTGGATCACCATCACGAAGAGTATCTCGTCCACAAGGACGAGGCCGATTCCCCACCAGGGATCTGATTCAGGGGCAACCGGCACAAACGCGCGGAGCGGGAGGAAGAAGGCGAGGTGGGACGCAATCAACCCTGTGATCCCGATCGTCCGTGGCCAGCGCCGGGTCTTGCCGGCGCGGCGCGGCTGCGTCATCGGTTCATTCTGCTCTCTGGATCGATCCTCCATACCTTCCCCCTGCGATCTGGACCTCATACGGCGGGCACTGCCTCCACCGCTCCACCGCCTCCGGAGCCAGTGACATCAGGGCCTCCGATGAAAGGGCCACCACGCACTTGTAGGTTGTCCCGCTGGCGGTGATATTGAACAGGGCGGAGGGGTTGGCCTTTCTCCCCTCGACCTCTTCTATCAAAACCTTCTTCTCTTTCAACATCTCCACCAGAACCGGCCAGGCAGGATGGAGCTTGCCTACGGGTCTTCGGATCGGAAGCCGCTGTTGCAGCTCCTGTGGAAGTTGATCGAGCGTCCTCTCCCGGAGGGCATGCTCCAGGACAAATACAATCTCCCCGGCCGTAAATCCTTCTGGATAGCCCCCCTTGTACCGATTGACATTGATCTTGGGGAGCGCCGAGAGAAACGCTTCCCAGAGATAAGGCTTGACCCCCTCCACCTGCTCCCGCCCGAGTTGCTGCTCCGCTTCGTGTGAGGCGGCGTCGGCCTTGTGCATTAACTCCAGCAGGGTATAGGCCAGCGGCGGGGCGGCGGTCGGAAGCTCCTCCGGGTTGTGGTAGTAGCGGAGCGATAAAAAGAGCGCCTCCCGGTGGATCGGCGTCATCTCGCTATAGAACTCCGGAAGGCCGGCGACGATCAGGGCGGAGATCCGGTCATGAGGGAGTTTTCGGTCGATCCACCGGTCTCCCTCTTTCCGGTAGGCAAAGAGTTTTCCGAGATCATGGGAGAGGGCCATCAGGTAACAGAGTCTTTTTCCCTCCTCCGGGTGATCTTCGGCAATCCGGACCATCGCCTCCACGGTCCGGGCGGTATGCTCGATGAGACCGCCGGGGATGTTCAGATGGTCCGAGAGGGAGGCGGGGTGATCGGGAGAAGCGGCAAACGCGGAGAGGATCTTCTCAACCAGGGGAGAGAGAACCCCGAGTTCAGCCGCCTGCCGGTGAAGCCGGGTTTCTTTCGGATCGGAGAGGCGAACACGGAACTCGAGAGGGTGATCCGGAATGACGGGGAGCCGGGAGAATGACGGCAGGGCCTCTCCCCCTTTCCGGTTTCCCCACTGGCGAAGGCCCAACCAAACAGCCCCGCCGGCCGGAAGGACGATCATCAGCATTCCAAAAGCGCTATCTCTCAGAAAGATCCACCGCAGTCGGTTCTCCGCCAGCCAGAGCCGCCATGTCGATCCAGCCATTTTCTCGACGCCATCCCATTCCGGGACGGTTTTTAATTTCTGAAGAATGACTTCCTCTCCGGCATTTCCGTAAACCGCCTGATAGGAGGCCCATGCTGCCTCACGGTGCTGGAGGTGAATCTTCCCGGAGAAGAAAGCGCCGGCCTGTGCAGGAGGCGACTGAGGGCCACTGGAGATCGTCTCCGTGCGCTCCCTGCTCTTTTCAATCTGGGCTTCAAACAGCTCCGGTAATCCGGCTTCGGCGCGCAGCGTCATCCCCGCCAGAAGAACGGCCGCCAGCGCAGCAGATGCAAGATGTTGCTTCATCAATCCGAACCCCCACCCTGAACCCTTCCACTGTAATCCATCTTCCCTTGCCTTCCTGAACCCAAACCCTGCCAGAAATCTCCCTTCCCTGTCCCGATTCAGGCAATCCGAAGGACGGCCCCTCCGGTAAGGTATCCCTCAACGGCGATATGGTGTCGCCGCAAATGACAGGGAGGAATCAAACCGTGAAGAGTCTGAAAAATAAAAAGTGGGTGGGGATGGTGGCCGTGCTTCTCATTGCGATCGCGCTGGTCCCGGCGATGGCGCTGGCTGGGACGGCGGATACCGAGTTTCAGCCGATGTTCCAGAAGATCCTCGACTGGACCCAGGGTTTCCTTGGGAAATCGCTGGCGGTCGGGGCGGTGCTGGTCGGGGCCGGGATGGCGATCTACTACCAGAGCGCCGGTCCTGCCGTGATGGGGATCGCCATGGCCTTGATCCTGGCCTTTGGGCCCGGCGCGATCCAGGGGGTGGTGACGGCGACGTTTTGATCGAGAGAGACGGGGGCCGGAGAAGGAAGGGAGAAACGGATGGAGACACAGATTCCGAGATATATCGACGATCCCTCCCAGTTTCTTTTCTGGGATCTGGATGAGGCCCTCATCATGATCGGAAGTTTCTGTTTCGGCATTCTTCTGGGCTATCCGTTCTGGGGCGGGGTTGCCGGGCTCGTCTCAGGACGGGCGCTCAGAAAGCTGAGATCGGGAAAGGCGGAGGGTTATTTCTGGCACGCCCTCTACCGGGCTGGGATCGTGAAGGGAAGCCCGCCGGGATATATCCGGGAGATGGTTGAGTGAGGGAAGCGGGGGCCGGGAGTATTTCATGGAGCTGAATCAGTACCGGGCGGGCAAGAGGGAACAGGGCCTGCTGAAATTCGTGATCCTGGTCCTGACGGTGGCGCTGATCGCGGAGGGATTCTTTCTCATCGAGCTGGCGCGGCGGCAGCGGATTGTCCTGGTCCCGCCAGGATTGGGTGAAGTGCAGGAGGGATGGATCAGCGACCGGCAGGCCGGCCCGGAGTACCTCAAGCAGATGACCCGGTTCCTTCTTCCCCTGGTGACCAGTTTCCATCCCAGAACCCTGGACCCCCAGCTCTCCCTCTTTCTTCACCACGTGGCCCCGGAGCAGTACGGGTCGGTGAAGGCGCAGCTTCTGTCGCAGGGGGAGCGGGCCGTGAAGAACGACCTCTCCCAGGTCTTCTACATCCAGGAGGTGGAGGTCAAAGGAAATATCGCCCGGGCCACCGGCCTCCTGAAGCGTTTTGTCGGCAAGAACCAGACATCCGAAGAGGTGATGACTTATGAAATCAGTTACGAGATTCGTCATGGCCGGCCTTATGTCGCTGGGATTGTTCTTACTCCCACGGCCGGGATCGGCGCTTCAAACCGTCACAGGGAATGAAACAGCCATTGTCCGGGTCAGCAACCGGGACCTGAACCGCTTTGTGGCCCCGCACCGGTTGAGGAAAGGTTTCTCCAACAAGCCGATCGAGGTCACGGTCGACGGGAACGAGGCCTATGTCAATATCCCTCCGACCATCGCGGGTCCGGTGGAGCTTCACCTCCTGACCGAGAGGGAGACCTACACCCTGCTTCTGATCCCCGCACCGATCCCGGCGGAGACGATCGTGATCCGGGGCGGGACGGAACTTCACCCGGCTCCCGGGTCCGGGGATTACATCCGGCAGATCAAGTCGCTGATCCGGGCGGCGGCGAACCACGTGCCCCTCTCCGGATATGACGCGATCCTGATCGCCGATGCCAGGGAGGAGTGCCCCGTCAACGAATGTTCCCTGATTGCGGTCTGGCGCTACACCGGGAGGGATCTGGCCGTCACCGAGTACCGGCTCTCCAATCCCACGAAGGAGCCCCGCGTCTACCGTGAGACGCTCTTTGCCCGTCAGGGGACCCGCGCCATTGCCATTGAAGCGCATCATGTCGGGCCGGGTAGTGCGACCCGGCTCTTCCGGGTCGAAGGGGCGGACCGATGAACATCAAGAATCTGACAGAAAAGCTTTCAGGCAGATATCTCCTCGGGTTGGCCGTCCTCGCCGGCATTCTCATTGTCATCTTCATGATGATGACCGGCCGGGATGAGCCGGCCCCGGCAAAGAAAAAGGTGGAGGTCAACCTTCTTGGAAACGCCGACGTGGAGAAGGAGCGCTGGCGGGCGACGGCGGAGAAAGAACTGGAGACGGTCAAGACGCAGCAGAAGGAGATCGCGGAGCAGTTGAAAGTCCTGACGGAGCAGGTCAAAGAGAAAGAGAAACGGCCCCCTGAGCCTCCCAAGGGACAACCGGCTCAAAGGGACTTTCCCCCGATCCCCTCTTTTCCGCCGCTCGATCTAAACAGACCGGCGGCCCAGAAGCCGCCCGCTCCTTCCCCACAGGCTCCACCGCAGACCGCCCGGTCGATCCGTACCTTTCTGCCGGAGACTGGCGCCGCTCCGGCGAAGGAGCCGGCAGGCGCAAAAAAAGAGGAGCAGATCTATCTCCCTTCGGGAAGCTTTATCTCCGGCGTTCTTCTTTCCGGCCTTGACGCTCCGGCGGGGGTGAACTCTTCCAGGGAACCCCACCCGGTCCTCATCAAGCTGACGAATCTGGCGGTCCTTCCCAATCGCTTCCGGTTTGACATCAAAGAGTGCTTCGTCACCGGAGAGGGTTACGGGGACCTCTCCTCCGAGCGGGCCTATATCCGGACGGTGGGCCTCTCCTGCGTCCGAAGCGACGGCAACAGCATCGATGTCCCTCTCAAGGGATTCGTCGCTGGGGAGGATGGGAAGAACGGCCTGCGCGGCCGGGTGGTCTCCAAAGAGGGACAGATCATCTCCAAGGCGTTGCTGGCCGGTTTTGCCGAAGGGGTGTCGAAGGCGTTTTCCCTCTCGGCCACGACCGTCGCTGTCTCCCCATTGGGAACAACGCAGACGGTCGATCCCGACCGGGCACTAGAGATGGGGGCCCTCACCGGGGTCAGCCGCTCCGCCGACCGGCTCTCGCAGTATTACATCCGGATGGCCGAGCGGATCTTCCCGGTCATCGAGATCGACGCCGGCCGGAAGGTCGACGTCGTTGTCCTTCAGGGGAGGCCGTTACATACCATAGAGGAGAAGACGAAATGAAGAAGCGACAGGATGGAACACTGCATGTGAATGAGACCCGCTCTGTTTTACCGTGGATGGTTTGCGTCGCCATGATCGCCGGAATTCTTCCGTATTCCGCCCTTGCCGACGAGATCCTGCCGGTCGTCCAGAAGGCCCTTCCCCGGGTGGAGATCCAGCATGTCGAGACCCTGGAGATCAGCCCGACGGTCTATATCGTGACGACCTCGCAGGGTGTTCTCTACCTCGACGGCAGCGGCCGGTATCTCTTCACGGGGGAGCTGTACGACCTGGTTGCCCAGGAGAACCTGACGCAGGCCCATCGGATGGGGAGGGAGCGGATTCGGTTCGACGACCTGCCGCTTGCCGACGCGATTCTCTACAAGAAGGGGAAACAGAGAATCGCCGTCTTTGCCGATCCCGACTGCCCCTTCTGCCAGAAGATCCACCCGGAACTGAGAGATCTGGATGCGGACGTGTATGTTTTTCTCTTCCCACTGACCGAACTGCACCCGCTCGCCTACCGGAAATCGGTCTCGGCCTGGTGCAGCGAAGACCGGATTGCGGCGCTCGATGCCGTCATGTCCAAGCAGCCTCTCCCTTTCCGGAATTGCGAGCATCCGGTGGACCGGACGCTGACGCTGGCGGCAAAGCTCGGACTTCGCGCCACGCCGACCGTGATCCTGGAAGACGGCAGCGTGATCGAAGGCTACCGGCCGGCCAGGGAACTGGCCCGGCTGCTGGAGAAGAAGGCCCCTTAACCCGGTTTCCCGGAAAGGGATACATAAAAACCCAACGACTGAACAGGGAGGTAAAAGGATGTTGCAGGAGTGGCTCTATTTCTCGATGTTGCTGGTTCCGATCGTTCCGGGATTGATCGTGCTCTGTCTCGAAGCAGACCGGACCGGAAAAGATCAAACGAAGGGGGAGGGAAAACGATGAAACTGCGGGCTGTTCTGCTCTTCTCTTTCACTCTGGCGGGAGCGCTTTCGGGCTGTGCCGTGAAATACGGCTGCCCGGCCCCAGATGGGGTGACCTGCAAACCGATCTCCGAGGTCTATTCAAGTAACGGGGGTCGGGGGCCAGGGGTCGGAGATCGGGAAAGGCCGGGACCGGGGTCCAGGGATTCGAGATCGGCAGAAGAAAATCTTTCACTGACCCCCGGCCCCCGACCCCCGGCCCCTGATTCTGCAGCGGTCCCGCTCCGGTCGGCCCCGAAGGTCCTGCGGGTTTGGGTCGCCCCCTGGATCGATGAGGAGGGGGATCTGCATCAGGAAGGGGACCTTTACGTGGTGGTCGATCACGGCGCCTGGGCGGTCGGTCTGCAGGAGCTCGAATCGGGGCTGGCTTCCCGTCCTGGGATTATCCCGCCAGAAGGGGGGCTTTCCGAACAGCTGTCCCGGCCCGAGAGAGGGGAGGGCGATGATCAGCAGTGAGAAGCTCACAGCGCTCTTTGCCCGGGAGAGCCTCTCCTCCTACCTCCCCTACGAGGCCTGGGATCCGGCGTCCGGCATTTACATCGCCGATCATGGCCCGGCGGTGATCTTCGAGTGCCTTCCGAAGGTCGGCGCCGGGATGGAGACCCTGCAGGTCCTGGAGGCGCTCTACGCCGCCGGTTTCCTCCCTTCGGGGACCACGATTCAGGTCCTCCTCTACGCCTCCCCGAACGTCGAGGCGCTTCTCTCCCTCTGGCGAGACGCCCGGCAGAGGGGCGATCTCTTCAGACAGATGGCCGAACGCCGGACCGAAATGCTCCGCCGGATGGACGGCGCCGATGGAGAAGCGCCGCTGAGGAACTTCCGGCTCCTCTTCAGCGTCGGGCTCCCTGTCCATCCCGATCAGGCACCGCCGGAGGAGAGGGTCCGAAGGGCCTCCGAGATCTCCGCCAAGATCGAGGGGCTGCTGGTCTCGATGCGCCTTTATCCCCGGAAGCTCTCCGCCCAGGGGCTGATCGCCCTCCTCTTCGAGCTGCTCAACCCGGATCATCCCACGGAGAGGATTCCGGCATGGGATCCGTCTCTTCCGATCCGGGAGCAGGTGATCTTCGCCGACAGCCCCCTGCGGATTGAAGCGGACCGGTTGATTCTGGATCGCCGCGTGGTCAAAAGCTTTTCGGTGAAACAGTATCCCACCGAACCGGCCGGAACGCTCAACCAGGTGATCGGGAACGCCGTGAAGGGGATCGATCAGATCGCCACCCCCTTTCTTCTCGCCTTCAATGCCGTGCTGTTGGATCAGGACAAGGATGTCCGGGCCGTCGAGCAGAAGGCGGGGCTGGTCACCTACCAGTCGGTCGGATTTCTGGCAAGGATCCTCCCGAAGATCCAGGAGAAGAAGGAGAACTTCGACCTCCTGCTGAGGGGGATCGGCAACGGCCACCGGCTGATCCGGGGCTATCTCCATCTGGTCCTCTACGGCAGAGAGGAGAAGGCGCTCGATCTGGTCTCCCAGCAGGTCCACGGCCTCTTCCGGAAAAACAGATTCATTCTTCAGGAAGATCATTTCGTTACCCTTCCCCTCTTTCTGGCGAGCCTTCCTTCCGGGCTCGCGCCGGAGGCGGAGCGGAAGCTTCTCAGGCGCGGAAGGACGCTCCTTTCCTCCAACGGCGCCGTCCTCTCCCCGGTCTGCGCCGACTGGAAGGGGACCGGCTCTCCGGGACTCCTTCTTGTCTCCCGGAGGGGCCAGATGATGCTGGTCGACCTCTTCGACTCCCCCGGCAATTACAACGCCGTGGTCGCGGCGGCCCCCGGCAGCGGGAAGAGCTTTCTGGTCAACGAGCTCTGCCTGACCTATCTGGCGGCGGGGGGCCGGGTCTGGGTCATCGACATCGGGAGAAGCTACCTGAAGCTCTGCCATCTTTTAGGGGGCGACTTCATCGAGTTCAGGCCGGAGAAGCCCCCCTGTCTCAATATCTTCTCCCGGATCCGGAACCTGGAAGAGGAGATCGATCTTCTGATCCCGACCGTCGGCCAGATGGCCTCCCCCTCCCGACCGCTCTCCGATCTGGAACGCTCCTTCGTGGAAAAGGCGATCCGTCAGGCCCATGAGAGACGGGCCGCGCAAACGACCATCACCGCCGTGGCGGAGGAACTGAACCGGATGGACGATGCGCGGGCGAAAGACCTGGCCACCATGCTCTATCCCTACACCAAAGGAGGGCGCTACGGCCATTTCTTCGAAGGGGAGATGAAGTCCCTCTCCGAGTCCCCCTTTGTGGTCCTGGAGTTGGAAGAGCTCCGATCCAAAGGGGATCTGAAAGGGGCGGTCCTCCTTCTCCTCATGTACACCATCCAGACCGAGATGTATGAAGGGGACCGGTCCAGAAGAAAGCTGGTGATGATCGACGAGGCGTGGGATCTGCTGGGGGAGGGGAACGCCGCCAAGTTCATCGAGCACGGTTACCGGCGCTTCCGGAAGTATGGCGGGGGGATCCTCACGATCACGCAGGGGGTGGACGACCTGGCCAGAACCTCCGCAGGCACGGCCGCGCTCGCCAGCAGCGATCATCTCTTTCTCCTCCGTCAGAAGGAGGAGAGCCTGATGTCTCTGAGAGAAAAGAACCTGGTGATGATGGATGAGGCCCTCTTCCGGCTCCTCTCCACTCTTCACACCCTTCCCGGAAGATACTCCGAGGTCTACGTCCGGACCCCCGCCGGATCGGGGATCGGCCGGCTGATGGTCGACCGGTTCACCCAACTCGTCTACACGACACGCGCGGAAGAGTTCGCGCGGATCGAGGCATACCGGAAAGAGGGCTTGAGTCTGGTGGAGGCGATTGAGCGATGTTTAGAGTAATCGCAGTCGGATTTGTCAGTGCGATGATCGGATCTCTTGTGATGGGAGCGGTGCTGATCATGAAGCTTCTGCCGCCGCCGGAGCCGCGCCTCGCGCTGGCGACGGTCGATCTGGTCGGAATCGTCGAGCGGCTGCGGGCGGGGGCGTTGAAAGAGGCGGCCGATCCGGAGGGGGTGGAGAGAGCGGTGGCAAGACGGATGGACCGGCTGGCGCAGCTTCTCTCCGAGATGGGGGAGGAGCGGGTGATTCTGAACAGGGCGGCGGTGGTGAGCAGGAGACTCCCGGATCTCACACGGCAGATTGAAGAGCGGTTGAAAGAGAAGGATGAGTGATGGGTGATAGGTGATGGGTGAGAGGAAGTGGCGATATTTGGCTCTTGGGACCGCCTTGGTCCTGGCCAGTCTCTTTTTCGTGATGCTGCTTTACGGCGTCTCGGTTGGGGTGAACCTGACACGCTCACAGCCCTACCGGCTGTTCCTCATTCTCGGGGATCGGCCGTTCGGGCGGGGCGATCTGGTCGCCTTTTGCTTTCCCGGAAGCCGGTATTACGAAGAGGGGACCCTTTTCGTCAAAGAGGTCCGGGGAGGGCCGGGGGATCGTCTGGAGATCGGGGAGGACCGGACCGTCTGGCTGAACGGGGCGTTCCTCGATACCGTGCGGGCGACCGACAGCAAGGGAAGGCCGGTGGAGCCGTTTTACTTCCGTGGGGCGATCCCGGAGGGGTTCTACTTTCTCTACGCCGGAGTTCCGAACAGTTACGACAGCCGGTACTATGGGCTGGCCGAAAGAGAAAGGATTGTGGGAAAAGTCATCCCCCTGTTTTGAGGAGGTCACATGAAATCGATCATCTTTGTTCTGATCACCAGCGGTATTCTGGCAGGCTGCGCCGGCACGGCAAAGGAAGAGACGCGGGATCCGTATTTCAAGAACAGGGAGTCTCCCTTGGTCGTTCCGATGAGGCATCCCTTTCCGCCATCGCAGGGGGTGGCTTATCTGGTTTCGGAACAGTTCTTCCTCTGCCGGGAAAAAGACTTCTGTCCTGTCCCGCAACAGAAATTTACGGAGCGTTTCTTCCTTCCGGAACTGCCGAAGCCGGTCCGGGAGGAGCCGATTGTGGAACAACCCGCGATCCTCAAGAAGAGACTTCCTGAGACGATTGCGGCCACTGTTCTGTTCGATAAAGAGGATGCAACACTGACCGAGGAGACTTCAAAGGTATTGGATGAACTGTTCGATCGGATCAAAGAAGTCGATCCGCTCACGCTTCGGATCGTCATTGCCGGTTACACCGATGGAGCGGGGTCCGTGGAGGTCAACACGAAACTTGCAGAGGAACGGGCGGAGGCAGTTGCCGACTACTTTATCCGGAATGGGATTCCAAAGGGGAGTATTACCGTGGGGGGACGACCCCTCTGTTGTTACGTCGCGCCCAACGATACAGAGGAAGGCCGGGGGAAGAACCGCCGGGTAGAAGTCTTTGTGGAGCAGATGGAGGAGGAGAAAAGTGAGAAGAAAAACTAAAGCCGTGATGGCGATGATCCTGCTTGCGTTGTTCACGCTTCCACTTCGTGGAAGCGGGTCTGTCGGTCCGGTGGAGCGTCTGGGGCCGGTCTTCTATCCGATCATCGAGCCGGACTGGTCCACCTGGCTTCCGCGGCAGGCGGAGAAGCATCTGAGAGAAAGGCCCCTGACCTTCTCCAGGGATCAGGTCAGGGAGGCAATCAAACAGAAGATGCCGGAGATCGATCTTTCCGAGGTGAAGGTTCCCCGAACGTATACGGTGGACCCCTCCGTACAGGTCGGCCGGCCGGTGACGGATCACACCGGAAAGATCGTGGTTCCGGCCGGCGCCCGCGTCAATCCTCTGGAACGTTTTCCCGCTTTCCGGCCCATCGTCATCATCAACGGGATGAAGAAAAAGCAGGTAGGCTGGGCGGCCGGACTTCAGGAAAGTCCTCTGGCCCTCATCACGTCCGGGGATGTCTTTGAGCTGAGTCAGCGGCTCGGCAGGCCGGTCTATCCGGCTCCGAAGGCGCTCCTTGATCGGTTCGCCATCGAACGGGCGCCGGTAATGCTGTCCTCCAAAGGCGGGATGATCGAAATCGAGGAGGTGGCCCTTCCATGAATGGAGAGATATTGATTGCCACAGTCGATCTGCTGGATGGGTATCGTGTGGAATCATACAACGGGCTGGTCACCGCCCATGTCTCCTGCGGGATCAATTTCATGCGGGGGTGGTTTGTGGCGTTCCGCGATTTCTTCGGCGGCCGGGTGGGGACTTTTGAAAAGGAATCGGCCCGGCTGGAGGAGCGGGCCACGGCGGAGATGATCCGGAAGGCGTCGGAGCATCCCGGCGTCAATGCCATTCTGGGTTTGCGGCTCTCTTACCATCACGTTGGCGATGGGAAGAGATCGATGCTGATCCTTCACGCGGTGGGGACGAAGTGCAGGGTGCGGCAGGCTGAATGAGGGGAAACGAGACAATCAAATCAATATCTGAATAAGTCTAGACCGACACTTTCACCTACGATTCAATATATTGTAGAAGACTAAGAACCGAGAATTTCGGAAAGAAAGGAGGGATAATGCTCCGGCTGCAACGGACGGGCCGCTATGACCGGTTGTTATGTCTCGCCGCCGTCCCGATCGACCGGACAGGGTCGTATTAGCCCGGGTGTTCCCGGCCGCGCTCCTTATGACAGCTTCCCGGCGACCTCATTTGCGGCGCTTGCGAATGCCGGACACCCAATTTTCCAGCGCATCGATATCAGCCTTGAGAACATTCGGCTCCGGAACTTCGGCCCGTGCCGCTGCAGCCTGGTCATGGCCGGGCAGCCATTTGGAGCATTTCGTCATGGCGGCTTCCAGGGCCTTGCAATCTTCTTCCGAGATATCCGCAATCTTGGTGACCTGCTGCGTCTGCACGCCTGGTCTATAGCGTTCGACGACACCTCCGAGAAGAACCTCCTCAAGGCCGCGCTCCCACGCCTCGCGCAGGTAACCGTAAATGACGCTGGCTTCTCTCTCATAAGCCGACTGATGTCCGTCGCGGTGCAGTTTTTCCGCGTCCTGAATGAGTTTCTTCAGATGGCCGATCCGCATTGACACCTTGAGCGCTACCCACGGCAATTCCTCCGCGCAGACACCCGAGCCCTTGGAGAGTTGCCGGACGTGTTGATCAAGTTGCTGGACCCCGAGTTCATCGGACAACTGCCTCAAGAATAGCAAGAACACGATGTCATGTGTAAAGACGATGACTTGCCGTGTCTTTGCCTCCTCAACGAGCCGTCGAGCAACACCCTCTCGCCATTTGTAATCGAGGGATGACACCGGATCATCGAACACAATTCCGGACGGGTCATCCGCCGTGCTAAGCTCTGCAAAGAAAGCAGCAATGGATAGGCAGCGCTGTTCGCCCTCGCTGACGACTTTGGGCAGGTCTACGCCCGGCGCCCTGGTCAGGATAAGCTTGTGATAGAGGATTCCCTGTTCTCCGCCGACTTCCTTCAACTCGACTTCGACATGCCGGAAGGAAAGACGACCCAGTTCATCTTGGAAGCTCTTCTTGAGTCTCTGCGTGACCGAAGTCTTGGTCACGGCCGAGCTCTTTTGCGTTATGGTATGGGTCTTCGTATCGTTGAGGCATAGCTCATAGGCAGCCACTTTCTTTTTGCGCTCGATTTCGGCCAGGACCTGCTCTTCATGCTTTGCGAGGACCTTGCGGGAGCTCAATTCCTGCACCTCGGTGGTCATGGCCTTCTTTTGCTCTTCGTTCGAACTGCTTCGGAGCGTCTTGACCCGTTCTTGAAGGTGTTCGGCAAGCGCGTCGGTCTCCTGCGATACAGCTACTAACGCGGGAAGATCGGAAGGACTCTCCTTCCCCATAGATAGCGCTTCGATCACACTCAGTCTTCGTTTTTCGCTCGCGGCAAGAAAATCGGATATTTTGTCAGCGAGGGACTCGTACTCGATGCGAATTTCTTTGACTGCCTCGTCGGCAGTGTCGTTCGCTGTCTTGAGATCGGTAAAAGCTTTTTGTAGCCGTGCAAATTCTCCCCGGACTTCCCGGAGTTCCTGTTCCGTTTTCGAAATGACAAACGCTTCGAACTGCCTGAGCCTGTGGCCAGAGGCGTGATCAAGGTCCTGTTGGCATAGCACGCAGCGCGCGCCATTGTTCACAACAGGGAATGCTTGCCCGGGATAAGCCAGTTCTTCCGAGAACTGACGGGCCGACTCCCACAGAAGCGACCAACGCTCCGATCCCGTTCCCGTGAACAACCCTTCCGGAAACGTAGCATTCCGGAGGCGTTGTGCTTCTTCACCCTTTCGCCCGGATTCTTTCCGCACCTCGAACACGCCCGATACGGCGTCTGCCGACAGCGCCATCTCCACATCTTTTAGATGCCGGGCAAGGGAGCGGACCCTTCCGGCGCGGAGCGTTAGTTGCCGCGCCAGTTTCTCGGGATCGTTGGCCTGCAAGTCCACGAGCGACCTTTCCAGTAGCGAAAGGCGGGATTCTTCCTCTGGAGACAGGAGCGTAAGAGCTTTCACCGCATCCGGTTTCGTCAGCGAGGACAATCCGGCCAAAAGCCTTGCGACCGATGTTCCTTCTGGTGTCTGAAAAGCAGTGATTGCCGCCGAGCGGAGCACACTCTGTTCACTCTCCAGCTGCGATCGTACCAATCGGCACGCCTTGACGAGCTTGTCAAACAGGTCCAGGCCAAAAGGCCGGAATGCGACATCGGTCTTTTCTGTAAGATAAACGGCGGCGCACTGACTATCGAAAACGCTGACGCGTGAGATAAATTCATCTCCACCTCCGCCAGCCCATTCCCGTATATTCGCGTCCGTTCCGACTTCGTACTTAATCGCGACGGCCGGCTTTTGCGGGGCTGCGCCAGACACGACGTTACCCAGGATTTCTTCTGTTCCCCTCGCGCGGCACGCGCTCTTGAGGATCCTGATGTACCCGGTCTTGCCGGCTGCGTTGTCACCATAAACCGCAGTGAGGCTGGGCCCGAACTTCAACGTCTGGTCCTCTGCCAGCGCGTTCACTCCGCGATGATGAAAAATTGACAACAGTGTGACTCGCCCCAATCCCGTGCCTTGGTCGGGTATGTGATCTGCTGCCAATGGAACGACATCTTGTTGATCGGCCAGGCCATGCGCGCTTTTACAAATCTCGGTCAGATCGTGGACATCATCGTTGGAGAGCTCGCCATTCAGCACGAGGCGCCGTAGCGCGTCGCGCTGCCATGCCGGGCGGCCTTTCGACCATTCAAGGATTTCTTTTAGGACACTCACGATCTCATCACCGAATTGATATCAGTGCCACTATCACTGATCGGTTGAAGTCATCATCACCTTCTCGGTTTCGATCGCAGCGGCAATGGTGGAAAAATTACACAGCTTCCTGCCAATCAGAGGCCATCCAAAGGTCGGGTCCGCTAATTGGCGTGTTAGCCACTCCCAGGGCCCGTGCGAAACTGATTATAGTAGAACTTGCTCTGCTTGTCGTCTCCAAGGGCGATGTCGAAGAGAAGTTGCATGCCCATGACCGGACCCGGAATGAGTCCGTCTTCATCGATGTCGCTGCCGTCGTAGTCGGGGTTGGTCGGAATATCAACGTTGGTGATCCACCACACTTCGATCTTGCGTAGCAGCGAAACCATATCGGTGAAGCACTGCTCGAAATCAGCTGGCAAACCCTCCGTGCCCAGCGCGGAGAACAGCTTGTGTGCGAGGGTGTTGCGGCAAGCCTTGACGCGATCGAACGTACTTAGGTCGTGGTCATTGATCGCGTTCATTTCCTTCAACCAGTCAAGGCTGGCATAGAGGGGACTCTTATTCCGGGACAAGACGTCCGACATGTACTTCGGATCAATCTTATCGCCTGATTTATCGAAGCCCACCCAAAAGAAGTCGCGAATACGCCCTACGACGGAGTCCCTTAGGGCCTGGAAGCCAGCGATGTAGATGGATGCCGCCATCAGGCGGGGCCGCATGACCTCAGGATTCAAGAACTCCTCCCACGACCGCCTTACCTTAGTGTCCATGTTGCTCTATTCGTGTGGAAAACTATTGAGTGAGCCGGAAGGTATAATTTGGTCCTTGAATTTCCAACAATCGGAGATATATTCACTCTTTATCGGGAACTTGTCAAGGCCTATAGGAACCTATTGTTGGCGACAAATACCGATCTGCATTATTCCGTTATGGGGCGACCGGCATAATCCCATTATGGCTACAGGCAATTGGGCATCGACATCAGCCGATCGACTGGACTCCGCGGTTCCTTTCCATCTAGATTCAGACATGGGTGTGGAAGAGAAATGGGTCGAATCTTTATTTCCATTTGGAATCTGCATATTTGGGCAGTTTATTAAAATTAAGGAGTTCAGGAAGAAGGTAGGCTAAAAGGATGAGCTAAAAGAATGCGGGATAGAAATTCGTACGAATATCACAACGTCGAATAAATGAACCTATACCAGAAATACTCAAAACCTTTACTTGTCAGTGGCTTAAAAAGGGAGTGAGAGGACCTTCATACGCCCCTTCCTCTTGTTCACCTTCTTTGCCAAAGCCACGAGTTTCTTGGTCTTCGGAGCATAAATCTCATGCAAGATGTGTTCGATAAGGTCATACGAATCCATAACGTCGTCCATCGTAATTACTCCTTTCGCGTCACCATTTCCATGACTTCCGGAGTTGCCTAACCACTTAATCGCGAGGATAAGATCCTTGAGGTGAGCATACTTCGGTGGGAGCAGATAGATTCTTTGGTGCAAGCTTATAAACCTGCGTTTACCTTTTATTATGTTAAATCGCTTTACCTTAAGGTGGGTGAGTAACTCCTCAATGGCGATCCGAACATTGTTGGACGCCGCATTCGGTACGGAAAAGAACAATGTAAACGACTCATGGAGCGGCGACGAGACAGACTCTGGGCACTTTTCAGGAATGTCTAGTAGTATGAGATGAGGCTCGAAGAACTTGGGTCTGAAGAGGTCATGGTATTCTTGAACCCATTTACCATTCTCATCCTCGTAGCAGTCCAAATTAAGAGAACCAATACCCGTGTTAGCAACAACCTCTTGGCATTGATCATTTGTGCAGATCAGGAGACATGAATACACATACTCAATCCATTCGGGATCCCAGTCCTTCTGAGAGCGGTTTCTCGACCCATAACGTTCTTCTTTGAAGAAAGATGCCTTCTTAATGCGCAGTACGCCCCTTGTGCAAGTCGGACAGATCCAATCTGGTGGCACACCCAGGATGAACGGGAGCTTTAAAACATTTCGATTCATCACAGTCTTTTCTCCGACGCCAGTAAGTTGATATCTAATTTTGGATAGTAACGAATCAGATTCCAAACCGCAACGCTATTGATATAGAACCGCAATTGCCTTGATATTAGTCCGGGTATTGTGGCATTTCTGTGGACTTCAGTTCGGGGATGGGGCTGTGATTACCAACAATCATACGCAACAACTTTTCAGAGAAAAATCGTATATAGTCTTCAATTGGTAACGATTTACCGGTGAATTCTACCATATTAAGAGTTGCTCTTTGTCCGATTGTTTCAGGAAGGATGCTTGATCTTACAGTGACTAAAAATGAATCCACGACGAGTTAAACCGGTTTTAGATACAAGATAGAGTTCCATCAGTTAAAACAAGAAAGTCCGATTCAGAAACACCGCCAGAAATGCCTTGATCCTGGCCGATTTCTTCTCTTCCTGGAACTCCTTTCCCCACTACACTGATCTCACCACCAAACCGAAGGAGTTCGAGTTATGAGGAGGAATCGCTGGGTCATCGTCACGTTCATTTTAACCCTCTTGCTATTCGCAGCAGTTCAGGATACCTCCGCCTGCCCCGGCCGGGTCTTCAATCCCGTCACCGATGTCGACTGGACGGGGATCTTTCCCATCAAGATCGGCGGGGTCACGGTGGCGGGCTTCGGCCAGGAGGATACCGAGACTGTAAACCAGTCCCCGGTCTGTTTTTGTGCCGACCGGCCGCCGCCGTTGAATCTGACCCCCGGTATTCCTGTTTCTTTCTGGGAACCGGTCTACCTAATCGAGGTCACACGGGACCCCTACTGCTTTCCCTCCCTAGGCGGGGTCGATCTTTCATCCACGATCCAGGGTTTCGGAACCAATACCGGCTCACACGGGGCCCGCGATCACCAGGCCTTCTACCAGGCCCACTTCTATGCCTATCCGATCTTCTACCTGATCGGGCTGGTCATGGACTTTGCCTGTCTGCAAACCGGCGGATTTGACCTCGGCTACATCACGGAACTCGATCCCCTCTGGAACTCGCCGGAGTTGGCCGCGCTGCTGACGCCGGAGGTGTTTCTCTTTGCCAACCCGGCCTCGATTGCGGTCTGCGCCGCCGATTGCGCCGCCGCGACGGCGGGATTTTCCCTGGACCCCCTCTTCTGGTGCAGCGGCTGCTGGGGAGGGACCTATCCCTTGAACGGGGCGCTCTCCGCCGGCAATGCCGGTCCTCCCCAGGCCTCCGCGCTGGTTGCTTCCCGGATGCTCTTCAAGCTCCACCGGGAGGGACTTTTGCTCGGAACCGTTGGGAAGGCGGGGCTGTGCAACAGGTATCCGATGCCGGTTATCCGCAAGAGCCAGTACAAGCTGCAGCTGGTCTATCCCAAGGTGGGGAAGGTCTTTCCCATCGGAAGAAGCGATTTTGTCTGGGGGATCGGCGCTTCATTTCCGGTGGCGGGGGAGGATTTTGTTTATCTGGTTTGGAGAAAGAGAGATTGCTGTGTGCTGTGAAAGCGAGTTGCGAGTTTCGAGTTCGGGGTTTGGAGTTAAGAGATTTAACCCGGAGCCCGGAACCAGCCACTCGAAACGGATCCTGATGATGGGCTTCACCGTTGCCATCCTCTTAATGCCGTACCCGGCTCAAGCCGTCGACAGGCTCTACTATTTCTTCTCTTTCTCGATGCCGGAGGAGAGTATCCAGGCGGCCTTTTCCGATGGAGAGAAGATCGGCCTGGTCGCGGTGCTGCGTGGATTGCCGGAAGGATCGCCCAAGGAGTCGCTCCTCAGGCTGAAACAGTTGATCGGGGGGAGGAAGGTGGAGGTCCTTATCGATCCCCTTCTGTTCCGGCTCTACGACATCACCGAGGTTCCTGCGCTCGTCTACGCGGAAGGGGTCAACCCCTCCTGCGAGCACTGTGAACCTGTGCCGAGGTACTGGAAAAGGGTGGGAGATATTCCACTGGTGGCGGGTTTGGAAAATCTGGCCCGCTCTGCGCCATCGGTGGACCGGTACTTAAAGAAGCTTCGCGAGGGATTTTTTACAAAGTGAGGAATGCAATGGTTCGACGCGGATTACCGCAGGCCATGTCCAGATGGATTTTCCTGTTCACCGGTTTGATAGTATGGACGCCCGCGCTCGCCTCTGCTCAGATGACCTTTGAAGAGGCCCTTCAGGAAGGGAGGTCTTTCGGCAGTACGGCGCCGAAGGGGAAGGATGCCGCCAATGCCCTGATCACTGATGGTCAGAGCCGGGGCATCCCCGGCCTGACCCCTGAAGCGCAGTCGGATGCCGAGACGCAGGGGAGCTTTTTCCTCGACAATCCAGATCAGTTGACCCCCCAGGGGGAGAATGCCCTCTCCGCGACCGAGAGCGGCCGGTTTCTCCAGGAATCCTACAATCTCCGCCCCCGAATTACAATTGCCCCGGACGATCCGATCGTGACCTTCTCCGAAGGGGCGGCCAGCGGGGAGTCCTGCATCACCCGGCGGGTCTGCACCAATCCTGTCACCGAGACGATCACGACAACACAGCAGATCGCCTGCACCATCGAATATGCCGAGACGGGAGGGCAGTGCAGCTATCCCCTGCCGCGACCCACAACCGTGCAGGGGAATGGTTCGGGCTCCCTCTGCGTCGATCATCACCTCTATGCGAGGATTCACAGGGCGAGCGCGACGGTCTATCACCTCCAGCTCCTCGACACCGGCCCACGAGGAGATTTACACCGCAACTGCGGAGGATCGGGCTCCGGAGGGGGGATCGGAGATTGGCACACGATTGAAATCCTCACCCTGTCGGCCTCGCCCACCGTGATGCGCCTCGATGTGAGCGCTTCGGGACGGGGATGCCCCAGCGCCTCCGTCACGATCTCCTCGCCGGACCAGTCGGTCCTGGTGGTCACCTGTGGAAGGGGGGGCGCGCAACTCCCCTCGTATACCTACACCTACCGGTTCGATCTCCCCCCGCCGCCGCTCTCCCCTGAGACGGTTCGAGCGGCCTGTAGCTCCTTCATGAACGAGCGGTGCGCTCTGATCAATGAGCAGTGTACGTCGGCCTCCTGCACCCGCTCCTATGTCTGTATCGATCCCGCCCGGCAGATCGACGGCTGCGCTGCCTACCGGAGCCAGCCCTCCTGCACCATTCATGGGGGCAGCTGTCTTCTGAGCAATGCATACGGCCAGTGCTTCAGCCGTCAGGAGAGCTACGCCTGCACCACCCAGACCCATCAGGAGCGGTGCGCCGAGGAGGGGATCGAGACGATCTGTCCGGGAAGCGTGGAAGGGATCCGATGCCTCGATCCGAACGAGTGCGCCGATACGGCTTCCATCCCCAACACCGATCTCCCGCTGGCCGCAAGCAACATCGGGGCGCTGGCCGCTGCGGAAGACGATCATACCGGCGATCCGGTGATCATCTTCACCGGAAGCAGAGAATTCTGCCGGAAGACGATCGCCAGCGGAGTCACGAGGGACTGCTGCGCGTTGGAGACCCTCCTTCTCGGCTGCAACAGCGCCGAAGAGACCCTTCAGGCCCACCGGAATGCGGGCCAGTGCGTGGAGGTCGGGACCTACTGCAGCCGGCGGGTTGATCTGGAGTTCACAACCGTCTGCGTGGAGCGATCGACCGGATTCTGCTGCTTCTCGTCGAAGCTGACCCGGATCATCCAGGAGCAGGGGAGGAGTCAGCTTGGGATCGGCTGGGGGACGCCGCAGGCCCCCGACTGCCGGGGGCTGACGGTGGAGGAGCTTCAGCGGATCGACTTCGAGCGGGTCGATTTCTCGGAATACTACGCCGACATCATGGCCGATCCCCCCGACCCGGATGAGCTGGCTGCTCAGGCCCAAAGCTCGGGAGCGCTGACTCCGAACCCGGAGGGTGTCCCCCCTCCGCCGCTTGGGATCAGCCCGGATCAGGTTCAGCGGGATCTCGAACAATTTTTCGGGACGCGCGCGCCATGAGAAGAACGCTTTGTCTTCGACGAAGGGAGAGGAGATCTTCGGCTTCTATAGGATCTGCCCTTTCACTCGTTTTATTGCTGATCGGGATCCTCCCAGTATGGGCGGGGGAGAATGAGATCACTCGATTGCCATCAAAGGGAAGTCTTTCGCCGGGGTCCTCCCAAGATGGGCTTCTCGGGATGAAAGAGGCCCCCGAAGCGGAACCGGACCCTTGGGACGAGAATCGCTTTTTCGACAAAAACCGGGAGGGGTGGTTCTGGTATCTGGAAATGAAAAAGGAGGAGAAACGGGTGCGAAAGAGGGAAGCGCCTTCCAGACAGCTTCCCCCTACCCTGAACGAGATGCGGAAGCAGGCGGAGAAACTGCTGTCACGCGCGGTCGAAGAGCCCACAGAAGCGCATCTCTTGGCCTATATACAGTACCAGCGTCTGGTCATGCAGAGGGCCGAAGCGTTTGCCCATACCTGGCAGCGGGTGCTGTGGGAGCATCCGGATCTCGATCCGACGGTGGAAAATCCGGTCGTCA
Source organism: Candidatus Manganitrophus noduliformans (assembly GCF_012184425.1). Taxonomy (NCBI): domain Bacteria; kingdom Pseudomonadati; phylum Nitrospirota; class Nitrospiria; order Candidatus Troglogloeales; family Candidatus Manganitrophaceae; genus Candidatus Manganitrophus; species Candidatus Manganitrophus noduliformans. The sequence continues at coordinate 183,521 of NZ_VTOW01000004.1, forward strand.
CGGCGGGACTCTCCGTCGCCCGGGCCGAGAAGGCGAAGAAAAGGGATGCGAAACTTCTGAACCTCGCCCGCTCCTCCGGTATTTTTTATTTCTTCGCCGGAGACTGTCCGCTGTGTGAGATCCAGTCCCCCCTCCTGGCCGGCTTCGCCCGCTCTTACGGATTTTCTGTCGTGCCGATCAGCCTGGACGGGGCGGAAGATCCTCTCTTCGGTTCCGCAAAGGTCGACCGGGGCGCGGCGGAGAGGCTCGGCGTGAGTGCGGCCCCTGCCATCTTTCTGGTCAGACCGCAGACCGGGGAGGTCCTCCGTGTGGGGACCGGCCTCCTATCCATGGAAGAACTGGGGGAGCGGCTCGACCGGCTGGCCGGACATGTTGAGGAAGAGAGATGAAGATCAAGACAAAGATTCTGTTTCTGATCGTCCTGTTCTGGATCGTGCTCCAGAGCAGACCTGCCCATGCTGATCTCCAGCGGCAGTTGAACGAACTGGCCGATTCCCTCGGCGCGATGAGCGCCACCACAGTACCGGGGGTCTACGAGGGTCAGACCCGGGGGTATCTCTCCGGCGGGGGGCTCTCCATGCGCTTTCCGCAGCGGAGTCTGAACCTCGCCTCCCTCAGCCTTCCCAAACTCAGGGCGGGTTGCGAGGGGATCGATATCTACCTGGGGGCGTTCAGCTACATCAACGCCCAGCAGTTGATCGACAAGCTTCAGGCGATCGGAAGCGCCTCGCTGGGGTATGCCTTCGGGATCGCCCTGCAGTCGATCTCTCCTCAGATCTACGGGGTGATGCAGGACCTGGAGAAATACAGCCAGGCGATCAACAGCACGAACTTTTCATCCTGTCAGGCGGCCAGAGCCCTGGTCGACGGCACCCTCGGGCTGGTCGAGAAGATCGGCTCTTCCCAGGTGAGCCGCTGCACCGGGGCACGTACCGCCTCCGGGGCGAGCGCCGATTTTAATGCCGCCCGGCAGGAGTGTGTCGCCGATCCCGCCGCGGGGGCGTCGGTGGGGGACGCCGAGGATCAGGCTGTGGGAAGGATCGAGCGCAACTATCTCTGGGACGCCCTCTTCAACCTCGTCGGACTCGACTGGACATCGCAGGAGTTGATTTTGTCTGCCGTCGGGACGATCGTGGTGACGCAGAGCAGCGGGGTGACGACCTGGCCGCCGCTGATCAGCGTCGACATGCTGTTGGACGGCGGGGCCGTCAGCCGGTACAGCTGCGACGCCGCCTGCCTGAACATGAATGTGGTGAGCGAAGGAAATGTAACAGGCCTGATCGTCCTGGTCCGGGACCGGCTGACGGCGATCCTTTCTAGTGTTCAGGCCAGGGGGGATTTGAGCCCGTCCGACATCGACTTCGTCACCACCGCCCCCTTCCCGCTCTACCGGATGGTCAACGCCCTCTCCACCCTGACGCCGGCCGTGGCGGAGGCATACCTTCACAAATGGGCCGAGCCGCTCGCCCTGCTGATGGTCCAGGAGTGGATCGACACCACCGCCCGGGAGGCCCGCCGGGCGCTCTCCAAGGCGAGGATCGATGAAGCGGTTCAAAAGGAGCTGTTTCACATGATCGAGGAGGCGCAGAGGGAGGTCCGGGGCCGGATGGCCCGGACCCGTTTCGTGGCCGAGTCGATCGTCACGGAGATCGAGACGCTGGAGCGCCTGGAACGGGCGATCACCAGCAGCCTGAAGAGGCACGATCTGGCCAAGGCGTACGACTTCGGAAAGAAGGGGAGATAGAAAATGGTCTATGAGATCCATACCTACGGAGGAGGAGAGGGGCTCTTCTTCATATTGAACGGCATCAAGATGATCTTTGGCTCCAGCGCCTATGTCACGCTGATCCGGATCGTCAGCGTCGCGGGGATTCTATTTGCCGTCGGCTACACAGCGATTTCGCAGCGGATCACGCCTCACTATTTCATGGCGTGGGCCCTGGCCTATCTGATGCTGTTTACCCCCAAGGCCGACGTGGCGATTGTGGATCACATCAAACCGGCCGGCAATCAGGTCATCACCAGGGTCCCGGCCTCGCTCGCGGTCATCAGTTCCTACTCTTCCTGGGTGGGGGATGCCCTGACCCGTCTGATGGAGCAGGCCTACTCCCTCCCGCCTGAGATCGGATCGCGTTCTTCAGGGAACGGGACGGCGATCAGTCTCATCCAATCGACCCTCCACGAGCGGATTGCAGAGCCCTATGTCTCTGCCAGCGCGCCGCAGTATATCCGGAACTGCGTCTTCTACGACGTCCTGGACGGAACCCGGCCCGCCAGCGCGATTCTGAAAAGCCCGAATCTCCTGGCCGACTTCGAGGTGGTTCATCCGAGCCGGTTCACCGAAACGCTGATCGATGAGGACGGTACGGAGATCACGGGCCATCCCGATGTGGTGACCTGCACAGAAGGATATCGGCGCCTCCGGCTGGGGCTCGGTACGATCTATCCCGCCTGGTGGGAGCGGTTTGCCCGGAACGTAGCTGGATCGGCCGGGGTCCCTCCGGAGACCGTCGGGTCGGTCCTTCCCCTCTCCTATGAAAGCCTGATGAACCTCGCCGCCACCCCTCAGGAGATCCTCTTTCAGTCGGCGATGATCCATGCCTACGATGAGGCCCTGGAGCTTCAGGCCAAACTGACCGGCTCCTCGACGGAGCTCCTCGGCATGATCCTCTCTCAGGCGGAATACCAGCAGACGAACGCCTGGTTCACGGCGGGGCAGATGGCGCGGGAATATCTTCCGGCCATGAGAAACCTCGCGGAGATCTTCATTCACGGCCTCTTCGTCGTCATCCTTCTCCTTGCGTTCACCCCACTCTTCCCCGCCGTCCTGAAGATGTTCGGCGTCGGCTTCCTCTGGCTCCAGCTCTGGGGCCCGATTCTTTCCATTATCAATTTTCAGGTGGCCCTCTGGACCCGGGAGGCGCTGCTGTCCACCGATCAGGTCACGATCATGACCCTCTATCAAATCGACTCCGCGCTGGCGGGGAAGCTGGCGCTCGCCTGGGGGATGTCGGCCGCCGCCGTGACCATTGCCTGGTGGATCGCCAACTTTTCTTTCAACGGTGTCGCCTCGGCCATCGCATCCGCGGCAGGGGTCTCGCAGTCGGCGGCCGGCCAGGCCGCATCCACCAGCGGGATGGGGAATATCAGCATGGGGAATGTCCATCTGAGCAGCATGACGGCGAACAAGGAGAACACCGCAGTGGAGAGGACGGCAGGATGGAGAGAGGAGCGGCACGGCGGGTGGATGGAGGGAGGATACGGGCCGGCCGCGTATACAAACATCACCCCCTGGACCGAGGAAGGGGCGGTCCGGGCGACCCTCAGCAACGTGGGGGGCGCGCTGAATCTCAAAGTGGACGATACCGATACACAGCTTCGCAAGACAGCCTACAACGATTCGAAGCAGCAGGTTCAGGAGATGTTCGGCTCCGAAGCGGCGCAGTTTCGCCAGACCCTGGCCCGGCAGTCGGAGCAGCAGGCCTCGTCCGGGACGGAGCAGGGTTACGGAGAGAGCATCGAGTCCGGACAATCGGCCCAGTGGCAGAGAACCAACCGGGCTGCAGACCGGGTGGCAAATCAGATTGCGGAGAAGTACGGCGTCTCGGCGGATACGGCAAGAGAGATCGCCGAGGAAGCCCTTTTCACGAAAGCGATCAGCGGGGAACTCGGATTTGATGGTTCGTTGGGACTTCACGCACCCGGGATTGGAGGGGCCGGAATCAAAGGAAAGGTGGAAGGAACATTAGGAGGTCAAAAACGCGGTGAGGAATCATCCGGTATTCAGGCAAAGAGGCAACACGCTTTTGACGAGGCCCTCAATTCCTTCACCGCACAAGAATCTGAGGAGGCCTGGTCGCTCCATGAGCAGGCCAGGCAGTCCGAGCAGGCCCGGCATGTACAATCGACTTCCACGGGAGGCCGGGAAAGCACGACGGCCGGCAGCGCCAGGGAGAGCCAGAGCCTGCAGGGCTTCCGGGAAGGGGTGGCCAGTCTGAACTCCCTTGCGCACGAGATCAGCCAGGCCGAAGGAAGGTCCATTGTCCTGAGCCAGGACCAGATACCGGGGTTCATCAACTACATCGGCAAACAGGGCGGGGAGCAGGAAAGCTTTGTGGTGCGGAAGGTGATCGATGCCGCGAGAGAAGGCCGTGTGGACGACACCCACATTGCAGGGAAAACAGTGGCAGACTGGATCCGGGAATACAAAACCGATCTTGACAGAAAGCACCTTGCCGGTCCCGAACGGGCGGAGCTTTTTGGAAAGGGATCTTCTCTGGAAAGAGGCGTGGACGCACGGATCAAGGGCGATAAAGATATGACCTCTCGCGAGCAGGGTCAAATCCGGTCCTGGGTGGAAGATCGTCAGACAGTGACACGCGATCAAATTGAGGGTGGAAAAAGCAACGTCAGCTCGAAGAGGGAGGGGGTCGAGCAGAAGGTGGAAGATACTCGCGGAAAGGCCGGAGCCGAAGTCGAGTCTGGAAAAGCTGGCATTTCTGAAAAGCAGGGGAAGATCAGCCAGGGAGGGGAAGCCCTGAAAGAGCGCGTAGAGAAATTTCAGGACCAAGGAGTCAACCTTAATCGGGTCGCAGGCGAAGCGGTGATACCGGATTTTGTCAAGGAAAAGCTGAACCTTCAGTGGATGGAGGGAGTGGGAAGCCAGCTCTCCCAGGGCCGCAGAGAGCTCTTTCCGGAAGGAGCCAATGTCCCTCACCCGAATTTCTACGGCGGGGGACCCAGCAAGGAAATTCTGGATCGGGCGCAACAGCATCCGGAAAAAACACTGGAAATGATCGATCAACAGCGGGAGGAGATGTACAAGAACTTAGAGAGTGTGTACCGGACGATAGAAAAGATGGATCATGTGGGAAAAGAAGAAGAGCGCTGATGATGTCGATCTGATCTAGCGGCGCCGGAATAGAGAGTACCTCTTAGAACCAATAACATGTCGGTCATTGTCTAAATCACGTTCCACTTTCTTCCAAGCGGACATTTCATCGTCCTCCCACAGGTGCATTTCCTCTTTCCCTGCCATTGTCCTGCCGCCCAGTTTCCTGCCGATATACGCGATAAGCAAGACGATTACGACACCCAGAGAAACTAAAATAAAAATTACCATAAGATTTTTCCTCGTTGGTCACCGCCTTGTGGCATCAAAGAATTGCGATATCATCATAACAGGAAATATAGCGTGAGCCAATCTGTGATGCCGTGAGGCGGTCCGCACTTCTCCATTCGCGTGAGAGTCTGTCCAGCAAGATGCTCATCCGTCGTCATTAAGAGTAAGGGTACAACAAAACGCATCAGGAATCAAATAATCCGTTACAATCACAGATACCTGGATTACTTGCGATGTGAGGATGGGTGATTCTGGACATCGAACGTCTCTCTTTCTTTTTGGAAAGAATGCCACAGTTCAGAGGTTCATAAAAGGGCTTTTATCAACGAGGGAGTCTCCCCGACCTATATCAATCAGATCTCAAGTTCTACGAATACCGCCGCGTGGTCAGAGGCATGCTCCCCCTTCTTTCTGATTTTGGAGTTCTGCTCATCGAGTTTGAGACCAGGGGTGGTGGAGAGCATCCCGCTCCGGTCAATGAAGGGGTTGCGGGCCTGCCCAGCCAGAGAACGTGAGAGGAGAATGTGGTCGAGCTGATTGTGTTCCTTGCCGCCCTTGTAGTAATGAGTCCAGCGATCCTGTGGCTGAAGTTTCTCAAAGGCGCTGGTCACCGGGAGTTCAAAGAGCGGTTGAAGGGGATCAGACCCCGGCGTATCATTCATATCCCCCAGGATAATATAAGCGCCCTCGCTATCTTTAAACCGCTCTTTGACCCGGTCCCGTACCGCCTCGGCCTGCCGTTTTCTCAAGGCATCGCTTGACCCCTTTTTTCCCACCTCCCGTTTGGACTTGAGGTGATTTACGAAGAGCGTGAAAAGTTTCTCCCTCTGATGGCTGTGAATGTCGACCTCCAGGAGATCCCGGGAGAAGATGTACCGTTCCCTCTGCCCTTGCGGCCTGAACTTGAGGTACTGATGGGTCCGGACATTGCCGATTGGAAGTTTGCTGAGCAGCCCGATGTCGATCCAGCGGGGGTCGTTCCCTTCGATCAGAAGTGCGTAGGGGTAGCGATATTTGAGGCAAGAACGGTTGAAGGACCGGAGGGTGTCGAGGTCATCCACTTCCTGTAAGGCCAGGACATCCGCATTGTTCTTCCTGATGACTTCTGAGAGCCTGTCCAGTTTTTCCTGGCTGAGCTTGATGTTCTTGAACCGCCTGTCTTTGGTGATGTCGAGGAAGTCGCTGGGAGGGGTTCCATAGGGGATCTTCATCCGGCTCGACTTGTACTTTTCATGAAACCGTTCGATCAGGTTCTCGATATTGTAGCTGCCGATCTTGATCCTCCCCCATCGCTGCCTCCTGTTGACCGCATGGTGGTTAAGGCGTTCGGCTCAATGCGGATTGCCAGCCGTAAAGAGCGCCCGATAAACTCGCCAAGCATACCAAATCCGGCGGCTTCTGTCACCAGAATGGTATCGGCCCACCGCTTCCCAGAAGGGATATTGAGAAAAGTAAAAACGGAGAATCGCCGCGCCGGCCCAGATATTGATATGATCATCCAGCAATTGGACTTTGGTCAATCCTAACCTTCTTCCCCAGATCCGGTAGTTGATTTGCATGAGGCCGATATCCACATTGTCGGGGGCCGCTTTTAAAATTTCTTCCGCCTCCTCCCGGCTTGAAGGGTAGACCGCCTCTCCGTTGAGGTTCAGCGCCCAGGGATGATGAGAACTCTCCACCCTGGAGATGGCAACCAGCAGTTGCACGGGAATTCCGGTGACCCGGCTGGCATCGGTGAAAGGATCCTGCGCAGCGCTACGGGCTGGCGTCGAAAGAAGAAAGCCGGCGAAGATGAACACCAACGGCATCGACACCTCACTCCAGATCAGGCTTAAAGATGGAGCCGATCACCCGTCTGGCGGCCTGACCGATCCCCGGTTGGGGAGGATTGGATTTCCTGGGAGAGGGTATTGGCTGAATGACCTTCAGGAGGAGACCTTTCATCCTCTGTGAGCGCATCCGCTTCGGAACCCCGGACAGCCAGAGGAGAATTTGCCGGTCGGTCTCCCTCTTCGGATTGAGACGGAACTGAAAAGAGATGAGGAAGTGATCCGGCGGCGGGTTATCTTTGAGTACGCTCAGGAGCGCTTCCCGAATCTTCCCCGATCGTTTCCTATTCGGGATCGCCAGAAGCCAGGCGTGAATGGCCCGGTCTTCTTCATAACCCGGATTCAGATAAAGCTTGAAGGAAGTTTTCCGCTCATGCCTCATCATAGTACCGGGCCCCCTTGTAGAATCCCCGGACATTGGCCTGCTGGGGATCGTCCATAAAGATCATCCTTGGGAAGGTCCGGATCAGATAGGGTTTCAGGTGGGAGCTTCCTCCCCCGGTGCAGATCATCCGGTTCAGCTTCTCCCCCTCCCATCGCTGGCGGATCCAGGAGATGATCTGATCGGCCAGACCCGCAAGATCGGATTCAAGAAGAGAGGGATTGATCGCCGTCCGCTCCCCGAACCGGCAGAGTATCCCTTCAGAGAGGGCCTCCTCGGTCGATTTGAGGTCCCAGTTGCCGCGATAGGTCGCAGAGAATTTGGAGACGGCCGCCTGGTAGATGGCGCTCATCCCCTGTTTGATGCTCCCGGAGAGCTTGTGCGCGTACTCCCCGGAGCGCATCAGAACAAAGTCGGTCGTTTTGTAACCGATATCGATGATGCCGACCGGACCCTCCATGTACTCCTCATTCAGGCCTTCCGGGGCGTAGAGCAGATCCATGAAGGCCCCGCAGGGTTGCGGGATGACGGTGAGGTTTTTGATCACAAAGGAAACGTCTTCTCCTGCTACCGAAAGATCAAACCGGCCGCGCAGGGTTTTCTCGATGACCTTCCGGTCCTCGAAATCATCCACCGGCAGCCCGGTGATGACCGAGAAAGCCTCTTCAGGAGATTCCACGAAGAGGGAGATGGCCGCAAGAAAGAGGAGTTTGAACTCCGGCGTCTCTGTTCGGACCCGGTCCAGGGTGGCATGGGCGAACCGGCCTTGATTTAAAGCGAGGTGTCCGACGAAATAAGTTTTCTCCTCCAGCGTGACCGCCAGATGATGGAGTCGATCGGATTCGTTCTGCCAGGAGGGCTTGAAACTGATCTCCACCGGCGGACTGACCACCGAAGGGAAGACGATGGCTTTTTTATCATCCATCGCCTTGGTATATCCGAAGCCGACATCCAGTCCGAGATAGTGCATGAGATGAACCTCCTTTTTGTTTTGTCCCCCCTGTTCGGGTGACAACGGGTTGATGAAAAGGGTTCTGTCACCCGTCGTTGGGTGACAGGCGCCACGGACAGCTTTCGATGGAAGCCTTGGCCAGATCGACGACCTGGAGGATGATCTCTCGCGAGACGTTGTGATAACCGGCGTGGTGCTCCATATCCACCTCCTGTCCGGATCGGATCTGGCCTCGGATCTCCAGGTAGGTGGCGGAGAACTTCTCGTGTTCTCCTCCGTTTTCGTCTGCCAGATCGCGAAGTTGCTCTAAGATTCGCCGCTCTCTGTGTCCGAACCAATCCCGCCAGGCCCTCCAGGCGGCGGAGGATGTTCTGGCCGCCGTCCGGATTTTCAGGCCGAACCTTGCCGCGGTCTTGTTTTTTCCAAACCGCGACGAGAAGAGCGCCCGGGGGGAATGCTCGAAATAGAAGGTGATGTGATCTCTTTCGTAGACATGCTCGATTTCCCGAAGGAGGGGCGGTTTACATCGGCCTATCAGCGTTTCTAATCGATCGTCGGGTGAATCGTTGAATTTGTACTTCGGGATGTAGACGCGCCGGCCTGCCAGTCCGCATCGGCGCGCTAGGTCAAAGAGTGCCTTCAGATCAGGTTTCCCCATCCCCATTTCTGTATGATTTTCCGCGACCGATTCGACACCCCTGGTGCCAGCCTTTTGAGCCATGTTCCCCCTTGAACTAATAATGCCAATCTCATCTTCAGAGGACATCCCCCCTCGTGCCACGCGTTTGCCACAGTCCGGCGGCTTCCCCTCTCCCTTGAGATCATCTTTCCTGTTTGCCGATTTTCCTCCGTGTCGATCCATCTTCGGTTCTTTCCTTTCCGGCGGATCTGGTTTTTCCTGCTCGACGCCCAGCCTATCGCCGGTTGATCGAGCTACTTCCGCCTTGACTGCATCCGCTTGAACTGTACACAGAAGTGGCACACCTGTGCTTCCGGGATTGCGACAGAATTTTCCTCTTTCCGTCCGGTCTTTCGCCTCCTCCGGGTTGGCCTCCGTCGTAACGTCGTTTTGAGTGGGCGGCATTTTTAAAAGCCCTCTCCCGACGCGCCGTCCCCCTTTTCTGATAAAGGAAAGGCGAGAGATGTTACGACGCTCCGTCCTTAAAACCGAAAAATGAATCCGGTCCCCTGTGGGGTGGAGCGAGCCCCTGGCCCCTCCACCCCTCCCGGAGAGGAGTCCTCCCGGCCGGGCGGGTTTTCCGGTTGGGCTCTTCGATGTGCGATCCGCTGTGTGATGAGAAAAATGATTCCTCCCGTTTCCGGGGCCTCGGCTTTGTGGAGCCCCTGAAGAGAAGGGGCGAAAACAAGGAGGTGCGAAGATGGAGCAGAGGAATCAAATGGATCAGACGGTTTGTCTTCGACGAAGGGAGAGGAGACCTCCGGCTACTATCAAATCTGCCCTTTCTGAAATTGCCCCGAGTCGATCTTCCGATTGCATCGAAGTCTGGTACGACGGATGCTGCGAGCCGGTCAATCCGGGTGGCAATGCCGCCTGTGGGATCGTGATCAAGCGGGGCGGCCAGGTCCTCTGGCAGGAATCCCGCTACATTGGAAGTGGCCCTGCAATGTCGAACAACGTCGCCGAGTACGGCGGGATGATCGCCGCGCTGGAGTATCTGATCGAAAAAGGGCTGACCCATTTCCCGGTGGTCTTGCATGGAGACAGCATGCTGTCGGTCCGTCAGATGACCGGGGAGTGGCGGATCAAGGGAGGACGCTATCTCCCCTACTACCTGAAGGCGAAGGAACTGGCCCGGCAGTTTTCGGACATCACCTTTCTCTGGATTCCGAGGGAGGAGAATGCCGAAGCCGACACGCTCTCCAAGGCCGTCCTGAAAGAGCAGGGAATCCGGTTCCGCATCCAGAAGGAGGAGAACGGCGTCGGAGGGAGGAGACCATGAGGACGATCATCGCAGGATCGAGAACGATCAACGATTCCCTTCTTGTCGAGCAAGCGGTCCGCGAGAGCGGCTTCAGGATCACCGAGGTTCTCTCCGGAGGCGCGCGGGGTGTCGATTGTCTTGGGGAGGAATGGGCGCGGCGCAACGGCGTTCCGGTCAGGCATTTCCCTGCGGACTGGGAGCGCTACGGAAAACGGGCTGGGTATGTTCGAAATGAGGAGATGGCCGATCGCGCAGAGGCGTTGATTTCCGTATGGGACGGCCGTAGCCCCGGGACAGGACAGATGATCGAGATCGCCAAGAGAAAAGGGTTGAAGGTGTTTGTTCTCACCCCGAATGGGAAGGCGACTCAAAGGTCTGTATCCGGAAAGATCGTCTACGACAGGGCCTTCTCTCCGGATTCCGGGGGTGGTGAGGCCCGGGCCGTGATCGTCGATGACTCGGACGACGATCATATCGCGTTCCGGTTCGGGATCACCGAGCATTCAGGCGGGGGCAGAGAGGTCGTCACCTTTCAGGAGAAGATCCGGGAGGAATGCGTCGGTGTCCCAAATCCCGTCCGCCGGACCCTCTGGCAGAATCTCTACCGGCAGGCCAGGGAGGAGTTGGAGCGGGAGATCCGGATCGCGACCGATCCCCATTACGACCTTCCGGAGCGGGAGGTCTATTAGCGCCCGCCGGAAGGAGAGAGGCGAAAAACGACCTGAGAGAATGTTTTGACCAGGGGCAGTAGGCCCCTGGAACCCGATATCAGGAGGAGAAGATGGACATTGCAGGAGAGTTGCTTGCGATTCACCGCTGTCTGAGAACGCCTGCTTTCCGGGCTAGGAGTGTTGTCCGGGATGGATCAGGCCGCATGGGAACGGTCATCGCCGCCAGGCTGTCGGTCCTGGAAAATGGCGTTGGGAACGAATTTGAGGTCTGCTGGGAAGACGGGCAGACAGACTGGATTGATGGCCGCCTGCTGACCCCGGCCGACGGGAATGGGTCCTGTGCGTCCCGATGAGCGAAAAGCAGAACCTCTACCAGGAGAGCGCCATGAGCCGAAAGAAATTCTTCTGGATGGCCGAGCAGGACGAACTGATCCGAAAGCGGTATGACAGCCGGACGGAGACCATTACCGATCTGGCGCGGATTTTCAATGTCCCCCGGTGGGCGGTGCGGAGACGGGCGGGGATGTTGGGGGTCTCGCGCGTCAAAGAGCTTCCCTGGTCTTCGGAGGAGGTTGCCTTTCTGGAAGCGAACTACTCCAAAAAGTCGGTCTTCTGGATCTCGAAGAAGCTTCATCGCTCCGCCACCGCCATTCTGATGAAGAAGAGACGGTTGGGCCTGCGAAAGACCGATGACGGCTACACCCTTCGGATGGTCTGCGAGGGTTTCGGGGTCGATCACCACAAGGTCGGATACTGGATCGAGCAGGGGTGGCTGAAATCGCGCGGCAGAGGGGTGAACCGGCCCCAGGGGGACTACCGGTTCTTTACGGACGAGGCGCTCCGCCGGTTCGTCCGGAAGCACCCGGACCAGATCGATCTGAGGCGGGTGGAGAAACTCTGGTTCATCGACCTGCTGGCCGGGCTCAATATCAGCGTGCCCGACTTTGAGGGGATCGGGGATGTTGTGGGCGTGGGATGATCAAAAGGGAGCGGGGCGCCCATTTTAAGTCGGTGGACAACATAAGGCCCAACAGGGCTAGGGAGGAATGAGAGATGGATTACTGCAAGATTATTCTGCATGGGCGACTGACACAGGACCCGGAGATCCGCTACACCCCCACGGGTGCTGCGGTGGCGAGCTTCTCCGTGGCGATCAACCGGAAGTACCGGAAGGGAGAGGAAGGGAAGCTGGAAGAGGCGGTGACCTTTGTCCCCGTCCGCTCCTTCGGAAAAGCGGCCGAGCAGGCGGGAGAGCACCTCGCAAAGGGAAGGGCGGTCCTGGTCGACGGGGAGCTTCGCTCCTCCGAGTGGAAGGGAGAAGGCGGAGAGACCCGCCGGAGGCTCTACGTGGCCGCGCAGAAGATCATCTATCTGGGGAAGGCCAACGGAAAGCCCGTGGACCAAGAGAAAACCGGGGGCGCCGCCGATTCGGACGATATTCCGTTCTGAGCGGTTCGAAGCTGCTCGACACCCTATCCCCATTTCTGGGGAGCGCCGGTAGGGGCGAGAGGATTGACCCGACGGCAAGAACGAATCGGTTCGATCGGGTGACGTTCGGTTCGACTGCGAATCCTGGAGGGGGTTCAACTCATGGTCTCTGCTCAGATATATATTAAACACATTGACAGGATATCTAATTATATGGTATTAGATATCCATGAGTGAGGGCCATGGAAGATGAAAACGTCGGTCGAAATCGATAAAAAGCTTTATCAGAACGTCAAGGAAGTCTTGGGAACGGAGACTCTGAAGGAGACCATCAAGAAGAGTTTCGAGGAGGTCCTTCACCACAAGGCATTGGAGAACTCCGCCCGCCTGTTGGGGAAGATCGATCTGGACCTCACCGTTGATTCGATCCGTAAACAACGTCGAAAACGAATGTTTTGATGTATCTTATCGATACCTCGTTATGGATCCACGCATTACGACCCCGTGGGAATAAAACGATCCAGGAAAAACTGCGTCCTCTCATCTTGGCGGGGAATGCGGCCATCACTCACTGGATCGTTTTGGAGCTGATGACCGGAATCCGGTCTGGGGAAGAACAGAAAAGCTTAAACACCTTTCTGGAGCCGCTTCCGCTCCTTCAGGCCGAAGACGCCTGCTGGACGATAGCCTGGGAATTAGCGGCCCATTTGAGGAAAAAAGGTCTCACCCCCTCGGCTGCGGACAGTCTCATCGCAGCCGTTGCTATTAAAAATGAAATTCCTCTCATTCATATCGATCAAGATTTTACCGGAATCGCAGAGCATAGCAGACTCAAAGCAATAAACTGGATCGAGTATCTATAAAAGCTCGGCTCCAGGGCGATCGCTCTTCCCTCCTTTTGACAAGCAGGAATACCGCCCTATTGGTGCAAAGACCCGACCTTCCCACAACGGATGGTTGGGCCTTTGTGTTTTTGGGGAAAAGAGAGACGCCTCGACGGGGCAGGGGTAATACTTCGTTTCGTTTTGTATAAAAAAGGAGGAGTGTTATGTCTCAGACAGGTTCAGGGCCTTTTCCAAAGGCAGTCCGGGTCGAGGCGGACCTCGCCTCTCTCTTGAAGAACTTCGGGGAGGTCTTCTCCGGGGAGACGATCTGGATCCGGGAGCTGCTTCAGAACGGCCGGAGGGCGGGGGCCGCCCGGATCGACCTCTTCACCGACCGGTCCGATCCGAATTACCTCCGGATCGCCGACAACGGCAGCGGGGTCGCCGATTTTCAGGCCCTGCTGACGATGGGTCGCTCTGGATGGCGGCAAGAAGTCATCGAGAGGGAAAACCCTTTCGGCCTGGGATTTTACGCCGCCCTCTATGCAGCCGTCACCGTCGAGATCCGGTCCCAAGGGCAGCGCTTGCTCTTGAACACAAAACGGGTCCTGGCCGGCGACGCGGTTGAACCGGCCCCCTGCGAGATCCGCCCTGGAACGGTTATCACCCTGCATCTCAAGAAACCGCTTCCCGATTCGTTTGAAAAGCATCTGGAAGAGATCGTCTCCGGCTTTCCGACGCCGGTTTGCCTGAACGGGGTTCCCCTCCCGCGCCCCTATGCCCTGGATGTCTGGAAGGGGCTTCGGTTTGAACTGCCGGAGGCTACCGCCCTGGTCCAGTTGGATCCGGATCTGCGGTATGAAACGGGGATCACCTTTCTGCAGGGGCAGGTTCTCTCGAAGGGGGGCGATTTCAGGCGCTCCTGGCCGGGTTTTGACCGGCGCGGGATCCGGGCCTATGTCCATCTGCAGGGAGAACGGTGGCGCGTCCGGGTGCCGGACCGCGACGCCCTGTACGACGACGGGGAGGCGCGGGAGCGGATTGCGGCGCTTCAGAAGAGAATCCTTCAGGCGGCAGCAGATCAGATCGTCGCGCAGGGAGAAGTGGAGAAGTATTTCGAATGTCTCCTGGAGTGGGGATGCTTCGAGGTCGTCCGGGACCTCCCCATTCCTGAGCGCCGGTGGGGCCGGATCGTCTCCCCGGCTCATCTGCCGCACTATGACGGCGAGGGGCTCGATGATCTCCTCGGCTCGCTTCCGGCCTCCAAGATTCCCGCCTCTGAAAACGGCCTCCGGTTTATCCGGGAGGGGGTGGGGCTCCATGCCGATGAAGAGACGCTCGATCACCTATTCGCGGCCTATGCCTTCGGCATTCCGATCCTCGACGCCTGGAACGATCCGGAGCACTGGTTTGCCAAGAGCTCGGCCGGAGAGGATCTGGAGGAGTTCTATCGGCGGAAGCTCTCCGTCTCCGTAGAGGAACAGGATCTTGTCGCCGAAGGGTCCTGGTGGGGGAAGCGGGTCGTGATCTGCAGGCGGTTCTTCCTGACCCTGGAAGGATACGGGACGAAAGAGATCACGGAAGACGCTTTCCTCGACGGCGCCTTCTGGATCATCGACCGACCGCTGCATTATCACTACCCGATCGACCAGGCCTTCTATTTCCAGACCCAGGGAGAGGATTTCGATGAATCCGGTTTTGATGCGGCGATGGAGAACTTCAGGGCGAATCTGGCAATCATTAAAAGGGATCCGGCCGCGCTGATTCAGAGTGCCCTCGAGGAGTATGCCGAAGCGCTCGACGGCGGCCGGTTTGTGGTCGAGGCGAACCGGGGGGAGATTCGGGTGGAAGCCCTCGAACGAAAGTAACCGGACAGACCCGGAATAAAATGGGCGCCATGCCCGTCCGCCGGAAATCTCTTGTTCCGAGAAAGGAGTCTCATGACAGAAGAACAAAATAGAATGAAGCTTCACGAAGCCGTCCGAAACGCCAAAGGGAATCAGACCAAACACAGGTTCTTAGCCATCGCTGTGACCGACCAGGAGGTCGAAATCCTCTCGTGCGCCGCAGGAGGAGCCTATCTGGAAATGCATGATTATTCCACCGGTTCGGTTTCATTGGATGAAGAGGCGATCATGCGGGATCTGGAGGAGCGGTTTCCAATCCTCCTGGAGAAGCAAGAAGAGAAGTATCCATGCCCGGTGTGCGGCGATGAAAAAGAGGGGCTTTTCGCCCTCATCACCTGCCTCAATGACAATCACGGTTACACCCGCTCCCAGGTCGCCGACGTCATCCGGCCGATCGAAGAGGCGTGGGAAGCGGAGAGGAATGGCCAGAGGAGTGAGATATGAAACTTACAAAACGGGAAACCGCCACGGTCTTGGCGGCGCTAAGAAGTTGGCAGCAGGATTTACAGGAGGGGGGTCTTATACCCAAAGAGGACTTCCCTCATCACTTCGAATCGGATGAACCGCTGAACACGAAGGAGATCGACGATCTCTGTCGGCGGATCAATTTTCAAGGCGAAGGAGATCACATGGAACAAAGCCCGATCTTCTGCCCGCGTTGTCACAAGCCTGCGGACGTCATCGATGAACTCCAATGGAACGTGGCGATGACCACCACCTATTCATGGGATGGCGAGGGATTCGTCGAGGTCAGCCATGAAGAGGATGGCGGCGATCGTGAGCTTCAATGTAGGGGCTGCGGGAAAATTCTGCCTTTCGACAATCAGAACCAAGAAGAAAGCAATTGCAATGTTTTGTTCAATTTCCTCAAATAAGGAACGCCGTGATCCAAAAATGAAAAGATCGATATCGGGGTCGCTCATCCTTGAATCTTTGCCGGAACCATTCCATGGATACGAGTACGGCAAAAGGAGGAAGGTGAGGAAAACGATGATTGGACCTCCGTGAAAGGAAGCGAGATCGCCTATTTAACCAGAATGGAAGCATGCAAGGCCAAGAAATCCGAAATATTCAATTGCTTTCGTTTGTTCCCATAAGATCGACCAGGATTCCGGTGTGAAGGGCCGACAAGCGGAACGCATCTCGATCCACCAAATGAGGATGCCGGCGAGCCCAAAGTCAGATCGAATGGCGAAGGGGTATCACGCCTCATCCAGTTCAGAACCGTGAGGAGATGATGAAAAAAAATGATCAGAAGATCACTGTGGATCCGATCGTTTACGCCGAAGAACCAACCCGGTATAAGGCTGTTGCCGAGCCGGCCGGAGATGGAGACGCCTACCGGGAACTTCGGGTCGGCTTCTTCGATGAGAAAGGGGAGTGTGTGGCAGACACCTACTTTACCGTCGATTCTGCCACCGGCGAGCCGAGGATTCTGATCACCGCCGACGGCGAGGGAGACGGCGATCCCGCGATTGAAGTCTTTCCGCTCAGATCCGTCGAAGCAATCATGAAACGCTACTGAGCGATTCAGAAAACCCGGGAGAAGGAGACTTCCGGCCAGAAACGAGGAGGCTCACCCTGTTCAATTTTACGAAGATCGCGAATCTGATACCGCCCAGGGAAAAGTCGATAGCCGTCATAGCGGAAGGTCCGTTCAGCAAAAAGATTGAGCCCGCTGACATCTTGTAACAGAAAGAGCAGAAGGCCCAACTTCTCATCGGAAGAGGTTGGGTTTTCATGTTGATGAGCTTGTCTGCTCGCCTCTTCAATCGTTCCCGTCCATCACGATTCGTGGCAGCTTTTCTTATACACCCTCGAACATCCCATAAGACCGAAAAACGAATTTGATTTCTTTTACGGGCAGGGGCCGACGGCCCCTGTGACCCCTGAGATTCGTCTTGCTTGAATCCAGTCTGTCTTGACCAGGAGATTCGCATGTACAGCCCCAGGATCGATGAGGAACTGATCCCCACCCTCTACCGGCTGGCGAAGGAGAAGAAGATCCCGATGACCCGGCTGGTCAACGGGATGCTGCGGTCCGCCCTTGAAGAAGACCCCAGCGAACTGCCCCCAGCGGTCTGTCAGGAGAAAGGGGCCGGCGGTATCTCTGAGAGAGGGGCAGACCGTCCCGGATCGGAGGAATCGTGCGGCCCTCCCCTTGTCCACGAAAAAAGAGGTATTTCCGTGGTCCGGATTCAGATGATCCGGGAGGGACGCTTCCCAGGCCATCCGGGTCCGGTCAGAAATTCATCCGATGCGGCGGGGATTCTCCGATCCTACCTGGCCGGCGCCGACCGAGAATACTTCGTGGTCCTCCTCCTCGATCAAAAACACCGGATCAACGGGCTCAATCTGGTTTCGGTGGGGACGCTGACCATGGCTTTGGTGCATCCCAGAGAAGTATTCAAGCCGGCAGTCCTGGCGAATGCGGCGCTGATATTGGGACACAATCACCCCTCGGGCGACCCTGAGCCGAGTTGTGAGGATCGGGAGCTGACCCGCCGACTTGTCTCGGCGGGGGAACTCCTGGGGATCGATGTTCTCGACCACATCGTCATCGGGGAGCGGGAGCATGTCAGCTTTGCCGACCGGGGGATGATCCCGCCCCGGGGACGAACGCTCGGAAGTACGGTGACCTCGTTCAAGGAGAAGCGATGAAGAACGAAGCGAAGATTTTTTCCGGAGCCCCCTCCGAGGAGGGGACGGCCATATCGGAGATCCTCTCCGGCCTGAATGCCCCCCAGCGGGAAGTGGCGCTCCATGGCGAGGGGCCGCTGCTGGTTCTGGCGGTGGCCGGTTCGGGGAAAACGAGGGCGATCGCCCACCGGGCGGCCTGTCTGGTCAAAGAGCGCGACGTTTCTCCTTCGCAGATTCTCTGTCTCACCTTCACCAACAAGGCGGCGGGGGAGATGCGTGAGCGGATCGGAAAGCTGCTGGGGGGCCCGCCCACCGGTCTGACCGTCGCCACCTTTCACGCGCTCGGCGCCCGGCTGCTGCGGGTCCACCACGCCCTGATCGAAAGAAGCGCCCGCTTCTCGATCTACGATGAGGAGGACGCCGCCCGGGTGATCCGGGAGGCGGCGAAGGAGCGGGGGGCGGAAGGGACCTGGGAGGTGTTTCGGGCCGACATCGGCCGTCTCAAAAATCTCGGAGTCCTGCCGGGGGACAATCCCGCGTCGGTCTGGGGTGAGTACGACCGCGAGAGCCGCGATCTGACGCTGCTGCGGGAGGTCTACTCACGCTACGAGGAGAAGCTCTCCCGCTACGACGCCCTCGACTTCAACGACCTGCTGCTGAAGGCGCTCCTGCTCCTTGAGCGGCGTCCGGAGGTCTTGAGTCATCTCCGCCGCCGCTGCCGTTATCTCCTGGTGGACGAGTACCAGGACACCTGTCCCCTTCAGGAGAGGCTGCTCAATCTTCTTGCGGCTCCCTCTTACAATCTCTGCGCCGTGGGGGATGACGACCAGGCGATCTACACCTTCCGCCATGCCGATGTGACCGGGATCCTGACCTTCGAGTCCCGCTATCCGGGGGCCCGGGTCATCCGGATGGAGGAGAACTACCGCTCCGGCGGAAAGATCATCGAGGTGGCTGGGCAGGTGATCGCCGGAAACCGCCGGCGCCAGCCGAAATCGATCCACACCCGGAATCCTTCCGGTCTGCCGGTGGAGGCGGTCGGCTTCCCCTCGGAGGAGGAAGAGGCGGCTTGGATCGGCGAGAAGATTGAGGAGCTGAAATCCGGAGGGATCCCTTTCGGAGAGATCGCTATACTCTGCCGGGTCGCCTCTCTCTTCCGCCCTCTGGAGAAGGAGCTTGCCCGGAAGCTGATCCCCTATCTCCTGGTCGACGGCCTCGCCTTCTGGGAGCGGCGGGAGGTCAAGGACATCATGGCGTATCTCCGGTTCATCCACAATCCGCTCGACTATCTCAGCTTCAAGCGGATCGCCAACGTCCCGCCCCGGGGTCTGGGGAAGAGGACGCTCCAGCAGATCGAAGTACGGCTGAGGGATGCTGGCGCGTCTCTTCCCAGGATTCTGGAGGAGGCCGCCTCCCCCAAACTCCGTCCGTTCCTGGAACTGATCGAATCGCTCCGGAGCGAAACCCGTTCGGTCAGCGGCCAGATCGAGGCGCTTCTCGACCGGACCGGGTATGAGGGATATCTGAGCAAAACCTGTCCTGATGCGGAGCGCCGGATGGGCCGCCTGATCCAGCTTCAGGCCATCGCAAAGCGGTTCGAGCAGGATCCAGAGGGAGATCCTTCCGACATCGGATCACTCCTTTCGGAATTCCTCTTGGAAGCGGGTCTTTCCTCTGCCGGTCAGGCGGGGGAAGGCCGTCCCGATCAGGTCCATCTGATGACGGTCCATGCCGCCAAAGGTTTGGAATTCAGGGGGGTGTTCGTGATCGGCCTGGAGGAGGGGGTTCTCCCGCACGCCCGCTGCCGGGACAACCCGGAGGAGGAGCGGCGGCTCTTCTACGTCGCGGTGACCCGGGCGAAAGAGCGGTTATTTCTTTCCTGGTCTACCCGCCGGAATATCCAGGGGCGGGAGATGCATCTTTCCCTCTCCTCTTTTATGAGGGAGATCCTTTCGCAAAAGGGAGGGGCCTGGAGGATGTCCCCTGCGTACCGGAAGGCGGAGGAGGCCGTGATCTTCCATCGCCCCGGTCTCAGGCAGAAAGCCGCCACCTCGTGAAGAAGGAGCGCGCAGTGAACTCGAACAGGTCGTTGAATGAAGAAGAACATTTGAAGGAGATTGTCTCCCTCCTTGCAGCGGAGGGAAGGGATTACCTTGCCTGTCAGGTGGTTCATCTTGCGGGCATCCTGAAGGAGGGGGCGCAGAGTTTTCTTCCGATCCTCCGGTGGGGCTACCTGCTGGCGAAGGGCCATCTTTCGGAGCGGGAGGCGGTCTCTCTTCTGACCGCGCTTTACGCAGAGGCCCGCTCTGCGGCCTCGGGCGAATCGGAAGGAAGGCTTCTGTCGTTGTTGGCCCAGTCGCGGGACGGCATGTGGCTGGCTGAACGGCTTCGGGAGGAGATTGCCCGGCAGGAAGAGAAGCGAAAAACGAATCGGATTCCTCTGGGTGGAACCGATGAAAGATTGAAGGAAGGAGAGGGGTGCCATGAAGAGGTCGACAATGAGGGGGCGCAAAAAGAGGATGATCCCCGCGTTCTCCCCCGACCCAGCCGATGAAGACCGGGAAGTCGTGGTTGAAGGGGAGGTGATCTGGGTCGTTGAGACAAAGGGGCTTCTGACCCGCGTCCGAACCGAGGAAGGGATCGTCGAAGTCCGGATCTTTCATCCGACCGACCTTCACCGGCGGTATCTGGAACGGGGGGCCGAAATTCGGTTGATTGGACAGCCGCGCCGCCGATACGGCCGGCCCTGCTTCATCCATCCCCGGATCGTCCTCCAACCGTCGCAGGGAAGATTTTAAAAGGGGAACCGTCCATGACCCTCTCTCACAGCCGGGTGAACCGGTATGACTTCTGCCCCCGATCCTACCGCTACTACTATATCGACGGCTGGAGGCCGAAGACCAAGAAGCCTGCGCTTCTCTTCGGCGATGCGGTCGATCAGGCGCTCCAGGCCTTCTTCAGGGCCGGGGAAGATCCGGCGTCGGCCTTTGAGGGAGTTTGGGAAAAACTCAAAGACTCTCCCGTGGCGTGGGGAAAACGGAATACTTGGGAGGGCTTCCTTGAGATCGGAAAGAGGCTGCTCGAACGCTTTCTCGCAGAAGAAGCCTCCCGGTTTTCGGAGGTGGCTCCGGAGAATGTCCAGCGAAGACTGACAGCCGACCTGGAGGGCCTGACCGTCATCGGCTATCCCGACCTCTACTGCAAGGTCGATGGCCTTCTCACCCTGGTCGACTTCAAGACCGCCGCTTCTCCCTATGACACGGAGGAGGTCGCGCTCAATGAGCAGCTCACCGCCTACTGGTGGCTTCTTTCGGCCAGCGGCCTTCCCGTAGAGCGGGTCGCCTTCTGTGTCCTGCTGAAACTCAAGGAACCGAAGATCGGATGGCACTTTTCGACCCGAAGCGAGGGGGAGGTTGCGGAATATCTGGAGAAGCTTCGGATCGTTGCGGCCGATGTCGAGAGAGGAAGGTTCCCCAGGAAGAGCGCCTCCTGCGGGTTTATGGGCGGCTGCGACTTCAAACCGCTCTGCCTGGGAAATGAGGAGAAGATCCAGATGACCCTCTGCCTGCCGAAGGAGATCTCTGAGGAAGAGATCGTCATCTGAGGAGAAAAAACATGGACGAAGAAGTGGAGTTGGAGATCGGCCCGCGCGACGACATGCTCCGGGCCTTAACCGAGGCGCTTGATCTGGCGGACCGGGCCATTGAGAAGAGCCGGGCTGCCGCCGACCACGCAGACGATCTGTTCGGAACCCCGAACCTGGTCAACGGAGAGCTTTGCGATCTGATCGAGATGCTTCGCGTCTGGCACAACTCAGCGGCCGCCCTCCTGGAAGATCTGAAAGAAGAAGGCTGAGATGGAGAAGAAGCGATCAAAGAGGACAAACCTGAAGGTGATCGGGTCGTGGCCCCCTGAAAGAAGAGAACCTTTGAAGGAGCAGACTTCTTGAACCCGAATGAACAAACGATCCTCTCTTCGCTGACGCAGACCTATCCCTCTCGAGCGGCCTATGAGGAAGCGGTCAAAAGGGCTTTTTTGAAGTATGGCATGACCCCGGTGAAGGCGGAGTATGATGCCGCTGGAAATTGTCTTCAATGCGGGGAGTGCGGTCGATGCCCGGGGTGGCATCTTCCTCCCGGAAAGGAGCAGACGTGATGAGAACCAAGCTATTGACCGGTGATGGTCAGCCTGTGGGGGGTATCGCAACAAGCACGATGATCATTGATCGTGATGACGGGCAGTGCTTTTATGCAACGCGCAAGGCTGTTGAACTCTGGCAGGAAGAACCGCTTCGTCGTATACGGCGATGGCCAAGAAAGCGGATTCTCTGGCTGCTTCCGGCGCGAGAGCAGCCCGCAGATGACACGTCGGCATCGAGGAAGGAACCAGGATAAACCCGCCATGAGAACCGATCGGATCATCTCGACGGAGCGTCATCGAGCGGAGATGGAAGATGCGATCTGTCTGAGAAAACAGGAGGGAGCCTCATGGTCGGAGTGTATCTGAACGAACCGGTTGCGAAGATCCGCGCCACGATCAAACTGCTTGAATATTACCGCGCCTTTCTTCGCTCCGACTGTACGGAGGCCAAAGACCCGCAGCAATGGGGTTTCTACCTGAATAAGGCCCAGGCGCGGCGAAGGCTTTATTTGCTGATCGACGTCGCGATCAATCGAAAGGCGGGGATTGAGTGCAAGGATCGCTGCTGCGATCCCCTGATCTGGGTCGGGTGGCTCCGGGACCAACAAAGGCTTCGGGAGATTAAACTACGGATTCGCGTCTATCAGTTTGAGAGCGAAGAAGTGAGAAAGCGCTTCAATCATCTGCTTTCCCGATATGACGATTGAACCGATGCCGGCGATGAACCGCCAAAAAGGAGGACGATGATTCGTAAAGCGAGCGTGCGCGCGTTTGTCCGTGAAAAAGGGTATCGGCTCTCCGCCGACGCCCTGCCTGCCCTGGAGGAGGCGATCCGCCTGATCCTGACCCGGGCGATCCTCTATACCCGTCCTGCCAAGACGATCCGGGGGAAGGAGATCCTGATGGCGGCAGGGAAGCGGGAGCGGTCTGGTCTTTAACCGTCGATTAAAGGAGGAGGGATATGATCGAGGAACCGTTGAAAGATCTGGAGAAAGCCGTGAGGAGCTATCTGAAGGCGGCGGCGGGCGACTGCCCTTTCTGCGATCTGAAGAGGGATGACGCCGGCTGCGAGTGCGGCAGGATCGCACAGGCCGAGGAGCAGGCGGAAAGAGAGATCTTGGCCCTGGCAAAAAGGCACCGACGCAGCCACGCCTGCGAGTACTCACGGCGGGAGCTGCTCAAGCAATTTTACAAGATGGGAGACATCTATTCCGGCGAGAGCCTCGGCATCTACCGCTGTACCGGATGCCGCCGGCTCTGGATGATCCGGTTCCAGCACGACGCAGGGACCGGATCGGACGACATCTGGCTTGCGCCGGGGGAGAGCGAACGGGGATATGAATTCACCCTGGAAGAGGCTGTAAAGTACAGAGACAAGGAATCCGTTTCGAAGGAGGAGAAAAATGGGGAGTGAGGTTGTTCAGATCAATCCGTCCGAGTTGCTCAAGCAGGAGACGGAGATCACGGACCGTGATTTCTACGAGGTCTATGACCCGCGCATCCGGCGAAAGAAGAAGGTGCCGAGCGCCCGCGTGTACAACAACTGGGCAAAAGAGGCCGGGATCAAGACCAAAATTCTCGACGCCGGATGCGACTCAGAGAAGGCCTGGGCGCATGTAAAAGGATGGCTTGGGGAGGAGGCCAACCCCCTCCTTCAGAGAGAAGCCCGCGTCACCATCCTCTGGAAGATCGAGTTTGAGAGCCTCGTCTGGGACGCCATCGCCGACAGGGAGAAGAAAAAGCCCTACACGGTCGGGCCCGACGGCTATCCCGTGCTTACGAATCCCGCCGATCAGCTCGCGCTCATCCGGCAACTCTCCCGGATCAAGCGGTTTGGGGAGCGGACCGCCGTGACCAAGGCGGAGGCGATTGTGGAGAAAAAGCTCCTGGGAGTGGAGTACCGGGAGCCTGAAGAAATCCGGCACGAAAAAAGGGAGGTGCAGGCCGTCTCCGAAACACAGGATGGGACACTGCATGTGAAAGAAGAGGGGATAGAGAGGGAAACCGGCGAGGGGTTTGAACCTCCTTCCGGGGTGGACAGGCCGAAATCAGGTGCGGGAGAAGCAGGGGCAGAAGACTCAAAAGGCAAAACGGAGAGCGATCTTCCCAAAATCCCGGTTCCCCTCCCTGCCGGGTCGGCGCCTCTTCCCTCTCCATTCAAAAGATCTCTGACCAGAGTCGTTCAGGTTAATGGGAAGCGCCTCCGGACCGCCGGGATCGAGGCGGCGCAGCTGGCCCAGATCTGGAAGGCCGCCGAGGAGCACGGGAACGAAAAGATCGCTCCCCTGCTGAAAGAATTTGGCGCGGAGAAGTCGACCCATCTGACCAAGGAAGAAGGAGATCAGGTCCTGGGTCGTCTGGCCCGCCTCCCCGCCGCAGAGAGAAACGGCGCAGAAACCCTCCCCGTCTGAACCGACAGACGTTCATCACGTCCCTTCTAACGTCTCACGCAGATCAGAAACCGAAAAATGATTTGTTCTCTTTTCATGAGCAGGGGGAGGCCCCCTGCTTCCCTCTAAAACCTTTACAGAAAGGAGCCAGAAGATGCAACAGATTCAGAGCGAGATGGCAGTCGCAAGCTGGAGCGGCCGGGGAAGCCTGACCGACCTGGTTGGCGAACTGGAACGACAGAAGGAGTCCAAGTTCGACTTTGTCTCAGACACCCGGGGCATCGCGGTGGCAGAGCGGGAAGGGAAGTTGTTCCTGATCCCGAAAGAGGATCGGGCGACCGAGTGGATCCCTGCACTGGGACTTCCGATCCGGCCGGGGGCGCTTGACCAGATGGGAGAGAAATGCGATCCACAAGTTCCAATCAAATTCCTCCGGGAGCTCTCCGGACGAAGACCCCGCCGGGCCGCCGAGCTTCTGAACAATCTGATCGAAGATGCCCCGGCCCGCCGGTTCATCCGCTGTCTGGATGGGTCGATCCGGGCCTTCCTCTCCGACCGCTACCGGGTGCTCGACAACTACGATCTCGCCTTCGCCGCGCTCGATGCGGTGCGGCTGGCGGGCGGGGAGGTGATCGAGGCGTCGCTTTCGGAGACCCACATGCGGATCAAGTTCACCTCCCGGCAGATCTGGGACGCAATTGATATCAGGCGGCAAGACAACCGGGGGAGCTGGTATGCGGGGGGTCTGGGAAACCAGGGATATCTCTCCCGTGTTTCGGCCCGGTCGGGCGGGGATCTCCCCGGAGGGCCGGGAACCGTTCATCCGCTGGTGACCCTCTCCAACAGCGAGACCGGACACGGGGGGCTGTCGGTCCGGATCGGCCTGCTCCAGGCGATCTGCTTCAACCTGGCGACCGTCGAGGAGGTCGTCGCCAAGGTCCATCTCGGGGAGCGGCTCTCCGTCGGCGTCTTCACCGAGGAGACGGTCACGGCGGAATCAAAGGCGATTTACCTGAAGGCCCGCGACACGATCAAAGGGGCCTTCGATCCTCTGGCCTTCAAACGGATGGTCGATCTCGCGAAAGAGGCCCAGGCGCAGGAGATCCACGCCCCGGCCGCCGCCGTGGAGAATGTGGCGAAGGCCGCGTCTCTTCCGGAAAAGGCGAAGGACGCCCTGCTCGCCTACTTCGTCAAAGACTACGACCTGACCCGCTACGGTCTTGCCCAGGCGGTCGCGCGGCTGGCGCAGGACGAGGAGGACGGAGAAAGCGGCGCCGGCCTGGAGGATCTGGCCGGGAAGATCTTAAGACGGGAGATGGCGTTCGCATAACCTCCCACATTTCCGGTCGAGGAGGGGTTGCGCCCAGAGTAGCGCGGCCCCTCCTCATTTTTTTCTGGAGACGAAATGACTCAGGCGCTTCCCATTATCCGCTACACCGGCCTCTCTGCATATGTGGAAGCCTATGCGAAGGACGATCATACTTTTCCGGTGATCTCTCTCTTCGGGGCGAAGAACGCGGTGCAGGCGATCGCGGCCGCCGTGGTCAGCCGGAAGGAGAAGATCTCTCTGACCGAGGGGACGATGCGGAAAGAGGTCTGGCTCTCTCAGGGGGAGTACCGCATTTTCGGAAAGACCCTCCCCTGTGGGGCGCACCATGCCATTGTCATCAATACCCAGGTCTTGCTGAAACATGCCTCCCTCCCCTCCTTTCTGATCGTCAGCCGGGTGGATGAAGAGAAGAAAATCGAGTCGATCTACTTCTCCTTTCTCGACCGGCTTCTCCCCCTTCCCCTCCTTCCGGGATGGGCCGACTGGCTCTGGAAAAGGGGAATGGAGAAAGAAGAGATCCGCCCCCTTCATGGGTACCGGCTGACCGTCCATGAATGCCATGTGGACCCGGAAGCGTTGAAGAAGGATCTCTCCCAGGCGATCAGAAAGAAGATTCTTTCTTTGGAGGATGACCGATATGAGACTTGCGGGCAGAGCCAAAGCAGGGTTTTATCCGACGCCGCCGTCGGTCGTTGAGCAGATCACCGGCTGGATCAAGGCGTCTCCTGAACCTATCGAACGACCCGGTCTTCTGAGGATCCTCGATCCCTGCTGCGGTCTTGGGGATCCGCTGGAGCGGATCGCGGCGCATACCGGCGCCGAATCATACGGCATCGAGCTCGACCGGAACCGGGCGGCGATCTCTCGGGAGAAACTCTCTTCCGTCCTCCGGGCCGACGCCCTGACCGCCCGCGTCTCCGCAGAATCCTTCTCGTTCCTCTTTCTCAATCCTCCCTACGATCAGGACGAGAGACGCCGCCTGGAGCACCAGTTTCTCGTCCATTCGACCCCCTGGCTGGTCCCGAGAGGACTTCTGGTCTACATCATCCCGCAAGGTCGCTATCCCACAGTCACGCTCCGGTATCTGGCAGCCTGGTATGAGGGGATCCGGCTCTTCCGCTTTCCCGATGAAGAGTATGGGCGGTTCAGGCAGACGGTTCTCTTTGCGGTGAAGAAGTCCCGGGCAGCGCCTGATCCGAGCCTGATGGAGGAAGTAAGGCAAAGAGCGCAGGGGGTGTTGCCTGCGCTTCCCCTGCCGGATGAGCCGGTCTATTCCCTCCCGGCTGTTTCCAAGGAAACCCGCTTTCTCTTCCGGTCGGGAGAGGTCGGTCCGGAAGAGGCCCTTCCCGAGATCGACCCTCACGGCGTCTGGCGGATGCCGGAGGTGGCCGAGAACCTGGAACCCGGAAAGAGCCGGGAGACCGTCCGTCCGCTGATGCCGCTTCGCCAGGGGCATCTCGCCCAGCTGATCGCGGCCGGTTTCATCAACAACCAGGTTCTGGAGAAAGATGGAAAGCGTCTTCTGATCAAAGGAAGAACGGTGAAGAGCGCCGTCAAGCTCCCCGCCGAAGATGAGAACACGGAGATCGAGCGGGACGTCATCCGGACGACCATCACGGCCCTGGATGAGAAGGGAAGATGGATCGAGATCGGAGAGGGAGAATGAAGAAGCTGACGCTCAGCCGGTTCCTTGAAAATTACAAGGAGGCGATCCGGGGCCATGTGATTGATCAGTTCCGGCCGCTCTACACCCCGGCAGACCGGAAGGAGTATGCCGACCGACTGTCCACGCTCAAGCGGAAACCCTTCGCCGCTCAGATCGATGCGATCGCGGGGTTAACGATGGCGCTCAGAAGGCAGCGGGCCGCCTTTCTGGTGGGGGAGATGGGGGTTGGGAAGACGGCGGTCTCTATCGCGGTCGCCTACCTGCTCGGCATGAAAAATGTCCTCGTCCTCTGCCCGCCGCACCTGGTTCAGAAATGGGAGAAGGAGATCAAGATGACCCTCCCCTGCTGCGAGGTCATCCAGGTCCGGTCCATCACCGGCCTCTGTAAGAGTTACCAGAATCCCGCCTCCAAACCCCGCTTCTTCATCCTCAGCCGGGAGCGGGCCAAACTCTCCTATCGGTGGAAGCCGGCGGTCCTTTCCCTGAAGAGAATCCTCCTGGTGGAGGAAGAAGGGAGGACGAAGCGGGCCGCTCTCTCCATCCTCGCCTGTCCCGCCTGCTTTGCCGAGGTAAAGGACCGGGATGGAATTCCGTTTTCCCTGGATCAACTCGGCAGACGGAAGGAGAAGTGTCTCTCCTGCGGCGGCCCCCTCTGGGAGGCGGACCGGACCGGGGTGCGCCGCTATGCCATCGCCGATTTCATCAAGCAGAAGATGAAGGGTTGCTTTGAACTATTTATTGCAGACGAACTGCACGAGCTGAAAGCGAAGGGAAGCGCCCAAGGTCTCGCGGCGGCGGCGCTGGCGGGGTCTGCAAAGAAAGTCCTGGCGCTCACGGGGACCCTCTTCGGAGGATATTCGACGACCCTTTTTCATCTTCTCTACCGCTTCACGCCGGAGGTGAAAAAGGCGTTCCGGCACAACGATGAAGGGCGATGGGCCTCCCGCTACGGGATCCTGGAGCGGATCACGAAGTTCGAGGAGGGTCACAGCGAAGATGGCGCCGTCAGCCGGAGACGACGCTATCACACGCGTGTGGTCGAGCGGCCCGGCATCTCCCCGGAGGTGATCTTCCACCTGATCGACAAGGGGGTCTTCCTCCGTTTAAGCGACCTTTCGGTTCGGCTTCCACTTTATCAGGAAGAAGTTCTTCTTTCGGAGATGGAGCCGGCGCAGAAGGAAGCCTACAAACGACTTGCCCTGGATCTGATCCAAGCGCTGAAGGAGCAGCTGGCCAGTGGGAACAAATCGCTCCTGGGGATCTACCTGCAGGCGCTCCTCTCCTACCCCGATCAACCCTTCCGGGGAGAGACTGTCATCGATAAAGAGACCGGCGAGATCGTCGCCCGCGCCCCCGCCCTGCCAGAGGAGATGATCTACCCCAAGGAGCATCGGCTGATCGATCTGGTCAGGAAAGAACTCTCTCAATGCCGGAAGGTCCTCTTGTACGTGACCCATACCGAGAGGCGGGATATTACGGGGCGACTGGAGCGGCTTCTTACAACTGAAGGCTTCTCCGTCTCTGTCCTCAAGAGCCACACGGTCTCACCGGAGCAGCGGGAGGGATGGATCGCGGAAAAACTCAGAGGGGGTCTTCAGGTCCTGATCAGCCAACCCCGAAATGTGAGCACCGGGTTGGATCTGATCGACTTTCCGACGATCCTCTTCTATGAACCGGAGTACAGCGTCTACACCCTGCGGCAGGCCGGAAGACGGTCGTGGCGGATCGGCCAGCATCATCCGGTGAAGGTCTATTTCATGGCCTATCAGGAGACCCTTCAGGAGAAGGGGCTGCGGCTGATCGCCGCGAAGGTCCGCTCGGCGCTTGCGGTGGAGGGGGAGCTGGTCGATGCGGGGCTTTCGAGTTTCCAGGAGGATCAGGACTTCTTCCTGCAGCTGGCCCGCTCCATCGTGGGAGAGGAAGAAGTTCCGGAGGGTGGATTTGAAGAGGGGATAGCCCATCCGCTCGATTGGGACCAGCCGTTCGACCCTGACGCGCTTCCGGAAGAGATGCAGGCGCCGATCCCCGTCGCCGCTGCCATGCCGGAACAGGATGGAACAGGGCATCAGAATGGAACGGGGATCAACGGAAATAGCATGAAGGTTACTCCATTGCCGTCTGAGGTTCCTGTCGCCCCGCCTGTTCCCTGCCTTGTTCCCGCGAGACAAGCCCCGCTCTTTACCGGCGTTGAAAATCCCGAGCAGCTTGCTCTGTTTTAAGCCAGATCTGAAGCGATTCTGGCGCGAATCGGGCGATATTCTATCCTCCCTTTTTTGTAATTTGAAGGAGACTTCTTTTCATGAAGAGCAAATGTGAGATGACCATGCGTGAAGCGGAATATCCATCTCTCTCCCACAACGCCCTGCGGGTTTTAGAGAAACGTTATCTGGCGCGGGATGAAGAGGGCAGGGTGACCGAGACCCCGGAGGCACTTTTCCGCAGGGTAGCGAGGACCATTGCGGAGGTAGACCGCCTCTACGGGGCAGATGAAGCGCAGGTTCTTGAAACAGCCACCCGGTTTGAAGCTCTGATGCGGAGTCTCCGGTTTCTCCCCAACAGCCCGACGCTGATGAATGCCGGCAAGCCGCATGCCCACCCGCAGTACAGCGCCTGCTTCGTGATTCCGATCGAAGACGACATGCGGTTTATCGGGAATGCGGTCACCGCCGCGATGCTCATTCACAAGACCGGCGGCGGAACCGGGTTCTCCTTCTCCCGTCTTCGGCCCAAAGGGGATCTGGTCCGAAGCTCCGGTGGGGTCGCCTCCGGGCCGGTCTCGTTCATGCGGATCTTCGATGCCGCCACCGAGCAGGTGAAACAGGGATCGACAAGAAGAGGGGCGAACATGGGGATCCTCCGGGTCGATCATCCCGACATCCTGGAGTTCATCCCCTGCAAATCGCAGGACGGCCAGATCAAGAACTTCAATATCTCCGTGGCCGTGACAGATCCCTTCATGGAGGCGCTGGAGCGGGGTGATGTCTATCCCCTGATCAATCCTCGCACAAAAGAGGCGGAGAAGACCCTTCCGGCCCGTCAGGTCTGGGACCTGATTTGCGAGAGTGCCTGGCGAAACGGCGATCCCGGACTTTTCTTCATCGACCGGGCCAACGCCGCCTGCCCCATCCGGCACATCGGGGAGATCGAGAGCACCAATCCCTGCGGTGAGGTCGAGCTTCACCCGTGGGATGCCTGCAACCTCGGCTCGATCAGCCTGGAGCGGCATCCGATCCGAGATTCCGGAACAGGGAGATCCGGGATCGACTGGCTGGCGCTCCGGGAGACGGTCCATACCGCCGTCCATTTTCTCGATAATGTCATCGACGCCAACGACCATCCTCTTCCCGAAATTAACGAGATGACCCGGAAGAGCCGCCGGATCGGGCTCGGCGTCATGGGTTTTGCCCGGATGCTCTTTTCCCTGGAGATCCCCTATGACAGCGAGGCGGGGTTGGAGATGGCAGCGGAGGTGATCGGTTTCATCCAATCCGAGGGCTGGAAGGCGTCGGAGGCGCTGGCCGAGAAGCGGGGTGTCTATCCTGCCTGGAAAGGAAGCCGGCATGAGATCGAAGGAAAGCGTGTGAGAAACGCCTACGTCACCTGCATCGCCCCGACCGGGACGATCTCGATGATCGCCGACACCTCCGGAGGGTGCGAGCCGGAGTTCTCGCTGGTCTGGCACAAACATGTGCTCGATGGGGAAGATCTTCCTTATGTCTGCGATCCCTTTGTGAAGATCGCAAAAGAGGAAGGGTGGTGGGATGAGGCCCTGATGGAGAAGATCCAAGCCAACCACGGCTCCTGCCGGGCGGTCAGCGGGGTTCCTGAAAAGTGGCAGAAGGTCTTCGCCACGGCCCACGACATCAGTCCGGAGTGGCATGTCCGGATGCAGGCGGCCTTTCAGCGCTTCACCGATGCGGCCGTCAGCAAGACGATCAACCTCCCGGCGGAGGCGACGGTGGACGACGTAAAGCAAGCCTATCTGCTGGCCTACAAGCTCGGCTGCAAAGGAATCACAGTCTACCGGGATGGGAGTCGGGCCGGGCAGGTCCTCAATGTCGGCATCGCTGAGTCAAAAGGGAGTGGTTTCAATTCGGATTCTTCCGACCCGTCTGACGCCGGTCCGATCTTTAAGCGGGGAGAACTGTTAGAGCTTCCCGACATCGTAGAGGAGAAGCGGGTCCGCGTCCGGACCCATGACGGGAACGCCTACATCCACATCGGCTTTCTGAATGGAAGACCGGCGGAGATCTTCGCCCATCCGGCCCTGGGAAAGTATCAGGGATTCATCGCCCTCGCCTGCCGGCTCGCCTCCACCATCTTGCGGCTCGGCGGGAGCATGGAGCAGGTGCTGGAGCAGTTCTACAAGGCCCATCGGGAGTATGGGGATGTCTCGACCCCGATTCTCGCCTTGATGAAGGGGATTCAGCAGGGGATGGCGCACGCGGGAGATCCGGTCACGGTTTCGGACCGATGCCCGGAGTGCGGAGGATCGATGCGGCTGCAGGAAGGGTGTATGAACTGTACTGCCTGCGGTTTCAGCCGGTGTTGAGGAGGAAAAAGATGAAGATCGAATTTCCTGAAGAGCCGGTGTGGGAGCCGCTTCAGGCCGTGGTCGGCTCCAGATGCCGTGAATTCATGTTTATGGGACAGATCGCTTTAGAGTCGGGGACGATTTTCTCGTACAAACATATCTGGACGCGGCGCTACCTCGATTTGGACCGGGAGGGCCGGGCTTACCGGTATACAGGAGAGGTGTACGTATCCACCGACCTGGAGGAGGCGATCAGGTATGTCTTCGGATGAAGAAGAGGGAGGCGAGAGGATGAACTGGCGCATCGACGTCCAGCATTTTGCCTCCCTCTTCCGGGGACATCCGGATGCCTTCGGCCTGATGCAGGACGGGAAGATCGCTGCCGTGCGCTGCCCGGTCTCTCTGCTCCACTACCGGCATCATCTGGAGGGGAAAATCCGGCTCGGGATCTATCCGCTTCTTTCGAATGGGCGGACTTTATTTCTGGCCCTCGATTTCGATGGGCCCGGCTCCCGGGAGTCCGCGTGGCGGGTCCTCCATTTCGCACGGCATTTTCATCTCCCTTTCGTTTGGGAGGTGAGCAAATCCGGAGACGCCCATCTCTGGCTCTTCTTTTCCGGGCCGGTCTCATCCCGCGATGCCCGGCGGGTCGCCCGGATGCTGCTGGAAGAGTCGGAGGCCCGGGCGGAGATCTTCCCAAAGCAGGACGAAGTGCCAGAGGGCGGGCTGGGAAACTTCATCTGGCTCCCCCTTTCCGGCGAGTCGGTGGGGAAAGGGAGGACCCTCTTTATCGATCCCGAGAGTCTGGATCCTTATCCCGATCAGAACAGTTTCCTTTCAGGAGTTCGGAAGGTCTCCGAAGAGGATCTCGCCCGGCTGGTGGATATGAATGGCCTGAACGCTACGGATCACAGAGCCGATCGCGAATGTGGCCAGGCCAGGACCTATCCCGGCCATCTCCTCCCTTGTGCTCAAAAGATGCTGGAGGGGGTTTCGGAGGGGTGCCGCGACGTGGTTGCCTTTCGCCTCGCGATTCACCTCAAATCGCATGGCTATACCTGGGAAAGGGCAAAGGAACTTCTTCAGGACTGGAACGCGACACGAAACAGGCCGCCGTTATCCTCGGGAGAGGTCGCGGCAAAGGTTCAGTCGGCCTATCTTCGTGGCTACAGCGGCTATGGGTGTGAGGACCCGCTGATCGTCCCGTTCTGTGAGGAGAGCTGCCCGGTAAAACAGAAAACGCTTGCGGTTCAGTTCGTAGCGGAGGAGGGTTGTCGATGAGGTATGCCAAGAGAAAAACCGAAAACGGGAAAGAGACCGATCACGCGCTGACCTGCCCCCATTGCGGTTCCGGCGGAGACGAAAAGACCGTCGGCCTGTACTGGGATTCGGATGAGCGCTGCTGGCGGTGCGTCATCTGCGGCTTTCGGATGTATGAGCATGCGGCGCGGCCGAGGACGCAGGCCGAGATCGTTGCGGAGAGCCTATGGGATCAGGTGTTCGACGCCCTGGACGAGGGCAGGGAGCGAATCGGCATGCCGGAAGGGGTTCACGCCGACCAAATTCATTGAAAAAAAATCTGCACTTTCACTGTACTCGTTCCCGTCGCGCGAAGTTTCATATCAGGTGCGGGGGGCAAGGGGCCGAAGAAACATTGGATTAGAAAGCCTTTGTCGTATGCTGCTTGCTGTGCAGCGAGGCTGCGCTCCATTTCGGCGGGGAGCTTCATCGTAAGCAGGAAGGATCCGGGATGTCCTATTGGGACTCCAGGGTGATCAGAAAGCGTCATTCTGACTCAAATGGGGCAACGTATCAGATCCATGAAGTCTATTACGCTGATAACGGCAGTGTTGAGCATTGGACAGAGGATTCTGTCCAACCATTTGGAGAGACGGCTGAAGAGCTGCGGGAAGAGATCAGGCTTTTTCTTCGGGTGTTTCGGCGTCCGATTCTTGAGTGGAAGGAAGTAGGCGGCAAAGAGGCGTTGATACCGGATGAGGATGATTCCCCGATCAATGAGGGCCATTACTTTGAGTTTATGGATCGTGCTTCTGTGGCTGTGGATTACGCCTATCAATTTTTAGGGAGCCATCCCCTTTTTTGTTTTTGGTGGGGCGTGCAGCATGGATCGGGGAGTGGAGTTCTTCTCCGGCGAAACGTTTCAGATTACGCTCGAATGTCAGACCCGATGATCTTTCTCCATGTTAAGGAAATGTCATGACAACCAATCGAGGCGGCCAAGCCCCTCGGTTCGATCGGACCGATTCTCGGTGAAGGATAAAAAGCCTCGGATGACCGACCCTTTTGAACAAGTGGATCTTGAGCGTTCCTGTTCAGTCCCTTCGGAAGTTTGGTCCCGTGAGCTTGATGCAGAGTTCGCATCGGCGGTGGACCCGGAGCTTCTTGAAGATCTCCCGCAGATGATCTCGGACCGTCTGCGCGCAGATGCAGAATCGCTCGGCCATCTGGCGGTTGGAAGCCCCCTGCACCGCCAGCAGCGCGATCTGCTGTTGCCGTAAACTGAGGCCGGCTCGGATCAGCCGGGAGCGGATCGATCGAAGATCCCCTTTTTCCGGCAGCGGCTCCAGCAGCAGGCTCTTCTCCTTTTTACCGCGGCGGAGCGCCCGGACCCGCCAGGTTCCCCGCTCGGAGCGGAAGAGGATCGACTTTCGCCCCCGTCTCGGAACGGGGATCTCCTCCGGAGCCCTTCCGTTGAGGATCCGTTTCGCCTCCCGGTTCATGAAAGAGGGCGCTCCGTCCGGTCCGAACGCGACCACCCCGATTCGTCCTGCGGCGAGGGCCTCAATGATCTTCAAAAGCATCCGATGGTCCCTGATTCCGGAAGACATGCTTCAACTCTCTCTCGATCTGTGTCCGTTCTCAGTCTGAACATCGGCGGAGCGCAGGGCCGGCGATCTGCTACCCTCACGAGTATATCTTTGGGAAATCATTCTGTCAAAAAAATCCTACAGTTGTGGGATTGACAAGGGATAATTATTCAGAGTAGTATTCGTTCCCGTTGCGCTGTATCCCATCAAGGTGTTCCGTCGGAACAGGATGCCGGTGATCGCTTCCTACAGAGAATGTAATGCTCCATGTTTGCAATCAATCAATCAATCAATCAATCAATCCTAAGTTCCGCTTTCATCGTATTGGTCTCCGCAAAGTAACACACTTCCGTCGGTTGTCCAAGGTCTGGATAATCCTTCTATCTCCATCCGAGATTCCAAGGCGATCTCCCTTGGCGCTTACTAAGGTGATATTCCCCGATCCGCGTCACCAAGCAAAATCTTGCTTTTTTGCCAATCTTTTTTCTCGATCTGTTACCGCCGTGTTACCAACGGTGTGGTATAAGCCTGCGGAGC
Organism: Candidatus Manganitrophus noduliformans; assembly: GCF_012184425.1. Lineage (NCBI taxonomy): Bacteria > Pseudomonadati > Nitrospirota > Nitrospiria > Candidatus Troglogloeales > Candidatus Manganitrophaceae > Candidatus Manganitrophus > Candidatus Manganitrophus noduliformans. The sequence continues at coordinate 218,644 of NZ_VTOW01000004.1, forward strand.
ATACGAAAGAGGGGATTTCGATCGACGGCCGTGAATTACAACATGCCTCTCACCCGTCGCCGGGGGGAGGATTGCAAGGAAGGTTTCGATGTTCATGAACCGGATCTGTGGGGAGAAGAAGCTGAGATTCATCGGGTTTATTATATTTGTATTCACCACCTTGGGACTGGCCGGCTGCGGCGGGGGAGGCGGAGAGAGCAATAACCCGGGGCCGGATCAGATCTCTGTCCCCGACACCACCCCCGACACCACCGCTCCGGCGGTTTCTTCCACCGCTCCGGCGGCGGGGGCGACGGGGGTCGCGGTGAATACGACGGTCCAAGCCACCTTCAGCGAGGCGGTCGATCCGGCGACGATCACCACGGCGACCTTCACCCTGACGCAGGGGACAATATCCGGCGCGGGGACGGTGATCTATCCCGGAAACATCGACACGGACAACAGCGGCTCCCAGTATGCCTGGGGAGAAAATGTCGGCTGGATCAACTTCAAGCCCTCTTATGGTCCTGGGGTCACGGTCACTGCCTCTTCAGTGACCGGCTATGCCTGGGGGGAGAACGTGAGATGGATCCATTTGGACCCCACGAACGGCGGTGTGATCAACGACGGCGCGGGGCATCTCTCCGGATATGCCTGGGGGGAGAACGTCGGGTGGATCAACTTCGCCCCGGCCGGCGGAGGGGTTTCGATCAACGCCACCACCGGGGCCTTTAGCGGCAAGGCGTGGGGAGAGAATATCGGCTGGATCAGCTTTGATCTTACCGGATCTATTGCTCCCTATGCGGCAGAGACGTCGTGGAGGAGCGATTCCCCTCCGAATCAGGCCCCTATCACCCTGACGCAGGGGACAACATCCGTCGCGGGGACGGTCAGCCTCAGCGCCGATGGGAAGAGCGCCACCTTCACCCCATCGGAGAGCCTCGCCTTCTCCACGGACTATACGGCGACGATCACCACCGGGGTGAAAGATGCAGCGGGCAATCCCCTTGCGGCCGAGCATCTCTGGATCTTCACCACGGGGGATGCTCCACCCGCTCCCCTCCCTCCCCCCGACAGCACCGCTCCGGCGACGCCGACCGGGTTAAGCCTCTTACCCCCCTCTCCTGCGAACGACAACTTCCCGAAGGTGCTCGGATCGGCTGAAGCCGGCTCGACGGTGAAGCTCTATACCGATGCAACCTGCGCCTCTGCGGTGGCGGCCACGGGGAGCGCGGCGGAGTTTGCCTCGCCGGGGCTGACAATAACTGTTGCCGACAACGCAACGACCACCTTCCATGCCACCGCTACCGACGCCGCAGGCAACAGATCTCCTTGTTCAGCGGGTATCACCTATGTAGAGGACAGCGCCGCCCCGGCCAACACCACCGCTGCAAACTTCATCAACGTCGGTCTTGAGTTTACCTCATCGACGGCCGTGAATCTCTCTATCTCGGCGACAGATAATATCGGAGTGACCGGCTACTACGCTTCGGAAAGCGCAACCGCTCCATCACCGACGGCGGCGGGGTGGACGGCAGTTGGACCGACGACATCGTTTCCCTCGACCACTGTTTCTTTTACATTAAGCGGCGGAGACGGCGCAAAGACGGTGCATGTCTGGTTTAAGGATGCGGCGGGGAATATCTCTCTGGCGGTTTCCGACTCTCTTACACTCGACACCACCCGGCCGACGGTCCTCTCCACCGCTCCTGTGGCCGGGGCGACATCGGCGGCGGTCAATACATCGGTCAGCGCCACCTTCAGCGAGGCGGTCGATCCGGCGACGATCAACACATCGACCTTCACCCTGAAGACCGCCGCAGGGAGCCCGGCGGCGGGGACGGTTGCCCTCAACCCGGACGGGAAAACCGCCACCTTCACGCCGTCGGCGTCTCTGGCTTTCTCCACAACCTATACCGCGACGATCACCACCGGCGTGAAGGATTTAGCGGGCAACCCCCTGGCGGCCGATTTTGTCTGGAATTTCACCACGGAAGCGGCCGTCATCGGCGTCATCGAGCGGGTCTCGGTGGCGACCGACGGCACTCAGGGGAACGGGTTGATCTCGGCGCCGCCATCGATCAGCGCCGATGGCCGGTATGTCGCCTTCCAATCCCAGGCAAGCAACTTGGTAGCGGGGGATACCAATCTTGCCGCGGACGTTTTCGTTCGGGACACCTGTTTGGGTGCGCCGGTAGGATGCGTCCCCTCCACCATTCGGGCCTCGGTGGCGACCGACGGCACCCAGGCGAATACTTCGTCCTTACCGCCCGTTATGAGTGCGAACGGCAGGTATGTCGCCTTTGAGTCCGGCGCAAGCACCCTGGTGCCGACAGATGCTGACGGTGGGGCGCAAGATGTTTTTGTTCGGGACACCTGTATCGGCGCTCCGGCGGGCTGTACCCCGTTCACCTTCATTGCAACCGACGGCAACCCCGAGCGAGGCATCAACTCTTCGATCAGCCCAGACGGCCGGTATGTCGGTTTTGATCGTCTCGGAATTCATCTTCGAGACACCTGCCTGGGGGCGGTGGACGGGTGTACTCCGTCCACAGTCCTCGTTCAGGCTGGAGCGGCTGGAGCGGGTGGTAGAGCCTCGATCAGCGCCGGGGGCCGGTATGTCGCCTTTAACTCGTTTTCTCAGATTTCTGTTCGAGATACCTGTATAGGGGCGCCGGCGGGATGTACTCCATCAACCACGCCGGTCTCAGTCGCCCCCGACGGCACCGCGGGTAATGCTGGTTCTCAAGCGCACTCCATTAGCTCTGACGGCCGTTATGTTGCCTTTGCATCCGGCGCGAGCAACCTGGTGGACGGAGATACCAATTTAAGTTTAACTGACATCTTTGTTCGAGACACCTGTTTTGGGGCGCCTCCGGGGTGTGTTCCGTCCACCATCCTCGTATCGGTGTCGACTGACGGCATTCAGGGGAACAGCTTCAGTGAGTATCCCTCGATCAGCGCCGGTGGCCGTTATGTCGCCTTTGATTCCGGCGCGAACAATCTAGTGGCCGGAGATACCAGCGCGCGGGATGTTTTCGTTCGAGACACCTGTTTGGGGGCGCCGGCGGGGTGTGTTCCGTCAACGGTTCGAGTGAATGTTACAAGCAACGGCACCCAAGACAACTGCGGGGCCGCTGGGTTGCCCTCGATCAGCGCCGATGGCCGGTATGTTGCCTTCAGTTCATGTGGAACCAACTTGGTGACCGGGGATACAAACAATTTCTTTGATGTCTTTCTTGCTGCGACCGGCTTCCCGGCGGAATGAGGAGGGAGCGGCGGGAGGTATAGGCGGGGAGGTCCGCTCGCGGTTCGTGCGTAATGGGGTCCCTTTACCCCCCCCTTCCGGCTGATCTGGCAGATCGGATCGGGGCGGTCGCCTCCATCGCGGGGAATCGCTACCGGGTTCGAAGGATCCCGCTCAAAGCCGAGCGCTACGGCGCGCCGCTGGTCCTACTCCTGATCGAGAAGATAGGTCCAAGGAAGTGTTGCCATTTCCGCGGTCCGGCTTTTTTGTTTGTGGAAGGGTTTTAGGAGAATATCCCTCGGGAATTTGTCCCGGAGGAAAGGAATAGGCAACACAAAAACAGAAGACCAAAAATAAGAGGAGGAAAAGACAATGAGAGGGGAGAAGTGCAAATGGCAATGGTTATTTGCAGCGGCACTTTCCGTAGCGATGTCTGGTACCCCGGCATTTGCAGGCGACCTGAATCCGAGCGCTGCCCCTGGGCCGACGATGAGACCCCTGAGCGAGCTTTCACAACCGTGGGATCAGACCCTTCCCGCATCGGAGCGGTTCAAGCTGGTGATGGGGGGCGCGGCGGTGCTCGACAAGGAGACGGGGCTTGTGTGGGAGAGGTCGCCGGACATAACAGAGCATCCTTGGAATTGGGATGGGGCTAGTAGTGCCCCTCATGTATGTGTAACGAAGACGACAGGAACTCGTGGTGGTTGGAGGCTCCCATCAATTCAGGAGCTGCAAAGCCTGTATCCACTTGGTAGTGGCCATCCATTCCAAAATGTACAGCTTAAGGGATACTGGTCGGCCACTACAGACATAGGTTGGACGACGAGCGCGTGGGTATCGAGTCCGAGTCCTAGCGGGGTGGCGTGGGGCATCTATGATAAGAACGCTAAATTCTATGTATGGTGTGTGCGAGGCGGATCAGGCCTGGATGCTCAGTGATTTGTCAAGCCGTTTCGTCTGAAGGCGGTCCGGTCTGAGCGGGAGCGCCGCCTTTGAGGGATATTCCGGTGACGAAGGAAAAAGATCCATCTTCTGAAACGCAAATGAAGGTACTTCAGGGGATCGTGCAGCATTTGAACACGCATTGCGAGCGCAATCCCCGCCGCTCTGCGGCGGGGTTCTTCAAAGGATCCCCGTTCCTGCTCTCGATCATGCTGATCGTGGCGATCCTTGGCTGGATATCGGAAGCGGGTCAGCTATGATAAAGGGTGGCGTTCCTGCCTTTCTGCGATCATCCATTCTGTCGATCTTCCTTACGGCTGGGTTTCTGGGGAACGCTTGCCCGCCGAGCACCGTTTACTACTATTTCTCTCAGTGGGTCAAGACAGGGGTCTTTAAAAAGTTGTGGCAGGAGGCCCAGAGCGTCGATTAGGCACATCTGGTAATAACGGCATCAGCCGTCACGAATACAATCAGGTTTCATGTACGATTCACCGCTCCCTTCTCGCGCAGAGGTAAAATGGACCGGCGTTACATCTTATTCATTGATCTTGGCCCCGATTCATGCCTCGATCAAAATCTCTTGCAGATTCAAAAAACAATCGGAGAGGCCCTTCCTCTTCAGAAGATACTTCTTGAGACCATCAACAGCATCATCCCCTCTCGGCCTCTCTCCTATACACCCGATCTGATCCTTTTCCGACCCTGCTCTACAATCCTTCTTGAAGAGGCGCTCAACCGCTTGAGGGAGAGATGGGGGCCGATTCCCATCGTCGGTCTGGTCTGTTCAAAATGGGTTGCTTTACACGAGCTCTATTCGATTCTCATTAACCGGCTCGATGATTTTCTCTCCTGCCCATGCAGGGAGATCGATCTGATTCTCCGCCTTCGGCGCCTTCTCTGTCGGAATAGAAAGAGCGCCGAAGAAACAAAAGGAGATCCTCGCCTTGAATCATTGGTGGGAGAGGAGCGATGCTTCGTTGAAGTGGTAGAGAAGATCCCGCTTTTAGCCCGATCCGATGCCGCCGTCTTGATTTCGGGAGAGACCGGAACCGGCAAGGAGCTTTTCGCGCGGGCGATCCACTATCAAGGCCCTCGACGAGGAAAGCCGTTTATTCCGGTCAACTGCGGGGCGCTGCCCGATCATCTCTTTGAAAATGAACTCTTCGGCCATGCAAAAGGGGCCTTTACCGACGCATCGCAAGAGGCGGCGGGGCTGATCGCCGAAGCCGAGGGGGGAACCCTCTTTTTGGATGAGATCGACGCGATCAGCCCTTCGGCTCAGGTCAAGCTCCTTCGTTTCCTGCAGGACCGGGCGTATCGTCCTCTTGGCGCCGCCAAAAGCAGGGTGGCCGACGTCCGGATCATCGCCGCGAGCAATGCGAACTTAACGGAATTGGTGGAGGGCAAGCTCTTTCGACAAGATCTTTATTACCGCCTCCATGTCCTCTCCCTCACCGCTCCCCCCCTCCGAGAGCGGAGCGGCGACATCCCGCTTCTGGCCGCTCATTTTCTGGCGAAATATGCGAACCAGTATGAAAAACCGGCGTCTTATCTTTCCCATCGTGCCCTTCAAAAATTGCTTGCCTATCCCTGGCCGGGGAATGTCCGGGAATTGGAGGGGGTGTTGCAAAAAGCGGTTGTTCTTGGCTCCTCCCCGCTGCTTCAGCCGGAAGCGATCCATCTTCCGGAGCCTCCCCGGCGGGAAGCGTCGGGAGGGGACTCCCTTCAAGCGGTCAAGACCCGGGCCATTGCCTCCGTTGAGCGGGCCTACCTGAGCGACCTTCTGACAAGACATCAAGGAAATATCACACAAGCGGCAAAGGGGGCCGGGAAGAAGCGCCAGGTGCTTCAGCGGCTTCTTCGAAAATATGGACTGGAGCGCCAGACCTTCCAGAAAACGCTCTGATCTGAATAGAGGCGGTTGGACTGCAACCGAGAAGTTGCACAGGTGCCATATTTCTGTTGCAGTTGTGATCCTGTTGTTTTTCAAAGGAATTCCAGGAATTTTCCCCAATAGTGGTGCAACCAAAAAGTTGCATCACTGGTCTAGCTTAATAGGAAAACACATGATAATTCAAAGAGATATGCAACTCTTCCTTTTGGCATCCGATTTGCTAATCCCCTGTAGGATTTCTCGGAGCCGGTCTTTACCTTGAATCAAGATGACACTGGCAGCCGTCAAGTGATCATCCGGGATCTTTTTCGCTACCTGGTCGCGAATCCGGATGCCAAGGATACGATCGAAGGCGTCCTGCAGTGGTGGCTTCTGAAAGGTGGCACGGCTTTGGGGGTGAGGGAGGTTCAGGAGGCGGTCGATTTCCTGGTTTCAAAAGAGTGGTTGATCGAAAGGGAGGCGACTCCTTCCAAAAAGATCTACGGGATGAACAAGAGCCGCATCAAAGAGATCAGGGCATTTATTGATGAGTTTGAGGACTAACCTAAAAAGCGATATGGCTGAAAGGATTGGGGATGAGACACCCGGCGGGAATCTTCCTTCTGGAAATGAGAGGATCGGTGAGGACGGAAAACCTTACCAAAATACGATGGAACATCCAACGGATAAAGTGAAACGGCCAAGGCCACGGCAAAGTCAGATTTTGAAATTGTAGCCAGAGACCGGATTGGCAGCCGGGGGGCGATTCAGGATGACTGCGCGGAGAGAAGAAGGCAGCAGATCCCTCTTGGAGAAATTAAGAGCAGGGGTGTTGACAGAAAAAGAGGAGGGGATGCGCCAGGGGAAAAGAGGAGGCGTGAGGCCGTTTTAGGCGTTCCTCCCGACGGCGCCAGGGTGAAGCTCCGCATCGACCCCGGCCGCTCCGACTACGAAGTGACGGCGGAAGTGGTCCGGAGAGGGAATGGGAAGGACGGGAAGGGTGTCGGGGTCTGTTTTGTGTGAGAGAGGGGCCAGATACGGATTGCGGGTATCGCCGCGAGTTTTCCGAGTCGAGTTGTAACCAACGAAGAAGTGTTGGCCTTGATTACCCGGCGCAGCCAAGGAACCTTTCAGGGCGATTTCAGGCGGACCGCCAGACGGATTCTGCACCTTCTCAACTATTCCGGGATCGAATGTCGCCGATGGCTCGCTCCGGGCGAGTCGCCCATCCGATTGCTCTCCGAGGCGGTGGCAAGGGCCGAGGCGGGCTGTGGGCCTTCGGAGATCGATCTGCTCGTCTACGTCGGCGGCGGGTTCCGGGATCCCGGCAATGCCTAGATGATCGCCCATGCGCTCGGTCGTGCTTCGACGTCCGGGACGCCTGCATGAGATGGTCTCGCGCCCTGCAACTTGTCTATAACCTTTTCAGGGGCGGCCGGGCGTACCGGCAAGCTCTCATCGTGAACGCCGAGTGCAATATGTTCATTCATTTTGAGGTCATAACCTACAGGCCCAAGACAATTCTGGAAGAACCAATTTAAGTTCAAGGAGGTAACTGCAATGCAAAAGGCTATTGTCTGTAGCATGGACGAAGAATTCTTGAGATGTGGGACAGAGTTTTCGGATAGGTTTGTCTCTTCCTATTACTTCGTCCCCTTATCCATAACCTTTGATGATAGCGAGACCCCTATTTTACCGGAATATAAGAAAAGGCGGTTCCCAATGATGCACCTACGGGACCCACTTTGGTTCGACAGGGTAAAGGATATCGCTGAAAAACATGCGATTCTACTGCCGGACTTGCTGAAAAAAAATGAAATAACACTACCGCCAATTGGTCCCGGCCCTGACGCCGGCCTTGGTATTGCTAACCGGCCTGAAATTCGCTACGTCGCGAAAGATAAAATTAAAGACCATGTTAAAGATGTTAAAGATTTCGCTGTCCTGCTGAAAAGCAGGGTCTCTGAAAGCGATCGAGGGATGGTCGATCTAATCGAAAGAAAATTGACAGAACTCAATGCTGCAGTCGAAGCGGCCCCTGAGATGTATAGCACACCAACAGAGAGCGTAAGCATGGCGATCAGTGCCGCAGTGGCTGGTACAATGACACCCTCCGCCGGTTCGAACCAGGCTCAACAACTTGATTTTTTCCTCAATGCAATTAAATCAGATGTGGGCTATGTTTTTTTTGACAGGACACGTATTAGACCGAAAGGTTTTACAGTAGGCGAGCATGTCTATACCCTAAGCTTGGCACCCGGAGAAGAAGTCGTCTTGGAACAAAAGACCTTCTCGAAGAGGTCGACGACTTTTGAAGAACAAACCGAGCAAGAAAAACAATTTGATCTTGAATTATCAAGTACATTAACAAACGAAATCCAAGAAGGCTTTGAACGACAAACAAGTCTAACCGATGCGAGAGGATTCCAAGTAGGCGGGTCGGTCGGCGCGCAAGTAGAGGTGGTGAAAATAGATGCTAACGCTTCTCACTCTCGCAATATCACTGAAGCCGATAGCCAGACAAAGTCACGTTCGATCAAACAGAGTCAAACTGCAAGTTCGAAAACCGCTTCGAAATACCGGACGCAACACAAAGTAACATTTAAACTCTCAACAGAGGAAGGCTTTGAATCCACCGCTAAGAGAGTGATAAGGAACCCAAACAAATATACCGCAGTTGATCTGCATTACTTCAAAATCCTGCGAGTGCTTGAGGTGTCTCAGGAACGATACGGGGTTAGGCTTTGTTGGGCGCCGTACATCCAAGACCCTGCCTTTGATTTTATAAAAAGGATTAGAGATGGAAGAAGCAAAATCATACAGGATTCACAAAACAATATTCAGCTCCCACCGGAGCCGACACAGCCTGCGGGAAGAACCGTACCAAATCTAACTGAGTTTGGATCAGTGCATGTTGATAAATGGGATTGGTGGGATGGTAGCACCCCTGACTCTCCTGCCGATCGTAGCTACAAAATTAGGATAGACGTGCCGACAAACTACAAGTGGAATAGTGATATCAATACTGTTAAGAACAGCATAAGATTGGACACCGCCATGCAAAGAACCGCCTTCGCTGAGCCGGACGGCGATCCCTATCTTAGCGGCAATGAAGTAATAATTCCGGTTAAAGTAACCGTCAGTAGCAGGCCGCTGTGGGCATATTTGTCGCTGAACTTGATGGCGGTAGCGTTAGCATTTGTGAATCCCCCGGCAGGGGCAGTAGCAGTCGCAGCAATGTGGGCAGCTCACTTAGTATCTAATCAGGTGGCAGAACAGGATAAAAAGGCCATGAATGAGTTTTCGCCTGTTTATGTTCAAGCTCAGGTCCGGTTTGAACCGGATCCGGCCACCCATCCTGACTTGCAGGCATATAAAGCTGACTTAGATGAATGGAAAATAGAGCACGATAAGTGGAAAGGAGATAAAGACACTCTACTTAAAGACGCACATGAAAAGGGAGTAGAAGCTGCTAATGATTGGGAACAAGAAACTCTGAAACAGCACAACCCCATTGCAGAGATGATGAATATCATCATTAACAAGTACTTCACACCCAGCGTACGCGACGAGGGCTGGGAAATCGACATGTGGCAGAAACTGTTTGACTGGGATGCAGCTTCATATGTGCTTTATCCAAGCTGGTGGTCGGGTCCTACGCTCCGCGATTCCACTAAGGAACCAGCAGATTTCTTTAATGCCAGTTGGGCGAGATTATATCTGCCTATCAAAATGGGTAAAATAGGGGGGACAAGCGTAGAGCGTATTGCCTTAAGGTGGATATTCGATAAGGTTACAAATGGTAACCTTATCGACCCAAATAAGGAAAAGACATTCACGAATATTGAAACGGAGCTCGCTAATTACCGTAAGAGTTATTTCGGGGATGATCAGGAAACTAATATTGTATCCAGTACAGGGGAAGAGTGCCCTGAGCTCAAAGAGAAATATACCTGTCTCGCCCATTGGACAGAGTTGATGCCAACAGATGGGACGCACATTGAAGTGATTCAAAGCATGACCAGCGCTGCGGATCAATTCAGCAAGAATGAGGTTGATGATGCCAACGCCCTCCGAAATGCCATGATCGAAAGCGAAAGGCAAGATGTTGAACTGAAGAAGAAAGCCCTAACTCAAGTAACGCAGCCAGCAAATGTAGAGGTGAGGATCAATACCGACAAAGAGGACTAATGATGTCAGCAGTTAGTTTGGCTCCGCTACAAAAGAAGAAACCATACCTACCGCCGCCACCGTACTATTATCCTACCCCAACCAAATTCAAGGCTACGCTGACGAAATTAAAAGAGAACTTGAGGTCCAAGCTGCTCGCTCGTTTTCCACCTCCGGAAAAGAAATCCCGACCGTATCACGATACCGAGAGAACCCTGCTAACTTCCATGGACAACATGGAAGCAATGATTACAACGTACCTGGAGGTTAAGCCTGTGGAGCCGGTGCTGGTAGGAATGACGATTTTCCCTACATTGTCTGGTTCGGTAGGCCGGCGGAAGCCCACATTTAAGAGCAGCGCGGTGGGAGATTTCTACGTTCAAGTCGCCCCCCTGGTCCAGAGAGTTGAGACTGACCTTGCCCCAGAAGCCTTTCCGGTCGATGATTGGCAACAATTCTTGCCGAAATTTGAAGAGCATATGGCTTGGGTTAAAATCGTCCGATTGTGCATCGTCATAACGATGGTAAATGCCTTAGACTACAAAAGTATATGGGGAAAAAAAGATGGAGATGCTGGCTGGTCTCTTTCTGAGAGGGCAAAGGACTGTGCTGCTTTTATTTTGAAGTTAGAGGCTTATAATGAGATAAGTATTCACCTTTTGAACGAAGATACCTTCTTGGAAGATTTGGGTTTGAGGAACAGTGTTCAAACTTACATACAGGCTATTGAGAGCCTGATTCGTGAAGTAAATATTTGGCAAAACTGGTGCAAGCTTAAAGTCTGTTCCGTTGGGGAACTTGGCGAAACTTATCCCTGGGAATTTAAACCTATTCCGCGAGATCTATTTTCGGCGGGCGATCTAGTTTCTGCACCTTTTCCAGTTGAGATGTATGCACGGGATGGCGCGATAATCAAAGCAGCGAAAGTGAAAAAGTTGTGGGACAACCTTATTGAGAGGGGGGTAGTATCAAACGACTTTCAATTCTGTATCACTGCAGGGACGCTTAAACATGGAGGAGCCCATCCGCCACACATTGAACACAGGAATGGTTCAATGTTCGACTTTGACCTGAAAAATCTTCCAAATTTGGTGGGAAGAGAGGGGCCTGCAACTCTCGTCGTTACCATGGGACAGCACGTTGAAGAGGAGCCAATAGGAGTTGTGTTAGAACTTGAATACTCTCTGGGAGATCGCCTCTTTGACTGGGATTTTCCTCCGCACAAAAGGTATGAGGAGTTTTATAACGTAGCTAAGAAATTCACCAAGTGTATTTATCTGACCTTCCCAACTTCTGTCCTTTATGCCTCTGAGAAAATAACAGTACAGGCTAAGAAGGAATTATTAATACGCATAGACGAATTACTTGCAACTACGATAGATAAAGCAAACATTGCAGATCTCAGTGCCATTAGAGAAGCTATTAAAAAGATCAACCCAACACCGTGGAAGGGAAAGCCAAAGGAAAAACAGGACAAAATGAGATTACAACATAGGCACCATTGGCATGTTAATTATTCTCCAGACACGTTCGGTGAGTAACGCAGTATTCGAGGCTTGTACAGAACATGGATATTGCCGCAGCTAAAAAAAAAGAAGGGCTATGGAAGGAACTGTTGGAAGATCCGATAGTTTTTGGAAATTCGAATTTTTTCTCGCTCCTCAAGACCAGAGGAATTCCAATGGCGGTGGGAAAGGATAGCGAAGACCCTGAAGCCAATTGGGCGGTTGTAGAGGCATCGAAAGTTGATCTAAAAATCATTGAATACACGGTCGCAGGCAAAACTATTCATGATGCGGTCAAGGACTTTTCGGATTCTTCGATAATCATCAATGGTGCCATGTTCAACCCCAAAGGAATTGATCCTCCAAAGACAATTGGCTTACTCTATGATCAAGGGCAGCGTCTTTCGACCTCACTTGATCCCCAAGCAACGCCAGGGACTCAGGAAGCCAAATTACTGAATGTGGTCCGCAAGAGATTCACCTTCGGGCAAACTTCTCCAGGTAGAGGCATACGTTCATACAAATACGGTCAAAACGCTACGCTACCATTTGTCGAACAAATCAAAACACACGTCACTGGTCTTTTTTCATTCATAAGATTCGGGGTAAAGCAAACAGTGAACGATGACAAAGACCTTAATGTATTCTTCGATATGCAGCAGGATTGGAGGGGTATAGGAATAATTGGAGTAGCTCCAGAATCTGGCTATCTTTTGTTTTATGCTCGGGAAGGTGGAACATACGGCAGACATACGGATGACATTCAAGAAGCGCTGGTTAATATGGGTGTAAGAGATGCGTTCTTGGTAGATGGTGGGAGCTCTGTGGCGCTTGCAGTGAATGGTGCTGTTGTGGTCGCTTCGGACAGGCATGAGGATCCTAACCTGATTGCTACAGTTACAAACTATTTAGTATTTTATCCAAAGCAAAAGGCAGTGCATGCCAAGTGAACTGGACTGCACTCCTCCGATGACAGGGAGAAACCTGATGGCCAAGCCCAAAACCAAGTCCCAAATCGTTGAACATCTCTCCGCCAAGACGGACCTCTCCAAAAGGACTGTCACCCAGTTCACCATTCACAAATCGCATGGGAGTGAATTTGAGGCTGTCATTATCCCCGTGGCGACACAACACTTTAAAAAATCCAAAGACACCCTAAAATGCCTCACCAACTTTTTCTATCTCTGTTCTTGGGTGACACCAAGGAGTTGACCTCCAGCTTCATGTGTCAGGCCCAGGTCGAATCGTCTTTTTCGTAGATGCTCTCCGATAGTAACTGGTGAGACAGGATAGCCCTTTGGCGGTTGAATCGGGCGCGGTAATGAGATGGAATAGCGTAGATACCGGCCAAAGATTACCAAACCCCTGAGGATGTGGTCACCTTTGTTAAGTTGACCGGTTTTCGTAAAACTCAAGAGTCATTGTCTGCGAAGTGACTTTTTAATGTGTCAGGATTGTGTCATAACTCGTCTGAATAGGTAGAACCGGTATGAAAAGAAAACAATGTATAAAAGAGTTTTTTTCTTGTGAATCAATTGCATTGGGAGAAACCAGCCGAATCACAAGGACTTATGTTATATTTCTTTTTGGGATTGCCAAGGCGAGGGTCGCGGGTTCAAATCCCGTTTCCCGCTCCAAATTTTAATCAATTTTAAGTAGAAGCGATTGATTCCTGCCGATGTTACCCGTGACCCTCTGTGGGTTCCGCGACGAATACAATAAGCGAAGCTTCCCCTCGGCACGCTCCCTATCATTTGGGAGAGCCGATCCGGTTTCCTGCTTCAACACAATCCCGCCATTCCCTGAATCATTCGCCTCCCTCTCCGTTGTAAGCGCTTTCACGGACCGCCCTTCCATGTCGGTGTTAATCTAATTACATCCGATACGGAGGGCTGTCATGGACCATCTGTTCAAAACGGTTTTCGCTCTCTTTTTCATTCTCAGATTTATTTCCGAAGGGGTCCCTCTTCCGTTCCTCGCCCATGCCGTGGAGCCGCCCCGGGAGAGCCGTTCGCTTCCGGCGGATCCCCCTTTGTCGGAACCGGTTTTTGTGGAGATCGCGGAACGGATGACCCCGACGGTGGTGAACATCTCGACCACCAGCCTCCACGGCGGGCGCGATCTCCCCTCGTTGGACCCCTTTTCCGAGGACTCGTTTTTCAAGCGGTTCTTCGGCGACTCCCCCTCTCATCTCCGTCAGGTGCAAGGCCAGATCGGGTCGGGGGTGATCATCGATCCGAACGGATATATCGTGACCAATCACCATGTCATCGCCGACGCGAAGGAGATCCGGGTGATCTTAAACGATCGAAGGGCGTTTTCCGCAAAGGTCGTGGGGAGCGATATCAAGAGCGATCTCGCCGTGGTGAAGATCGACGCCCGGAACCTGCCGTCGGCCTCCTGGGGAGATTCTTCAAAATTGCAGGTCGGAGAATATGTGCTGGCGATCGGCAATCCGTTCGGACTGATGGAAACGGTCACCCTCGGCATCATCTCGGCCGTCGGGCGGGCGAATGTCGGCATCGCCGATTATGAAGACTTTATCCAGACCGACGCGCCAATCAATCCCGGAAATTCCGGTGGCGCGCTGGTGAATATCCGGGGGGAACTCATCGGGGTGAATACGGCGATTTTCAGCGAGGGGGGAGGATCGATGGGGATCGGCTTCGCCATTCCGAGCAACATGGCGAAGCCGGTGATGGAGAGTTTAATGAAAGCGGGGAGGGTCGTCCGGGGCTGGCTGGGGATCTCGATTCAGGAGGTGACCCCGGAGCTGGCGAAAGAGTTCGGTCTCTCCAAACCGAAAGGGGTCCTCGTCGGAGATCTTCTGATCAACGGTCCCGCCGACAAGGCGGGGCTGCGGCGGGGGGATATTATTTTAGAGGCGGACGGAGAGCCGGTCGAGAGCGTGGGGCAATTTCGGAACTTGACCGCCTCCGCTTCGGTCGGAAGCCCGCTCAAGCTGAACATTTACCGGGAAGGGCGTCCGCAGACGATCGGCGTCACCGTCGAGGAAAATGTGGGAGAAGCCGCTCGGGAAGCGCCGCCGCAAGCGGAGCAGAGGGAGACGAGCGCGCCGATGGACGGCATCGAGGTCCGCGACATCTCCCCGGAGGCGTTGGAAGAGCGCATTCTGAACAATAGCCGGGAGGGGGTCGTCGTGGAGGGGGTGGCGACGGGAAGCGGCGGGGAGGAGGCGGGGCTCCGGCAGGGCGATATCCTTGTGGAGGTCAATCGAAAACCGCTCAAGAATGTGAAGGAGTACGAGACGATGATCTCAAAGATGAAGAAAGATCAAACGGTGCTTCTATTGGTCGACCGGGGAGGCCGGACCTTTTTTATGGCCGTCCGGCCCTCCTAGAGGATCATCCGGAATAAAAACCGAACCCGTTGCGCGCTTTAAGCGGGTCGACGTTTCGCCTCTTTTCGGAGGCAGATGATCTTCCCTTCCATGCCGAGTCTCCGGTGGCCGGGGAGAGGGCAGAAGTAGGGGAACGCTCCTTTCTTCGCGACGAATTTGATGATCGTCCGTTCGCCCACCGTGTCAACGCGCGCCGACTTCACCGCCAGCTCGGGGATCGACAAAACATGCGGCGCCCCGTCGCCGTTTTCGATGATCAATTCAACCACCTCTCCCTCATACACCTCCAGGGTCGGGTTCTTGGTTCCATCCTCTCCGATAAAAGCGAACTCGCCCGACATCTCCGTCTTAAGAAGATACGTTTTGGCATGGGCCGTTCCGGCGCCGATGAGGATGAAAGAAATTAGGACCAACGCTGCGACCTTCATTGTTCACTCCTTTTCCGTGGGTTAAGAGACGACCATCGCCGTTTTTTTAAGATGCCGCTCGACCGCCCTCCGGTGGATCTGCTGCGGTCTGCTCTCGAGCAGGCATTCTTTCGAGCAGAGGATCTCCTCGCTGCAAAAGAGCGGGCAGCTCACGACGTCAAGCCCTTTTCCGATTTTTCGGGGATTCCGGAAAATGTTGATTTCCATCCCGACCCGGAGCGGGTCTCCCGTTTCGGGACAGATCACCGGAACGCGCTTGCGCGCCGGCCGCGCGACGGAGAGAAAATAGACGGCCGGAATCAGAGCGAAAACTCCCACGGACAAAAAGCCGATCCAGGGGGAGAGCGCCGATGTCAACCAGGCCATAGATTCCATAGGAGACCTCCTTGTTTGAGTGGGTGGACGGGTCAATCGTTTACAATTCCCAGTCTGCCTCATCCCTCAAGGAGGGGCAACACCACAAACGGGGTGTTTTGCGGGAGGACCGATCAAGGAGGGAGAGGGAGGGCGGAGGCCGTTGTTTCTGGAATTTTTGCGACGGAGTCGGGCCGGCACACCGGCAAGATCGTTATGGCCGTCCGTTGATTTGAAAAATTGACTTTGCCGAACGGAATTTCCTAAGATGGTATACTATCCATCGCAAGCCGATGTCGCGGGAGGGATCGCGTTGATGGGGATATTCCACAATGGGAAACGGATTATGTGTTCGAGGGGGGCGGTCTCGCCGGTTCTCTCCATTTTTCTTCTCTTCTTTCTCTCCGCCTGTGCGACACAGCGCTACCAGGGGCCGGTCAGCGGCCTCTCCGCCAATTCCCAGATCATCGAGACGGTGGCCCTTGGAAAGGTGGTCGATCGCCTTGATCTGGGCGCGTATTCCGGAAAAAAGATCTTCCTCGACGTCGTGACCCTTACCGAGCGGTTCACGGAACGAAGCCCGGAGGAGACCTTCATCCAGTCCTGGATCGCGGAGAAGCTGGTGGAGCAGGGGGTTCGGGTCGTTTCCTCCGAGGCCGACGCCGATTTGCGGTTGACCGCCCGGGCGCGCGCTTTTGGGGTCGATCGGGTCCGCCGCGATCTCCCGTTGATCTATTACGCCGAGGTCGTCCGCGGCCTCGCCGATTTCCACTTCGCCCTCTACGACCTGAAAGAAGCGCGCCTCGTCACCACGTTCGACCGCGTTGGGAAGGCCTCTCTGCGGGAAAGTTTTTGGTTTTACATGATCGGCCCTTTCCGGACGTTGAAATGAGGCTGCCGCTTCTCCCTCTGCTCCTTCTTCCGGCCCTCTTCCTGGCGAATTGCGCCACGGTGATGCAGGTCCCCCCGACGTCCGGAACGGGTTCTACCGCCCAGCGGGTCATTTCGACCGGGCTCGATCGTAATTTAATCCTCGATCCGAGCCTGGTGCAGGGGAAGAAGGTTTCGTTGGAGGTGGAGATGTTGGGGACGGCCCCCCTCTCCGCGGCGATCCTTTCTTACGCCCGATCGGTTTTAAAGGAAGCGGTCGAAGCGCTCGACGGCGAAGTCGTTCCCCGGGGAGACCTCTCCGTCGTGGCGAAAATAAATGCCGCCGGGATCGGCTCCACCAGCCGAACCTTCAGCATCCGCACCGGGACCCACCTTTCCATCCCGTTCTGGTACAGCGAAAGCCTCACGGGGGAATCGCACGTCACGCTCATATACCGGAATGCCGAGGGACGCGCGCTCCGCTCCGCCGTGAATCAAGCGGAGGTTCCGCATCAGGATATCTATCTCTTTTATTTCTTCGGGCTTCCTGAAACGGAGTGAGGCGGGTTCTGCGACGGCAACCGAATTTCCGCGAGGCTTCCGCTTGTGAACGCGCGCGCGTCGCATTCCTTGCGGCTTGTTGCGGGGAGCTTCAATGTCACATCAGCCACCTTTTTTTCATTAATGTATAGGAGAAAAAACAGGCCGCCAGACCGGCCAAAAGCAAGTAGGCCCATTCCAGGGCGAAATTCGGGAAGCGGTTTCCCTCCAAAAGAATCGCCCGGATCGGCTCATAGAGCCGATAGGAAGGGAGGAGCGGCGCCACCGCCGTCAATTTTTGAGAAAAGTCGGACAAGGCGGAGGGAAGCAGGTGCGGCAGATAAAAAAGGACGCCGAGGGTTCGGGCGCTCGCCTGATTGCGGCACAAAAAACCGACAAAAATTCCAAAGGCGCTGAAGCAGAAACTCCCGGCGATCAGAAAGGCCGCATAACTCAAGCCCCCTCCCGGATCGAATTGAAATCTTCCGAGCAGATGAAGAAAGAGCACGCCGGCGCCGGTTAAAGTCATCCCGAAGAATAACTTCGCCGCCAGCCACTCCGTCTCTCGGATCGGCGTTTGCAAAAGCCCCAGGAGGAGTTTCTTCTCTTTTTCTTCGGCCACCTGCGCCGGCAAGATGATAAAGCTCACCAGCAGAACCAGCATCAAGACCCAGGTCGGCAGGGTCTGCTTTTGGACCGCGGTTTCCTGAAGCGCCCGAATCTCGGAAATCCAGTGCTTGCGATTCCCCTCGACGGCATTTTGCAACGCGGAAACGCTTTCGATGATGGCGAGCGTTTGGAAAGAGGCCTTTGTCAAAACGATCAGCGCCAAACGGGGAGGCTCTTTCTCGGAGGGGATCAAAAGGCCGTCCCCTTTTTTTTCTTTCAACCATGCTTTCCCTTCCGCTTCATCCGCAAACCGGAAAACTTCGAATGTCTGATCGGCGGATCGGAGGCTTTCAATCATGGCTGAGGAATAGTTTCCTTTTTGAATCAGCCCGATTTTTATTTTTTGAAGGCCGGCATCGCTCTGATCGACGAGCTGCAAGGTGAAGAAAACGAACAGAGGGGTAAAAAGGATCAGGTAGAGGCTCTTGTTCTTGAATGCCATCGCCAGATCATTCGAGGTCAGCGTGACGATATTCCTGATCATGCGTAGAGGTTCTCATGAATCTCGGATTGGAAATAGGTCCCCGGCGGGCCGTCGAAGACGAGCCCCCCTTGATGCAGGACCATGATCCGTGTGGCGAGGGTTTGAATCTCTTCCGGCCGATGAGAGGTAAACAGAATGGTTTTCCCGGAGACATGAAGGCCCTTCAGCAGTTTGTAAATCTCTTTCGTCATTTCAAAATCAAGTCCGGAGGTCGGTTCATCGAAAAGAAGGAGCGGCGGATCGGGGAGCAGGGAGCGCCCGATGCTGACCCGCTGCTTGAGCCCCTTTGATAATTCCCGCACTTTCGTGTGGCGGAATGAGAGCAGATCAAATTCCTTCAGCGCTTTTTCGATCCGTACAAAAGGAATCTGAAATAGGCGGGCAAAGAGTCTGAAATTGTACTCCACGGAGAAGAGATCGAAAAGGTTCGGCGTTTCAGGAACAAAGCCGATCTTTCGAACCAGCGCCAATCTGTTTTTCAGGTCGATCCCTTCCACCCGCGCACGCCCGCTGTCGGGAACAATCCAGTTAGCCAATATTTTCAAAAGGGTCGATTTGCCGGCGCCGTTGTGTCCGACAATCGCGATGCACTCCCCTTTTTCCACTTTAAAGCTCGTCGCGAGGAGCCCTCTTTTTCCGGGATACACTTTCGTCAGATGGTCAACTTCAAGCTGCATGTTTTCCGCCGTTAATGTTTGCGTCGGTCCCGCCCCCGACAGGACCGGGGGCGGGACCCGCGTCTATACTCGCTGAGCTAAATAGATGATCAAAAGCACCAAAACGACCACGACTAATACACCGACCATTCGTTTGCCTCCTTATTCCGGATTTTCATCTCCGATCTCTTTTCGGGTACAATCCAACGTGAAGCGACCGTTGTCTCAGTGGATGACTCTGAATAAGTATGAAGGTTCTGAAGAATAAAAATCAACCCCGCGCCGCCGTCGCGCGACCGAGAGACTAAAATTTGCTTGCCTTTTTATCCCTTATTCGAGGATGAGGGAAAATGTGTCCCGCGTCACCGGGGAATCGACGGTTCCTATCTCTTTGACTCCCCCTTTCCCCCGGTGTATGATATCCTCTCAAGGAATTCGGTTCCCGCTTGTCCTTCACGGCGTGATGCTGGGCGCCGGCGGTGCTCCGGCCCCGAAGAGGAGGGTTTTCCGCAGCATCGCTTATGAATCTGTTTATCCGTTTGATCGCCATTTTGATCGGCAGCTTCTTCCGGCCCCCCTTAAAACCGCTCGACGCCTCGGTTTTGACGTTGCGGGTCTGGCCGACCGACCTCGACATCAACGCCCATATGAACAACGGCCGATTTTTGACGGTAATGGATCTCGGCCGGCTCGATCTGATCGCGCGGACCCCGCTGGGAAGAACGGTCGTCCGATTCCGATGGCAGCCGATCGTCGCCTCGGCCCTCATCCGTTACTTCCGCCCGCTGAACCCGTTCCAAAAGTATCGGTTAAAGAGCCGGGTCGTCGGCTGGGATGAAAAATGGTTTTTTGTCGAGCAGCGCTTCGAGCGCGGCGGGGAGTTGATCGCGATCGGATTGGTGAAGGGCTTGTTCCGGGGCCGGAACGGGAATGTCCCGATCGCCGATGTGTTGAAAGCGGTCGGCGTCACCCACCCCTCGCCCGATCTCCCTCCGGCGGTTCAACGCTGGCGGGAGGCGGAGGGGTCGCTGGAGAAGACCCGCCGGGGAGAGTCGTCTTAACGGGGGGCCGATCCGCGCGCCGTTTTGCTTTTGGGCTTCCCCTCTCGTGCGACGCTTTTCGGGTCCCTTCGGCGGCTTAATCGCCGCCACAGTGTATGAGTTTCGGGAATGACACGAGAAAAAAGGAAACATTCGAACCCGAGCGCCCCGATTCTGATCGGCCTTTTGGCCGGGACGCTCCTTGGCGTCGCGGCGCGGGGGTTGGGGGAAGGAGCGCCGTGGTTCGACCCGCTGGTGAACCAGATCGTCCTCCCCGTGGGACAGATCTTTCTTCGGCTTCTCTTTATGTTGGTCATTCCGATGCTTTTCTCGGCGCTGGTCGTCGGCATCGGGGGGCTGGACCTGCTGCGGCTGGGGCGGATCGGCGTCCGGACGCTGGCGTATACGGTCGTTGTTTCTCTCATTGCGGTGGCGATCGGGATGGGGCTGGTCAATCTGGTCCGGCCGGGGGAGGGGGTTCCGGCGTCGCTCCGCGCCCTTGCCGCGTCGGGGACGGCGCCGTTCGCCGCAAAGCCGCCGGAGCGGTCGGGGATCGGGCTGATCGTTTCGATGTTTCCCGACAACCCGATCCGGGCGGCGGCCGAAGGAGAGATGATCGGGGTGATCCTCTTTTCGCTCCTCTTCGGGATCGCCCTGTCGATGACCGAGACGAAAGGGGCGGCCCGGCTTCGGGAAACGATCGAGGGGCTCTACGACGTCAGCCTCACCCTGATTCACGGCGTTCTCAAGCTGGCGCCGTTCGGCGTCGGCGCCCTCCTCTTTACGATGACCGCCCGGCTGGGGGTCGACCTCCTCCGCCCCCTTGCGGCGTATGTCGGGGTGGTGTTGCTGGCCCTTTCGCTCCACATGTTCGTCGTCTATTCCCTCTCCGTTCGGTTTTTGGGGGGGCGGTCGCCCCGCTCTTTCTTTCGGGATATCCGGGCGGCGATGATCACCGCCTTCGCCACCGCTTCTTCCAGCGCCACCCTTCCGACCGCGCTGAAGGTCGCCGAAGAGGAGTTGAAACTCCCCCGCCACGTCAGCCGGTTTGTTCTCACCGCGGGATCGGCGATGAATCAGAACGGCACCGCCCTCTTCGAAGGGGTGACGGTCCTTTTTCTCGCGCAGCTCTTCGACGTTCCCCTCGACCTGTCGCAGCAGGCGCTGATCATGTTGATCGCCGTGCTGGGGGGGATCGGAACGGCCGGGGTGCCGGCCGGGTCGCTTCCGGTGATTGCGATGATCCTGGGAATGTTCGGCATTCCGTTGGAGGGGCTCGGTTTGATCCTGGGGGTCGACCGGTTGCTCGATATGTGCAGGACCACCCTCAACGTCACGGGAGATCTGGCGGCGGCGGTCTACGTGGCGCGGGGAGAGGCAAAAGACAATGAGGAATCTGGAATTAGGAATTAAGAATCAAGAGCCGACAGGCTAATGCGAATGGCCGTCGTCTTCGTGATGGTCGTCCTCTTCCGCCGGCTTGGCGAGCACTTCGGGGTTGATCCCGGTGCCGAACTCGAAGACCAGCCGGCCGCCCCGGTCGGCCCCCATGGCGACGAGGGCGGACAAAATCATCAGCCCGAAGAGGAAAGCCCACCGTTGCGAGCGCCACTTCCCCCAGCCGTTGATCCAAAAGAGATAGATCGTGAGAAGAATCCCGACCCCGGTGGTGGCGACCATCCAGTCCCGGTGCACGTGGATCAGTTCATGGCCGGGGGCGCTGTGGCCGCGCGGGTCGTTCTGCGCCGCCAATTCGCCCGCGATGAAGCCGGTCGGCAGGGCGATCAGCGCCGAAATCGTTCCGAGGTAGAGCATCCAGGTGGCGGCGAAGTGGAATTTCTCATCCCGGAACACCGCCATCGCTTCCATCGCCAACGCCCCGACAAAGAAGGCGATGGGGAAGTGGATCATCAACGGGTGAAGGTTATTCTTCAGGATGGTCATCCCCGGAAGTAAAGTTTCGATCATTCGGTCCTCCTAAAATAATGCCTTGGAAAGCTTCTTCTATTCTATCAATTCAGATCGACAAATGACAGAGTATATCGGGAAGAATGATTTGTCAATTTCCCCACCGTTTCCTCATCCATCGTGCTTCATTCGTAAGGAATCTACTCCATCGGGTCTAATTGCGGCTCGTTCCGGAGGGGGGGTAAGATGGGATTAAGATAGATCTAACCGAGGAGGATGCCATGGCAGAGAAAGCGGAAGCGAAGGTCACCACCGATCCCGAGACGATCCGCCGATGGGCGGAGGCGCGCGGGGGAAAACCGGCAGTGGTGAAGGGGACCGATATCTTGCGGATCAACTTTCCCGGCGGGGCCGAGGCGGAGTTGGAGGATATTTCGTGGCCGGAGTTTTTCCAAAAGCTCGAAGAGAAGGGGCTCGCCTTCCTTTATCAGGAGAAAAAAGCCGACGGGGAGCCGAGCACCTTCAATAAGCTCGTCAGCCGGGAGACGGTGAAAGATCAACTCAAAGGGAAAAAGGCGGCCTAAGCGCCGCCTTCACCCCTTTCTTTTCTGATCCTGCCTGAAGCGATTTAAAACTCCATCGTCAGATAGGCCACCGCCACCTGCGCCCGGTAGTCGGGGACCGACCCGCTCAGGGTCACAACAGTCGGAATGGTGGCGGAGCCGGGAACGATCCCGTCTGTCGCAAAATCGTCCGATCGGTAACTCTCATATAGAAAGCTCGCCCCCACGCTCAGCCTCTCGGTCACTCGGTATTGTCCCGAGAGCTCGACCGAATGGAGCTCGGTCGTTAAATCGGGGAGGTCGGCGGCGGGGGGGAGGGCCGGTCCGGCGGTCACCCCGATGGCGACGTTCGACTTCGAGACCGAGTAGAGGGCGCCGAGGATCACCCGATTCTCCATCAGGCTCACGTTGACGCCGGCGCCGAAGGTGTCGGTCCGATCATCCTGATCGATCCGCCAGTTCCGGTTCGGATCGAGATAACCGGGCTCGGGGGGCTCTTCAAAATTTCTCCCCGCCTGCCGGATGTCGATCTGCTGCCGGGTGTAATAGCCGTAAACGGAGAGGATCTCCACCGGGGTCACGGAAACGTCGACCGTGACGCTTCGATCATCCCGGTTTTGCAAGCCGAGCACCGAATCGTCGTAATCATCTCCGATGCGATTGTAGTGAAAGCCGACGGTGGTCGTCTCGTGGGGAAAGGTGGTCAGCTGGGCGCCGTATTTGACCCGATCCCGGTCGGCGATGTCGAATTTCCGGAGCAGGGGATGGTTTTGAAATCGAAGGGCCGGGTCGGCGATCGTGTTGATGTACTCGGCCGAGTGGATCTCATTGAAGAGCTTTGCCTGGTCGTAGTCGTCCACCCCTTTTCGGACGCCGGAGGAGGCGTTGAGGCCAATATGCGCCTTGGAGAAATAGGTGGAGCGAAGGCCGGCCCGGACCGTATTCTCCCGCGTCTTGTTGATCTCCCGGTAGTCTCGCTCGATCGTGTCGATGTCGTATCCCGCTTTCACGCTCGTCCCGGCCGCCAGATAATAGGCGGCGTCGAGCTTCATCTGCTCCTGCGCCCAATCGTAAGGAAGGCTGTAGTGCGCGTTCACGGAGGCGATGTCGGCCTGGGTTCCGAGGACGTTGTCGGTCTTCACATACAAGAAGAGATCTCGCGGCATCTTGTTTTTGGTCGTATAGTTTCGATATTGAGCGTCGAGCGAGAGGCGCGACAGCGGTCGGGAGGCGACCTTGAGCCAAAGAAGCCTTGTGTCGATCTCGGCGTCGGACGTTCTCCTTGGAAGCAGGCTGGTGTCGGTGCTGGTGGAAAAGGGGAGAAGGTCCTCGTTTTGCTTCATCTGGCCGAGACCGACCCAGGCGGTCACCCGGGTGGCATAAGGGAGGTTGATCCCCCCCGTCAGGTGGAGATTGTGCGCCTGGTTGTCGGGGTAGAGCTGGTGCCGGGCCTGAAAGCCGGTGGAGGGCATCGGGCTTTGATACGGCTCGAAGGTGAAGGTCGGCGGATTAAAATGGACGTCGAACGGCGTGCTCCAACGGAGCGTCTCTTCCCGATTGTTGAACTGGGAGTAGTGATAAACGAGCTCCGCCTGGCTCCTCTCTCCGCCGTAGGAGACCGAGGCCTTGATGTCGTCGGTGATATAGTCGATCGGCTCCGGCAGGATGATGCTCCGGGCATCCCCGCCGTTCGTTCCGACCACCCCGCCGAGCGAGCCGATCCCTTCCTTGTATTCCCTCTTGAAGGATAAATCAAATTGAATCAGGCCGATGACATAGGAGTAGCCGGCGGTCGCCGCCTTCCGCTTCACTTCCAAATCGACCTCCTTCAGACTGCTCTGAAGGGTGAGGAGGTCTTGGGTGTTCGCCCCGGTGACGAATCCGGCGGGGAGGGTCAGGTTGCCTCCCCCGGCGCCATGGAAGGGGGTTTGGCTCGTATTCGAGCTTCGCCGGATCGTTTCGTCGTAATTCAAAAGAATTTCATACCGCCCGTACCGCCCGCTCTTCAACGACAGATGCCGGTTCTCCAGGCCGAGATCTTCCGCCAGAAAGTCCATATGATAATCATTTCGGTTGAAATGGAGGTCGGCGTCTCCGACGAAGAAGAATCCGTCGTCCGGGATCCGGTCATACTCGGCGAATTTGAACGACTCGTTGTCGAGCCGGACCCCCCCGCCGCCGACGGTGACCCGCCCGTGCCACCGGTCGATTTCCGACGGCTCTTCCTTCGCCTCCATCGGCACCGCCTCTTCCAGCGGGGCATTCTCTTGGGACATTTCGGGTGGTTCCGCGGCCGGCGCCTCTTCGGCGCTCGAGTGAAGCGGGATCGAGAGAGGAGAGAGTATTAAAAATCCGGCCAACAGCAGCTGCTTCAGTATTGTTTTCCTCTTTTCGTTTTGATCTTCGCGCGTCATCGTTGGAACCTCGCTCCGGACGGGTGGCTGGAACCATGGATTTGGCTGTGGCAATTCACGCATCCTTTCCCGACGAGCCGTTGGGAAGGGGCCTCTTGCGGGGAGGGGGGGCCTCCCGGCAGGTTGGTTCCGCTGTAGAGCCAGCTCGGATGGAAGACCTCCGAATGACACGACTGGCAGAGCTGCGGCGGCCGCATCTTCAGCAGGCTCGGAAAATTGGAGCCGTGCGGTTCGTGGCAATTCGAGCAGCGCTCCCGGACCGGCGGATGCTCCCAGACCATCGGTCCCCGCTTTTCGGCGTGGCACATGTAACAGGTGTCGTTCACCGATTCGGTTTTCAGAAGCGACGGTCCCGGCCCGCCGTGCGGGTTGTGGCAGCTGGTGCAGGTCATCTTTCCCTCCCGCAACGGCATATGGGACGACTTCATCAGCTGCGCTCTTTTATCTTTGTGGCACTGGGTGCAGACCTGCTTGGGATCTTTGGCGACCAGGAGCGCTTTCGCGGAGCGCGGCTCCGAGAGGTAATGGCAGTTGCTGCAGCCGACGTTGCTCATCTCATGGAGGCTCCCCTGCCAGTGCATCCGCTCCCCCTTTTCATGGCACTGCAGGCAGACGGAGTCTCTCTGTTTCTGCGTGAGGGGACCGTCCGCTTTCAGGGAGAGGCGGAACTCCGGGACCCGCGGGCGCTGGACATGTTTGCTCTGGGGACCGTGGCAGGCCTCGCAGTAGCGCTCCTGGAGCGGGTTTTCGGGGTGACTAGTGAATCGTTTGCTGTGGGTCGTCTTCTCGAAGGTGTGGATGTACTCTTCGTGGCATTTGGCGCAGACCTTCACGTCGCCGACATATTCCGAATCGGCCATCGTCGGGTTAATCGCAACCCAGTTCACCGGTCCGGCCGCCTCCGCGGCGACTGCAAAGAGGCCGAAGGTTGCGACCATCCCGATCAGCACCGCCGATCGTCTGAAGATCTCTCGAATCCGACCCCGCTCGAATAGGAAATTGGGACCCTGCCCCTTGCTCATGAACGACCTCCTTGTCTATTTGATCTTGACCGCCTTGATCATCCCTGTCGACGAACCCAACCCGATGCTGATCGGAAACGAGACATAATGTCTTCTCTGTTTCACCTTGTCGTCATGGACCGCCACACCGACGGAGATCTCGTCCCCCGGCGCCAGCTGCACATCGTTGGCATCTCCGGTCTGGAGCTTTCTCTTCAGAACGACGGTATATCGTCCATCCTTCCAATCACCGCTCCCTTCGACATCGGCCTGCTTGTCTTTGAGCCGGTCGGCAAAAATCGACCAATCCTCGGACTCGGTCTTTTGTCCGGAAAATTTCACCCGCCAGAGATCGATCAGTCCCCCCTCGCTCAAAAGTTTTTTCAGATCGGCCTCTTTTTTCATCGAGGCCCACCCTTCCTCTTCCCGGGTATAGAAGGCATAAAGCCGGAGGTCGTCCCGTTTGAGTGGGCCGTAATAGGGGTGGCTCTCCAGTTCCTTTTTGGAGGGGGTTTCGATCATCGAGGTGAGGAACTTATGACAGGCGACGAAACAGCCGTATCGTTTAAAAGCGTTCTGGCTCTTGTTGACCTGAACCGCCACCGAATCGAAGCGTTCTTCCCCCGCCATCGCCGGCTCCTTCCAGCTTGTTCCGTTCGACTCCCAATCAAATCGCAGATATAAATAGTCGTCGTCGTACGCCGCTTGGACGTTGACCTTGAGGAATCCCTTTTTTCCGGGGATCGGATCGGGCTCGAAGTGTTGGCTCGACCGCTTCATCGTCAGTTTGCCTGCGGCGATCTGCTCCGCCCCGAGGTCGAGATTGCCGGTCGCTTCGTCGAGATGGCATTCGATGCAGGCCCGCTCCCCCTTCTTGATGTTCTTGCCGCCGAGGCGGTGGCTGTCGCTCAAGAGGAATTCCCAGGAGGCGACGCCCGGATAGAAAAGGGTTGCTTTGAAAGGGGGGATCTTCTCCCAGCCGATCTCTTGTGCCGCGCCGGCAGACGGCCGCCCCGCCGATGCAACGATCCAAACCAACATTAGGAATAAACGCAATGCCAACATGGGTCTCCCTCAATTGTGATTGAAACGGCGTTTTACGCTTGAGCTTGGTCGTTTTTCATCGGCGTTGAGATCAGCGGCTGCCGGGCCCGCTTTCCCGCCGGCGTCCGGTTTCAACTCGTTCGACTCCACCGTGAACTTGTCGATCAGGGCGATTAAATCGGACGCCCGTTTGGCCAGATCTTCGGAAGAGGCCAAGACGCTCACCGCCGCTTCCGCCGTGCTCTTTGAGGCCGCGGCCACGCCGCTGATGTTCTGTGCCACCTCGCTGGTACCGCGAGCGGCCTCCGCGACGTTGCGGCTGATTTCGTGGGTGGTGGCCGCCTGCTGCTCCAACGCTCCTGAAATGGAGGTCGCGATGATATTGATCTCGCCGATAATTTTTCGAATCTCGTTGATCGCCTTGATCGCCTCTTCGGTGTCGGCCTGAATGATCGAGATCTTCAGGCCGATCTCTTCGGTCGCTTTCGTCGTCTTCTTCGCCAGATCTTTCACTTCGTTCGCCACCACCGCGAATCCCTTTCCGGCTTCTCCGGCCCGGGACGCTTCGATCATCGCATTGAGCGCCAGCAGGTTGGTCTGCTCGGCGATCGACGTAATCATCCGCACCACCTTTCCGACTTCGGCGCTCGATCCGCCCAGCTTCGAGATGGTGCTATTGGTCGCCTCCGCCATTTGCACCGCGTGCGAGGTCTTCTGAGCCGCCTTCTGAACATCCTGCGAGACCTCCTTGAATGAAACGGACATCTCCTCCGCCGAGGTGGCGACCGATTGGACGTTCCGGTTGGTCTCTTCGCTGGCGCTGGAAACGTTGCTCGCCAGCGCTTCGGTTTCTTTGGAGTTGGCGCTCATGTGCTGGCTGGAGGCGGAGAGCGATCGGGAGGAGGCGACGATCTGCCTGGAATTCTCCCGGATGCCGGAGGCGAGCTCCCGCATGCTTCTTTTCAAGCTGGTGGCCATTTCCGAAAATGCGCGCGCTAAAATTCCGACTTCATCGTCGGTGCGGACCTGGATCTCCCGGCTGAAATTCCCCTTTGCGATCTGAGCGGCGATCTCGGTCATCTGTTTGAGCGGCGAAATCAGCCACCGGACGAAGAAGGTCAGGGTCATGCAGGTTCCGACGAGAATTGAGACGCCGTATAAAATCCAGTCTCTCCTGCTGTCGGCCAGCCGCGCGTCCATCTCCTGGAGGGAGGTGGAGATCATCAAGACCCCCCGGATCGTCTCGTCTTTGGTATGGCAGGCGTTGCATTTTTTCTGTTTGATCAGCGGGGTGAGATAGGTAAGGATTCGCCGGCCGTCGACCTCCTCGGTATAATAGATGCTTTCCAGACGGCCCTCTTTAAACGCCGCCAGCGCCTCTTTAAAGCGGGGATCGTCGACCCCCGCGGCGACATTGACCTCTTTGTTCGGATGGTTGTCGGTCCACTCGGGCCGGAGGCCGTCATACTCCACCTCCACTTCCCGCAGCGTTTTGAAGTCTTGAAAGGCCTCCTCCACCCCGTTTCCTCGAACGATCTGTGTCCGCACGGTGTTCCCCTGTGCGATCATCCCCGCAATCAGGTAGCGCGCCATGTCGGCCCTTTCATCGAGCATGTCCTTGTAGATGCTGTGGACGATCGGCCCGGCCATCAACTTGCTCGCCTGCACCTTCTCATCAAAGACGCCGCGCTCTTCATTTTTGATCGCGTGGGTGATGAGAACGGTTCCGCTGATCACGGCGATCGTGATGATCAAGGTCAGCAGCTTTGCGAGGAGACTCATCTTGAGAAGGCTCATTCGGACCGGCGCCTCACGCAAATCTCCGGCGGCTCGAAGCGCGCCGGATTCGAGTATGCTTTCTTCGTAGGAATGATCGGATCCTTCTAGCGTTTAAAAGTGCTCAGTGGGATATCCTGAGGCGCAATCAATCGCGAGGGACACAGTAAATATATCCGAGATCGTAAATTTGGCAACTGATCTCGGCCGTCGAAAGGAAAAAAGACGGGATTTGAAGAGAATCAATTGAAGAGAATCATTTAGAAATCCAAAGAGGCCCCCCGCTGCCGGGCCGCCCGGCCCGGTTCGGACGTCCTTCCTCCCCTCCATTCCGTTTGTTGTTTTTGACCGGGCCTCTCCCCGGGAGCGCTTTCTTTCTTTTCGCGTCGGTTGATCTCTCAATAAAAATGTAGATCCCTATAGTGAGCGGACCCTCTCTGATGGTATAGTGGACGCTTCGGCATCAGATCGACCCCCGGCCGGTTGTCGGGGCCGTTTTGTCCAAAGGGTTGGGAGGAAAATAAGAAGCGTGATCGCGAAATTGCTCCGGCGCCTGGGGCTGGACCGTTCCGAGCTGCGGGCCTGGGCCATGTATGATTGGGCGAGCTCGGCCTTCACCACCACCATCGTCGCGGCGGTTTTTCCGATCTATTTCCAGCGGGTCGCGGGGGCCGATCTCGATCCGGCCGGCGCGACCACCCGCTTCGCCCTCGCCACCACCCTCGGGCTGATCCTCATCGCGGTCGCCTCGCCCCTTCTCGGCACCCTCGCCGACTACGCCGCCCTCAAGAAAAAAATGCTCGGCGCGTTCGCCGCCCTGGGGGTGGCCGCCACCGCCTGCATGGTCTTCATCCAGCGGGGCGACTGGCTCCTCGCGGCGGTGTTGTTCGTCCTCGGCAACATCGGGGCGGCCGGCAGCTACGTTTTCTACGATTCGCTCCTTCCCCACATCGCGCGCGAAGAGGAGATGGACCGCGTCTCCGCCGCGGGGTACGCCCTCGGCTATCTCGGCGGGGGGCTGCTGCTGGCGGTCAATCTGGCCTGCATCCAGATGCCCGAGCGTTTCGGGATTCCCGACGCCGGAACCGCCACCCGGCTCTCTTTCCTCAGCGTCGCGATCTGGTGGCTCCTCTTTTCCTTTCCGCTCTTCCGGCGGGTGCCGGAGCCGGCCGCGCGGACGGAGGCGGGGCCGCCCCGGGCAGGCCATTGGGCGACGATCGCTTTCGGCCGCCTGCGGGAGACCCTCCGCCATCTGCGCGGCTACAAGCAGGCTTTCCTGATGATGATCGCCTTCATGATCTACAACGACGGCATCCAGACGATCATCCGGATGGCCACCATCTACGGCGCGGAGATCGGCATCTCCCAGGGGGCGCTGATCCTGGCCCTCCTGATCACGCAGTTCGTCGGCATTCCCTTCGCGTTTCTCTTCGGCGCCCTCGCCGGAAAAATCGGCGCGAAGCGGGCGATCTTTCTGGCGCTGACGGTCTATGCCGGCATCACGGTGCTCGGCTATTTCATGACCACCGCCTTCCACTTCATGCTCCTGGCGATCCTCGTCGGCACCGTTCAAGGGGGGGCTCAGGCGCTGAGCCGCTCTCTTTTCGCCAGCATGATTCCGCGCCACAAATCGGCCGAGTTCTTCGGCTTCTTCGGCATTTTCGAAAAGTTCGCCGGGATCGCCGGCCCGGCCGTCTTCGCCTTTTCGATCTGGGCGACCGGCTCGACCCGCAACGCGATTTTGTTGATCGTTCTCTTTTTCGTGGCGGGGGGGATTCTTTTGTCGTTCGTCAAGGTGGAGGAGGGGCAGCGGGCGGCGCGGGCGGCGGAGGAGCGGGGGGGCGTTTGAATATTTCCAAATGATATGATAAAGTCCGCGGCGATGCGCACTTAAGCGGCTTAAGCCTCCGCTTTTGTGACCCGGTACGACCCGTGCCGCTTTGCTCGCCCGGGGTTCGTTCGGCTCTCTGTCCGGCCTCCCTCTCCCGATGAATCAGAGAAACCACTCCCATCCGCAGGTTTTATTAAAGAGCAACGGGGAGAGATGAAACCGAAAGGGCTCTTTCCTCATGCCTAAGAAAGACAAAAAATCGGCCGCTTCGGCGCCGGCCCGCCGAAAGGGAAACAGACCGGCCGTCCACCGGTCGGGACAGAACTATCGCGCCCTCCTTCAGAATTCTCCCGACGTCATCTCGAATCTGGATCGCCGCGGCACGATCTTGTTTATCAACCGGACATTGCCTGAATATACGGTCGAAAACGTCATCGGGACGAACGCCTCGGACTATCACGCGCCGGAGGAGGCGGCGCGGTTTCAGCGGCTATTGGAAAAAATGTTCGATTCCGGAGAGCCCCAGAGCGTGGAGATGGTTGCGGTCGGCCCCACCTATTGGCTCACCCGGATCTTCCCGATCCAGCGGGGCGGAAAAGTGGAGTCGGCCCTGGTCATCGCCACCGATATGACGGCGCAGAAGCGGACGGAACGGGCCCTTTTGGAAAGCAGCGAGCTCAACCGCCGGATGATCGAAGGGGTCTCGGCCGGGATCGTCCAGGTGGCGGCCGACGGGACGATTTGCATGGCGAATGAGAAGGCCCAGGAGATTTTGGGCCTCCGGTTTGACGCGCTGAAGAAATTATACGTCGCCGATTTCGACACCAAAACCGTTTGGGAAGACGGCACCCCGTGCGAGAGCAAGGACTACCCTGTTTCGAAATGCATGGAGACGGGGCGGCCCCAGCCGGGTGTGATCATCGGCGTCCGCCGTCCCGACGGGAGCACCTCCTGGGCGATCTACAGCGCCCTTCCGATGAGAGATCCGGACAACGGAAAACTTTCCGGCGCCATCGTCACCTTCGTCGAGATCACCGAGCGAAAGCGGGCGGAAGAGGCGCTGAAGAACTCTCGGCAGCAGCTGCGGGATCTCTCCGCGCGGCTGCAAACCATCCTGGAGGAGGAGCGGACGCGGATCTCCCGCGAGATCCACGACGAGCTGGGGCAACAGCTGACGATTCTGAAAATGGATCTCTCCTGGTTGAAGAAGCAATTGTCTCGAAATCAGAAACCGCTCCGGGAGCGGACCCAATCGATGGTCCATCTGGTCGACGCGACGATTCAAACCGTCCGAAAGATCTCGACGGAGATGCGGCCGGTGGTCCTCGATGATCTTGGGTTGACGGCGGCGATGGAATGGCAGGTCGAGGATTTCAAGCGCCGGACCGGAATGCGCTGCCGGTTCACCGCCCGGCCGGAGGAGATCACCCTCGACCGGGACCGCTCGACGACCGTTTTTCGGATCTTTCAGGAAACCCTCACGAACATCGTCCGGCACGCCGGCGCCGATAAGATCGACGTCCGGCTGGAGAAAAGGGGAGATCACCTCCTTCTGGAGGTCGGCGATAACGGAAAGGGGATCACCGAGGGGCAGATCGCCAATTCGAAATCGCTCGGACTGCTCGGCATCCGGGAGCGGGCGCTCCTCTGGGGGGGGACGGTGTCGATTCAGGGGGAGCCGGGGAAGGGGACGACCCTCTCGGTGAAGATTCCGCTTGCTCCGCCGGACGGGAGAAACGAATGCGTGTGACCCATTCCGTCATCGCGGCGGAGGCGGCGGCGGAAATCGCTGCGCGGGAGTACGACCTCGGCGCTCCGCTGACCGGCCGGCTTCTGAGTGACACCGCCAATAGCCATTACCTTCTCACGGCTGGCGAGGCAAGGTATGTCCTGCGCATCTACCGCCGAGGAAAGTCGTGGGTGACGAAGGAGTCCGACTACCGTTTCGAGCTGGAGTGGCTGGCTTATCTGCACGAACAGGGCCTGCCGGTGGCCTATCCGCTTCCGCGCCGGAACGGAGATCTTCTCGGGCTTCTCTGCGCACCGGAAGGGGAGCGTTATTATGCCCTCTTCAGCTTTGCCCCCGGCCGGATTGTTCATTCGATGGATGCCGGACAAAGCCGTCTTTTCGGCGAAGGGATCGCCCGGATTCATCTTGCCTCCGACCGTTTTCAGGCCAAGCAGACCCGCTTTCATCAAGATACCGACGAGCTCATCGACGCCACGCTGGCGCGCATCGAGACCTTTCTCGAAGGCCGGCGGCCGGAGGATGTCGCCTTCTTCCGCGCGCTCGCTTCCTCTTTAAAAGAGACCCTGCGGGGTCTGCCCCGATCGGCGCCGTTCTACGGCATTATCGGAGGGGATTTTCATGGGGGGAACCACTTCTTCTCTTCGGAGAATCGGCTCACCTTTTTCGACTTTGACATGTGCGGGTACGGCTGGCGCGTTTACGACCTGGCGAACTTTCTCCGGTCGACGAAGCTTCGGTCGGAGATCGGCACGACCTGGACCGACGTTTTGCAGGGCTATGAAAAGGTCCGTCCCCTCTCGGAGGCGGAACGCGCGGCGTTGCCTGCGATGGTAAAGGTGCGGCATCTTTGGATCATGGGGTTGCATACCACTTACAGCGATCAGTTGGGAGTGGGATGGCTCGGTGATCATTATTGGGAGCGGAATGTGGCGCGGTTGCGGGAGTGGGGGGAGGAGGAGGGTGGGGGGTGAACCGGTACGGGGGAGCATTAGATCTAAGATCCGCGGTGCAGACCGTCTTTCCTATCCGTTCAACCACAATTTTTACGGAACATCTCCCCAGAGGTATGGTATGATCCTGCGACACAAGGGAGGTACAACAAAATGATTCAAGTGACCGAAGCGGCCAGAAAGAAGATCGACGCGCTGACAAAGGACCAGGAGACACAAAAGAAGACAAAGATTGAGGGGCTTCGCCTGACGATGAAGGGGGGGGCGACGAAGACCGAGTATAGCCTCGCTTTTGTCGAAGCGGGCAAGCGGAAGGAAGACGATGTCGTGTCGGAGGCCGACGGCCTCGCCTTTTTTATGGAGCCGCGGGACGCCTCGTTTCTGGAAGATGTGAAGATCGACTTTGTCACCACGCTCGACCAGACCGGTTTTAAGGTCGACAATCCGAAGGGGGCGATGCCGGCGCCGTCCGCCGATTTAGACAACCCGGAGGCGAAAGCGATCCAACACCTCCTGAATACCGAGATCAATCCGTCGGTCGCCAGCCACGGCGGCGTAATCACCCTGGTGGGGGTGAAAGACCATATCGCCTATCTTCGCTTGGGGGGCGGGTGTCACGGTTGCGGGAGCGCGGAGGTGACGCTCAAGCAGGGGGTGATCGTCGCCATCAAGAAGGCGGTTCCTGAAATCGTCGATGTTTTGGATGTCACCGACCATGCCGGGGGGAAGAACCCCTATTTCGTCGCGCACAGATAACCACCCAAGATCCGTCTGCGAGGAGCAAAGTCGTGGGGCTGCTCGCCCCACCCCCCTTCGGATTCCCAGGGCAGCGGGGGCTACCGCCCCCCAGCACCCCCCACGGTCAGAACTCGCTCAACACACGGAAAGACACCGTGGATTGAGCTTCGACATGCTGACCTGAATTGGTCGATAATACGTCTGACAGAAGGAACGCAGGAGAATGGGGGGCACAGGACGCCCTCGACGCGCAGGCTCTTTGCTCTTGGATTTTAAATTCCTAATTCCTAATTTTCAGATTTCTGATTAGCTAACTCCAGCGGGAGATCCGCTTTGGAAGATCTGTCACACCCCACGCTTCACACATCTCTTTGAGCCGGCTCCGGGCCCCCTGCCACTTCAAATCATCGAGCTTCTCCTGGAGCGGAACGTCGTCGCGGAGCGTCGCGAGCTTCCGGTAGAGGAGCGCTTCCTCCCGGTGGGCGGCCAGGCTCTCCGCGAGACGCGCGGCGCGGCCGGGGCCGAGGCCGAATTGACTCGGGTCGTTCGGGATCGATTCGAGGTGTTCGTAACGCGCCAGCACGGCCGATGCGGACTTGGCCCCCCAGCCCGGAATGCCGGGATAGCCGTCGGCGGCATCTCCCACCAGCGCCAGCCAGTCGGGGATCGATGACGGACCCACGCCGAACTTTGCCACCACTCCCGGCGCATCCAATACCATGTCTCGCCGCCGGTCCCAACAGACGATCCGATTGCCGGAGACGAGCTGCGTCAGGTCTTTGTCGGGCGAGCCGATGACGATCTGTTCGACGGCGGGGTCGTTCTTCCACCTCATCGCGGCGGCGGCCAACGCATCGTCGGCTTCGAACTCCACCATCGGCCAGACGACCACGCCGAGAGCGGCGACCGCCTCTTCGGCCAGGGGGAATTGGGCGAGAAGGTCGGGATCGATCCCCGCGGAGGTTTTGTATCCTGGATAGAGGTCGTTGCGGAACGATTCGATGACATGATCGAAGGCGCAGGCGACGTGGGTCACCTCCGGCCTCGCCAGTAATGCGGCCAGGCTTCTTAAGAGGCCGAGGGTCGCGCCGATCTCTTGGCCGTCGGGGGCTTGCTTCGGCGGGGCGCCGAAGTGGTTTCGGAAGAGTTCGTAGGTGCCGTCGATCAGGTGGAGTTTCATTCGTTCGCGGCGTCCGAGGTTAACCCTGTTGGTTCTCAACCACCTTCGCGGAACGCACTTTCGCCGTATCGGGATTGGCCTGGGCATCCCGCAGGCCGCGCCGTTGCCGCAGCAGGTCCCAGCATTGGTCCAACTCCGTGGTGACTTCTTTGAGGCGTTGCATTTCCTCGTCGCTCAAGTTTTCGTTGGAATAGAGTTGGTGTTCCTCTTTTGCGAGCTCATCGATGTGTTTTAACACCTGTCCATCTTCCATCTTCAAACCTCCATCGATTGGGGAAGTATGATGCAATCTATATGACTCATTTTAGTTTAATGAAACGCATTTTTGTTTACAAGCCGGCGCGAGGTGAAAGATGTGGTGCCATCTCTGCAAGTCAATATTCAACCTAACCCCGAAACCTGATCTTGCATTACCACATATATGAGTGAATGCTTGATTGCAAGACCTGACCATCGTCCGTGTACTCGTCCGTGTAGATGCCGTCGATCAGGTGAATTTTCATCGGTGAGCATTCCTTAGAGTTGAAGCAAGGCATCATAGGGAAAGAAAACTGTTTTGTAAAGGCAGACAGATAACAAGGGAGTATCTAGTTGGAATAAGTGCTAGTTGATGAGGAGCATAATTGTGGCAAAAGAAACTTGACATGGAAATCCTCGCTATTATATGGTTAGGCCACTTTCCTAGTTATAGGGTATAGTACAAGGTACAGGTTAATTAGAGATTTAGGCTATGGCTGAGCCAGAGATAATCTATCAGGAAGGAAGCATCGTTTTAGTTGGTTCTTTTAATCCTGAGATTTTCCATCCATCATGGTTTGCCAAAAATGATCTAATACAGAAGGTAGAAGCGGAAGAGTCTAAGATCGAAGGTCTTGAAATCGTACATCGTGAGCTAACGAAGTTCTCGCTTAACTGGCTAAGTATACAGGTCGTTCATCAGAAATTTGTTGCTTTGACTTCAGATGTAGCACATTTTAATCCATTACGTGATCTTGTAATAATGACATTTGAAATACTGAAGCATACGCCAGTAAAACAACTTGGGATGAACCGAATCGTAGATTTCTCTTTTGAAGATGAGCAAGCATGGCATAAGGTAGGCGATACATTGGCACCAAAGGGAATATGGGAGAAATCTCTTTCCGGCCGTGTTGGTTTAACAGCACTCGGTGTGCAGAGTAAATTGACAAATGGTCTGCAGGGTTACACCAACGTGAACCTGCAGCCCTCGGCCAGAACAAAACATGGCGTTACTATTAATATCAATAACCATGTCGAAATTGCTGATGGGCAGAATATTGCGGCAATTCTTTCTGAACATTGGGTGACTTCAATGGACAAAGCGATAAAGATTGCCCAGACAACCCTCCGAGAGGTATTAACCTGATGGGAACGGCAGAAAATTCTTCTAACCCCCGCGATACAACGCAAAACTTACCTGAAAAACTGCTGATTGATGATTTTGTTAGAGGAACTGGAATTGTGAAAGATCCTCAAACACTTCGAGAACTAGAAATTAGTCCGACCATCCATCAGTTACTACAGTCTCCCCGACGTGCAGTGATCAAACCTGTCAGCCCGTCGAAAGGCCATTTCCGGCTTCTACAGTTATGGGAAGGGCGTATTATTGAAGTACATGAGAAAGATTTTACTTCTATTATTTCAGACCGAACCAATCCAGATTTTCCCAATGAAGAAGTAACACTCGATTTGGAAGAAGTACCCATTGACGATCTGCCACTAATTAAACTTGGTGCAGTGTTTTATTGGTCAGTTGGATATGCTGATCATCCGGGACGCCCTAGAGTGCGTGAGTCTCGGATCCGTTTCCGTCGTTTACCTAAATGGACACAGGCAGAACTAGACCGTGCCAAAGAAAAAGCAGAACAGCTCTCAACCTTCCTTACCAGTTCTTGAAACCACTCCTCCTGCCTCCGATGAATTAGAGATTTCCCTCTTTGGTCCAGGAGTAGGAGAGTGCATTGTTGCTCATTTAGGGCAAGGAGTCTGGATGGTCGTCGACTCCTGCTTTGAGGCAACTACAAAAGAACCAATTGCTCTTCATTATCTCAGAAAAATTGGTGTCGATCCTGCTACTGCCGTAAAAATAATAATTATTAGTCACTGGCACGACGACCATACGGCTGGTGCTTCACGCATGATCACCGTGTGCGAATCGGCGAAGGTTTTCTACTCAATTGCCCTGCTGGGAAAAGAATTCATTACTTTATATCAAGCTCTCGCAAGTCCTATCTCGCTGGTTGATCGTTACATATTAGGAGTCAGGGAGATGGCATCCATTGTGGAGGTTCTTAATCATCGAGCCCGGCTCAATCCTCGCAATAAGGCACAGATTCTACATCCAGTTATTGCCGATCGGTTACTTTTTCAAAGTCAAATCGGAACTGATGAGGTAAAAGTTTGGGCGCTTTCCCCATCAGGCGGATCTGTTCAAAAAGCTTTGATGGAAATTGGATCCCTAATCCCTACTGAAGGGGACGATAGAAGAGTTGTACCGAGATCTTCACAAAATCATAATGCGGTAGTCGTCTGGATTCAGTTTGGAGAACGAGCTATCCTCCTTGGATCAGACCTTCTTGAAACTGGCGACCCCTATACCGGATGGACGGCAATTGTAAACTCACAGCTTCGGCCCCAAGGAAAAGCCAATCTCTTTAAAATTCCTCATCATGGGTCACACACTGGACATTGTCATGAAGTCTGGACTGAGATGACGGAAGGGGACAACAGCCACGCCATTCTTACGACCTTTACCCGAGGACAATCGATTCCAACAAAAAAAGATATTGATAGACTCAAAGGTTACACTCAAAAGGTCTACTGTACTTTAGAGCCTAAATCGAAAACCCAAAAACGACCTCCTGCCGTTGAGAAAACCATTAAAGGAATGGTAAAGCAACGTAAGGTATTAGGTGGTGAAATGGGGCAGATTCAAGTGCGAATGAAAAGGAACTCCGAGATCCGATTGGCTCTAAAACCCCCAGCAATTTTATTGTAGTTTAGACAACGTGAATAATCCATCGAAGAAGTCAGTAACTGCGAAACTGCATCCTAATTACTGAGGTCTCACTTCAAGGGAGAAGCCCCCTTATCCAGGCCGGCTCCTCCCTCAGTTCATTACCACCTCACTTCAAGAATCAGATTAAAAGGCGTCTCGGCCGCGCGCCGAAAGTGCGTGAACCCCGCCTTGCGGAAGACCTCCGCCAGACGCGCCTCTCCCGCCTGCGCCCCGAGGACGAGACGCCCCCCCTCCGAGACCGCATGCGTACAACAGAGCGTCGTCGAGGCGGCGTAGTACAGCCGCGCCACCGGCGAAATGTTTTCTTCCACCCGGTCGTTGGCGAACGGCTCGATCAGCAGGACCGTGCCGCCGGGGGCCAGCACCTCGGCCGCGTGCCGGGCGTCGGCGACCGGATCGCCCATGTCGTGCAGGCAGTCGAAGAAACAGATCAGCCCGTACTGCTTGTCGGGGTAATTCATCGCCCCGGCGACATCGCCTGGAAAGCGCATCCGCGCTTCGCGAGCCCGCGGCGAAGCGCCGGGGGATTCGTCACATCTGCTGGGCGCATTATATTCTGAAGACACGCTGTTCATTTCCCCGGACATCCTGGAAGTCGTGCAGACGTGAGCCGCCTTCGGTTCATCGCGAGCGACGATCGACGATGACTTGTATCCTGGAATGCCGCTGCGATATAATGCCTAAATTGATAATGCAGCTGACAAAGAGTCGCTGTTGTTTGGATGCTGAGAGACCCACATGGATAATCTGGCGAGAAAGCCTGAAGGGGTTGAACCGGAAGATTTCCTGGCCGGAGGCGGGGAGATGGGGGCGCTGATACGCGCGCTCGACTGGTCGAAAACGCCGGTCGGCCCCCCGTCGCAGTGGCCCCAGAGCCTTCGCACGGCGGTCGGCATTCTCCTCAGCTCCCGGCATCCGATGTTCCTCTGGTGGGGACCGGAGCTGGTCCAGTTTTATAACGACGGATACCGGCCGATCCTCGGCACCACCAAACATCCCGCCGCCATGGGGCAGCGCGGCCGCGAATGCTGGAAAGAGATCTGGGAGATCATCTCGCCGATGCTGGAGACGGTCTTCGCCGGGGGATCGACCTACGTCCAGGACGGGCTCCTCTGCCTCTACCGCCACGGCTTTCTGGAAGAGAGCTACTTCAACTACGCCTACAGTCCCATCCGGGACGAGGTCGGCAACGTCGCCGGGGTCTTTGTCGCCTGCTCGGAGAGCACCCGACAGGTGATCGGAGAGCGCCGCCTCAAGTTGTTGAGCGACCTGGGGGGAAAGGCGTCCGAGGCGATCGATCCCGCGGAAGCGTGCGAGACCGCGGCGCGGCTCCTCTCCGCCGCCGGCCCGGACGTGCCGTTCGCGCTGATCTACCTCCTCGACCCGACCGGCCGCGCCGAGCTCGCCGGGAGCGCCGGGATGTCGGACGCCGGCGATGGCGGCGACCCCTCCCACTGGCCGATTGAGGAAGCGATTGCGACCGGCCAGCCGGTCTTCGTCGAAAACCTGGCGTCGCGATTCGGAAAACTGCCGGGAGGCCCCTGGCCGGAATCGCCTCAGAGGGCGCTCGTCCTTCCCCTTGTCCGCCCGGGGTCGGGGAAGGCGAGCGGCGCCGTCGTCGTCGGCATCAGCCCCCGGCTGGCCCTCGACGATCAATACCGAAGTTTCCTTGAATTGGTGGCGGGGCATATCACCACCGCCATCAACAACGCGCGGGCCCGCCAGGAGGAGCGCCGCCGCGCGGAGGCGCTGGCGGAGCTCGACCGGGCCAAGACCGCCTTCTTCAGCAACGTCAGCCACGAGTTTCGAACGCCGCTGACCCTGATGCTGGGGCCGATCGAGGAGGCGCTGGCCGACGCCGAATCACCGCTCCCCCCCGCCCAGCGGGAGCGGATCGAGCCGCTGCGCCGCAACAGTCTGCGGCTGCTCAAGCTGGTGAACGCCCTTCTCGATTTTTCCCGGATCGAAGCGGGGCGGGCCGAAGCCGCTTATGAGCCGACCGACCTCGCGCAGTGGACCGCCGACCTTGCGAGCGTTTTTCGCTCGACCATCGAGAAAGCGGGCATCCGCTTTACCGTGGAGTGTCCTCCACTCCCCGAGGCCGTTTATGTCGATCGGGAAATGTGGGAGAAGATCGTCTTCAACCTCCTCTCCAATGCATTCAAATTCACCTTTCAAGGGGAGATCTCCGTGGTACTCCGTTGGAAAGAAGATCGGGTCGTGCTTCAGGTCCGCGACACCGGGACCGGTATTTCCGAGGCGGATCTCCCGCATCTCTTCAAACGGTTTCATCGGATCAAAGGAGCGCGGGCCCGGACGCATGAAGGCTCCGGCATCGGGTTGGCGCTGGTGCAGGAGCTGGTCCGGCTTCACGGCGGGAGGATCGAAGCGGAGAGCCGGATCGATGAGGGGACGACCTTCACCCTTTCGATTCCGACCGGGTCGTCGCATCTGCCGCCCGACCGGATCGGACCGGCGCGAGCGGGCGCTTCGGCCCCCCTCGGCGCGGCGCCCTATCTGGACGAAGCGATGCGGTGGCTTCCGATGGAGCTTTCCGATTCAGGGCCGGCGCTTTTTGCTCCGTCTCTCCTCCCGGCGCTTGGAGGGGATCAGCCTGCCCTTCCGCTTCAAACCCCGCGCGCCCGCCTCCTTCTGGCGGACGACAACGCCGACATGCGGGACTATGTCCGCCGCCTCCTCAGCCCGCGCTGGGAGGTCGAGACGGTGGGAGACGGCGCCGCCGCGTTGGCCGCGGCCCGGGAGCGCCCCCCCGATCTGATGATCAGCGATGTGATGATGCCGGGGCTCGACGGCTTTCAGCTCCTTCGCGCGCTCCGCGCCGATCCGTGGACCAAGGAGATTCCGGTGATTCTCCTCTCCGCCCGGATCGGGGGGGAGTCGCGTCTGGAAGGGCTGGCGGCCGGCGCCGACGACTATCTGGTCAAGCCGTTCTTCGCCCGGGAGCTGATCGCCCGGGTGGAGGCCCATCTGGAGCTGGCCCGCGTCCGGCGGGAGCGGGACAAGGCCCTTCGCGAAAGCGAGTGGCGGTTCCGGACCCTGGCCGATACGCTGCCGACCCTCATCTGGATGTCGGGAACAGACAAACGGTGCACCTATTTCAATAAATCGTGGCTGGAGTTTACCGGAAAGACGATGGAGCAGGAGTTGGGGGACGGCTGGGCAGAAGGGGTCCACCCCGACGACCTCGCCCGCTGCCTCGACACCTACGTCACGGCGTTCGACGCCCGCCGCGCGTTTGAAATGGAATACCGGTTGAGACGCGCCGACGGGGAATACCGCTGGGTGTTCGATCTGGGGAAGCCTTGGTTTCATTCGGATGGCGCATTCGCGGGGTATATCGGCTCCTGCATCGACATTTCCGATCGGAGGGGGATGGAGGGGGCGCTGCGGAGGAAGACGGACGAAGCCGAAGAGGCGAGCCGCCTCAAGTCGCAGTTCGTCTCCAACGTCTCGCACGACTTGCGGACGCCGCTCGGCGCCATCCTCGGCTACACCCATCTTCTTTTGGCCGAGACGTATGGGCCGCTCGGGAAGGCTCAGAAGGAGCCGCTCGACGGGGTCCGGAGAAATGCGGAGAATCTCGTCAAAATGATCAACGATGTTCTCGATCTGGCCAAAATCGAATCGGGGAAAACGTTCTTGGATCTGGGGCCGGTCGACCTCGCTTCGCTGATCCGCGACATCCTGGAGGAGATCAAGCCGCTTTTGGAAAAAAGATCGCTTTCGATGCAGTGCGAGATCGAGGAGGGAGTTCCGGCCATCGAATCGGACAGAACGAAGATCCATCAGATCTTGACCAATCTTCTGTCCAATGCGATGAAATTCACCGAGGCCGGAGGGATCGCGATCCGGTTGAAAGATCAGCCATACACGGGGGGGATCGAAGTCGCCGTTCAAGACACCGGGATCGGAATTCTGCCCGAAGACCTCCCCAGAATCTTCGAGGCATTTTATCAAGCGGAAGGAAAGGGGAAATCGGCCGGAACCGGTCTCGGCCTCGCGATCGTCCGAGATCTGATCGGGCTTCTGGAAGGGAAGATCGGGGTCGAAAGCGAATTTGGAAAAGGGACGACCTTTACTGTTTTTCTTCCTTACCGCCTAAATGGGAAGAAAGAGTGATGGACGACGATCTGGAAACCCTGTCGCGGGAGCAGCTGATCGAAGAGGCCAGGAAACTGCGAAACGGCATCCGCCGGCATCGCGACAGCACGCAGCATGAACTCTGCTGGCATCACCCCGCCCTCTGGGGGCTTTTGCCGGAGAAGAGCGACCCCTTACCCGTCGTCCCCGATTGGCCGCAGTTCCTGCAAGGGTGCATCAAGTATCGCCAGTCGCTCGACGAACAGGCGCCCGGCGCCCCCCGGACAAAAGAACCTTATCCGGAATGATCGACGATAAATTTGGAATGGGGCTCTTCACCCCAAGCTCCACCTGCGACGATCAAAGTCGTGGGGCTGCTCGCCCCACCCCCCGCCGCGG
This sequence comes from Candidatus Manganitrophus noduliformans, assembly GCF_012184425.1. Classification (NCBI taxonomy): domain Bacteria; kingdom Pseudomonadati; phylum Nitrospirota; class Nitrospiria; order Candidatus Troglogloeales; family Candidatus Manganitrophaceae; genus Candidatus Manganitrophus; species Candidatus Manganitrophus noduliformans. The sequence continues at coordinate 261,457 of NZ_VTOW01000004.1, forward strand.
GGGGTGCGTGCCCACCCCCCTTCGGATTCCCAGGGCAGCCGGGGGGAAAGTACCCCCCCAGCTCCCCCCGTCTACGGTCAGAACTCGCACAACGCACGGAAGAGCACCGTGGATTGTGCTTCAAACATGCTGACCTGATTCGGTCGATGAAACGTCTGACAGAAGAAACGCAGGAGAATGGGGGGCACAGGACGCCCTCGACGCGCAGGCTCTTTGCTCTCGGATTTCTAATTCCTAATTCCTAATTTTCAGATTCCTATCGTAGTTTTTTCAATACAAAACTGTAATCCTTATTACAGTCCTCCTGATAAGAAAGAAGATAAAGTCATTTATATTACTTTTGGCTCTTTTTCTGGTGGAGGAAATGAATGAGTGAGTCATCCATGGTGTCCCAGCCGCCGGTCTTTCAAACCCCACCCTCCACCCGCAAAGGGGAGATGCTCTATCGCACCCTCGGCCGCACCGGCGAGGAGGTCTCCCTGATCGGCCTCGGCGGATACCATATCGGCGATCCTCCCGACGAGGCGGAAGCGATCCGGATCATCCGCAAGGCGATCGACCACGGCGTCACCTTCATGGACAACTGCTGGGACTACCACGACGGCGGAAGCGAAATCCGGATGGGGAAAGCGCTGCGCGACGGCTATCGGGAGAAGGTTTTTCTGATGACCAAGATCGACGGCCGCACCAAAGAGGCCGCCGCCCAACAATTGGATGAATCGCTCCGGCGGCTGCAGACCGACCGGATCGACCTCCTCCAACACCACGAAATCATCCGCCTGGAAGATCCCGACCGGATCTTCGCCGAAGGAGGGGCGCACGAAGCGCTGCTGGAGGCGCGGCAGGCGGGGAAGATCCGCTATATCGGCTTTACCGGCCATAAAGACCCGCTCGTCCATTTGAGAATGCTGGAGATCGCGGAAAAATATAATTTCCGGTTCGATGCGGTCCAGATGCCGCTCAATGTGATGGACGCCCACTTCCGCAGCTTTCAAAACCGGGTCCTCCCCCTTTTGATCGAAGAGCAGATCGGGGTGCTCGGGATGAAATCGATGGGGGGGAAGATCATCCTGGAAAGCAAGGCGGCGACGCCGATCGAGTGCCTCCACTATGCGATGAACCTGCCGACGTCGGTCGTCATCACCGGGATCGACAGCCTGCCGATTCTCGATCAGGCGCTCGAAGCGGCCCGCACCTTCCGTCCGATGACGGCGGCCGAGGTAAACGCCCTCCTTCAGCGGACCGCCGGGGCCGCCGCCGAGGGGCGCTACGAACGCTTCAAGACCTCTTCGATGTTCGACGGCACCGCCCTCTCCCCGCAATGGCTCGGCTGAATGTGGGGGCCTGGAGAAAACAGGACCGGGGCGGTCTGTGCCGTGGCGGGAAGCGGACTCCTTTTTGCCGGGACCGCGCTCCATCCGATGGCGGCCGACCCCAACGATGCCGTGGCCGCATTCACCGAATACGCCGCCGATTCCCTCTGGGTCGCCAGCCATCTGACCCAGCTTGCGGGCGTCGCGCTGATGGTCGCGGCGCTTCTCCTCCTCGCCCGGCAGCTGGAGTCGGGGACGGGCGCCGGCTGGGCGCGCATCGGGGGGGCCGGAGCGATTGCCGGTCTCGCCTTGGCCGCCGCACTGCAGGCGGTGGACGGAATCGCCCTGAAGGTCATGGTGGACGCCTGGGCCGCCGCGCCCGCATCGCAGAAAGAGAACGCCTTCCACGCGGCGTTTGCCGTCCGCCAGGTGGAAGTCGGCTTGGCCGGGATGTTCTCCCTGTTATTGGGTGTCACGGCGGCGGTGTATGGCGGCGCGCTGCTGGCGGACGGCCGGTATCCGAGGTGGATCGGTGCGCTTGCCGTCATCGGAGGGGCGCCCACGGCGGCGGCCGGCGTGGTGATCGCCTATACCGGATTTTCCAGGCGCGCGATGGCGATCAATATGCCGGCGAATTCCGTCCTGCTGGTGTGGATGCTCGCGCTCGGCGTCTGCATGTGGCGCCGCGGGGAGACCCGACGCGAACGTTAGCCTCACGATCGCGAATTGCAATTTGAAATCCGATCGATTAATATTCTAAAATTAAATCCGACCCGCCGAAGCGGCCCCGCTGCAAACGATCAGAGAGCGCGCGTGCGAACCACCGTACAAAGTCAAACGGGACTTCAGAAAAAAACATCTTCCCACCCGGCGGGACCGGACAGAACCCCCTCCGTTCCCGAAGATCACCTCGCTTCTCTCCTTCTCCTGCAACAGAAGATCGGAAATCAGGCCGCCCTGCGGCTTCGGACGAAGCTCGCCGTCAGCGCTCCCGGCGACAGCGATGAACGGGAGGCCGACCGGATCGCCGAAGCGGTGATGCGGATGCCGGACGAAGCGGCCGGCGAGCTCTCCGATTCGAAGGGGGAGCGGCTGCAGAAAAAATGCGCCCCCTGCGCCGGCGGGGAGGGGCCCTGCCCGAAATGCGCCGCGGAGGAAAAGCTCTCGATGAAACGGGAGAGGGCCGATCCGGCCGGGCCTTCCGCCGCGCCGCCGATCGTCCATGCGGCGCTTCGCTCCGCGGGGCGGCCGCTCGATCCGGCGACGCGTGCCTTCATGGAGCCGCGCTTCGGGTACGACTTCGGCCATGTGCGGGTCCATACCGGCGCGGAAGCGGCGGCGTCGGCCCATGCGGTGAATGCCTTCGCCTATACGGTGGGAAGGGATCTGGTCTTCGGGGCGGGCCAATACGCGCCGCAAACCGACCGGGGGCAACGGCTCTTGGCGCATGAGCTGGCGCATGTGGTCCAGCAAGGGAGCACCGGCCGGCCGGCGATCCAGCGCCTGAGCTACACGGAGGATGCGTCACGTTGCACCCTCACCGCCCACTACACCGCCTCGCTCGCCTTCTTGGCCTCATCGAGCCACGGGTGGACGCCCGCGCGGGAGGAGACCTTCATGACGGAGCTCAAGAGCGCGATCGAAACGACGTTCAACGCGAACCCCTACCGCATCACCCCCTCCGCGAGCAGCTACAGCAGCCTGATGGGGTTGTGGACCTCCGCTTGCCCCTGTCACGGCACCGGGTTTTCGCCGCGCGTCGACCTCACGGCGCGGCGCGGGGGGATCAATTCGCGCTCCGGCGACTGGAATACGACCGTGTTCGCGAACCCGACCGGCACGTTCCATCGGTCGAGCGCGGGAACCACGTCCGACGAGCTCGGCTTCCTAGACGAGGCCGATGTCCGATCGTCCGGCGGCCAAACGCCGGCCGTGCACGAGTTCGGGCATTCGATCGGTTTGGAGCACCCGGGGCGGGGGATCGCCGGGATCGCGCGAAGCTCGGAGGCGGAGTATCAGTACACCGGGCCCGACATCCACGGGCGGCCGGTGGCCGGAAGCGACCTGATGGGGGAAGGGATGGGGCTGCGCCAGTTTTATTTCAACCGCTGGCTCCAGCGCCTGCAGAGCGACTACCCCGATTGCAATTACAATTTCGTTTGATCTAAGAGAGGGTAAAAGGATCGGCCATGGGCGGCGCGAACCGCCCGATGAAAGACGCCATCCGATAAGGTTACTTCGATCCTATTATTGACTCGTCGTCGCGGTCGGATTTAACCTGAAGTCAGGAAGTCAAAAAACGACTTTTAGGAAATCGCAACGAGGGGAGGAGAGAAGATGAAACCATATCTGCTCATCGCAATCATGCTATCGGTCTTACTCGCCACAGGCGCGCCGAGTGCTCAGGAGAAACCGGCGGCCGGAATCGTCGATAAGGGGCCGGAGCATCATCTGACCTATCGGCCCGGAAAGATCGAATGGAAGGATGCGCCCGCGTCTCTCGAACCGGGGGCGCAGTTCGCCGTATTGGAGGGGAATCCCGGCGAGCAGGAGGTCTTCACCCTGCGGATCAAGATGCCGGACGGTTATTTCATCTCGCCGCACTGGCATCCGAACGTGGAGCGGGTGACGGTGATTTCCGGCGTGTTTCACCTCGGCTCCGGTGAGACGCTGAATCGAGAGGCGGCGGAACCGCTCCAGGCCGGGAGTTATACCTCTCTGCCGCCGGAGACGCGTCATTACGCTATCGCCGAAGGGGAGACGGTCATTCAGCTCACCTCCGTCGGTCCGTGGGTAATCAACTATGTCGATCCTGAGGACGACCCGCGTCTGAGGAAGTGACCGCTGGATGCCATCATGACGGATTTTTCAATGAGGAATCTTCCATGAGCGCCCCGCTTCGCGTCGTCTGCTCCCACTGCAACGCCACCAACCGCGTCCCGCCGGAGCGTCTCGGCCAGGGGCCGAAATGCGGCCGATGCCATCAGCCCCTCTTTACCGGCCGTCCGGTGGAGCTGAACGAAGCCGCCTTCGCGCGCCAGATCGCAAGCAGCGACATCCCGGTGGTCGTCGATTTCTGGGCCCCCTGGTGTGGGCCTTGCCACATCATGGCCCCCGAATTCGAAAAGGCGGCCGGGATGCTCGAGCCCCATGCGCGCTTCGCGAAGGTGAACACGGAAAAAGAGCAAGGCCTCGCGGCGCGTTTCAACATCCTCGGCATTCCCACGACGGTCCTCTTTCGGAACGGGCGGGAAGTCGCGCGCCAGTCGGGCGCGATGAACGCGGCGGCGATTGCGAAGTGGGTCCAAGGGAACATCGGGGGGCAAAGTAAAGCCGTCTGAGATTCCCTGTCAAGTAAGACACGCCGAAATTTCGAAGGATCTTCTCCGTTCTTCTTTACAAAAAAGAAACTCTTTGTTAGACTTCGCTGCTGTAACCGCTCGGTCGGAGATCACTCAAACCCATATAAAAAACAGAATCGACCTCGGAAGTAGGGATTACCCCGCCTGATTGGATGAGTCATTGCGTCGGCCGGCCCACTCGAAGGGATTCTAGAAAGCCGCCTCTTTATGCTGGTCGAACCAAACGAGATTGCAACCGAAAAAAGCGCGCGCCAACGGACCCGTCCCTGGTTCGAGATCCGCTCCTCTAAAATCCAGGGGTCCGGCGCCTTCGCCCTCCGGCCGATTTCAAGCGGAACGCGGATCATCGAATATACCGGAGAGCGGATCACCCACGCGCAAGCGGACGCCCGCTACAACGACATCGAAATGGAGCGGCACCACACCTATCTCTTCGCCGTCGACGAGCAGACCGTGATCGACGCCACCCACGAAGGGAACGACGCCCGGTACATCAACCACTCCTGCGACCCCAACTGCGAATCGGTCGTTGAAGAGGGCCGGGTCTTTATCGATGCGATCCGGGATATCGCCGCCGGGGAAGAGCTCTTCTTCGATTACGCCTACGAAAGAGACGGGGAAGAAGACCCGGAAGCGGAGAAACGATACGCCTGCCAATGCGGCACGCCAAACTGCCGCAAAACAATCCTCGCCCCGCGCGAGGAAGAGACCGAATCAGACGACCCATCATGAAGGTGACCCGCCTGCGTCTGTTTTTAGAATCAAACGTTTGATCGACCCCATCAGCAATGAAGAATTCAATTCCTCATTCGTCATTCTTAATTGATCTGCTGCGACAGCGTCCCGACCTCACCCGCCTAAAATTGACAGATCGATCTCTCCCGATATACTTGGATCGAATTCTTCCCCCCTTGAAGAGGCCTCCATGCAATCAGAAACAAAGTCGATCGATCCGTTCGGCCGGGCGGCGCACGTGTGCGGATGGATCGCCGCCTCCATCGGCGGCGTCGCCCTGCTCGGCTGGATGATCCGGTTTCATCTGCTCGCCAGCATCCGGCTGGAGTATATCCCGATGGCCCCCAACACCGCCCTCGCGTTTATGCTGCTGGGGAGCGCGCTCCTCATCCGCGTGCATCGTCCCGCCTGGCCGCCGGGGCAAACGTTTGGAAAGGGGGCGAGCCTCCTTGTGTTGATGCTGGCCGCCCTCACCCTCGGCCAGCATCTTTTCGGTTTCCAAATCAATATCGATCAGTGGCTGGTGAGCAGCTCCGAGAAGTTCGGCGCGGTCCTCATCGGACGGATGTCTCCCGTGACGGCGGCGAACTTCCTTCTCGCCGGCTTCTCGCTTCTTCTCGCCTTGACCGCCTCCGCGGAGAAGCCGCGCCGGCGCGGCATGGCCGCCGTCTTCGCAACGGGGGTGGTGTCGGTCGGCTCGGTCGTCATTCTGGGATATTTATATCGAACCCCGCTTCTTTACGGCGGCACGGTCATCCCGGTGGCCCTGACGACGGCGATCGCTTTTCTGGTTCTCGGCATCGGGATTGTCGCGGTCTGCGGCCCCGGCGTCTGGCCGCTCCGCTCCTGGATCGGCCGGTCTACCCAGGCGCGCTTGATGCGGGTCTTCCTCCCTTTTACGGTCGGGGTCATTTTGGTCGCCGGCTGGCTCAATACCCTCAGTCTCCAAAAGGTTGCGAATCCGGCGATGGTGGCGGCGCTGCTCGCGTTGGTCTCCGTTTTCGTGATGAGCGTGATTGTCTCGCAGCTCTCCCGGATCATCGGGGGGGCGATCGACCGGGCGGATGCGGAGCGCAAGGCGGCGGAAGGGGAAGTGCGGGCGTTGAATGAGGATCTGGAGCGCCGCGTCGCCGAGCGAACGGCGCAGCTTGAGGCGGCGAACAAGGAATTGGAAGCGTTCAGCTACTCCGTCTCGCATGACCTGCGGGCGCCGCTGCGCCACATCAGCGGATTCGTCGAAATGCTGCAAGAACATCAAGAGGGGCAACTCGACGAAAAGGGCCGGCGTTACATTCAGACCATCACCCGCTCGGCGGAGAAAATGGGGACCTTGATCGACGACCTCCTCCTTTTTTCGCGGGCGGCAAAGACCGAGATGCGGATCGGCAGGGTCCGGCTTGATCGCCTTGTTCAGGAGGTGATTCAACAACTGCAGCCGGATGTCGGCGGGCGCGAGATCGCCTGGACGATCGGGCCCCTTCCCGAGGTGGAGGGGGACGCCGCCCTGCTGCGGCAGGTCTGGACCAATCTGATCGGCAACGCGGTGAAGTATACCCGAACCCGCGCCCGGGCCGAAATCGAGATCGGCGTTACCTCGAAAGGGGAAGAGGACATTTTTTTTATTCGGGACAACGGCGCGGGTTTCGACCCGAAATATGCCGGCAAGCTCTTCGGCGTTTTCCAGCGGCTGCATCGCGCCGACGAGTTCGAGGGGACCGGCATCGGGCTGGCCAACGTCCGCCGGATCGTCCACCGCCACGGCGGCCGGACCTGGGCCGAAGGAGAGGTCGATCAAGGGGCCGTTTTTTATTTTTCGTTGCCAAAGAATTTGTTTGATGAATCGAGAGAAACGGGCCTGCGGATGGAATTGCACTCCTAATCCGTCGTTCCAAATCCTGCTTCATCCTCGTTGATTTTCACAGATTCCATCCTTTGGCCGGCGCCGTATCGGTGAACCAGGCATTCAGCTCGGACGGGGGAAGGGGAGGGCTGATGTGATATCCCTGCGCCGCGTCGCAGTCGAGCGCGGCGAGTTTTTCCAGCACCTCTTCGCTTTCCACCCCCTCCGCCACCACTTTGAGGCCGAGATTGTGGGTGAGCTCGATCGTCGAGCGGACGATGATGGCATCCTCTTCGTCGGTCGCCATTTCCTTCACGAACGATTTGTCGATTTTGATCTGATGGACCGGCAGCTTTTTCAGATACCCTAAAGAGGAATACCCGGTGCCGAAATCGTCGATCGAGAGCTGAATGTCCATGTTGTTCAGATGGGTTAAGGTCTCCATCGCCTGCGCGGGGTTGACCATCAGGGCGCTTTCGGTGATTTCCAGATTCAGAGAGGCCGATCCCACGCCGCTGGCCTCCAACAATTCCGCGATTTGATCCGGAAGTTTCGGATCTTCAAGGTTCCGAGCGGATAAATTGACCGCCACATTGGGAGCCTTCCCTTCCCGCTGCCAAATCTTGCATTGAGCGAGCGCGGTCTTCACCACCCAAAGGGTGAGCGGTTGAATGAGTCCGGAATGTTCCGCAGTCGTAATGAATTGATCGGGGGGGATCACACCGTACTGAGGATGTTGCCAGCGGACCAGCGCCTCCACCCCGATCACCCGTCGGGTCCAGAGGTGGATCTTGGGCTGATAGACCAGAAAGAGATGGTTGTTCTCAATCGCCTCGCGCAGCTCTCCGAGGAGGGCGAGGCGGCGCGGGCTGTGTTTGTCCACCTTCGAGGAGTAAAGGGCGACCCCTTTTTTGTTCTCCTTGGCGACATACATGGCGATGTCGGCGTGCTGAATCAGGCTGTCGGGATTTTCGCCGTGCTCCGGCGAGAGGGCGATGCCGATGCTCGCCTCGATCACGATCGGAATCCCTTCGATCAAAAAAGGCTTCTCCAAGGCTTTGAGAAGCCGGCCCGCGGCGAGGGCCGCCTGTTCGGAATCGATCCGGGGGAGCATCACGGCGAATTCATCCCCGCCCAAACGTGCGATCGTATCGGAGGGTTGCAGGACCGCGTGCAGCCGCGGCCCGATCTGTTGCAATAACGCGTCGCCCCGATGGTGCCCCAGGGTGTCGTTGATCTCTCTGAAGCGGTCTAAATCAAGAAGGAGCAGGCCGACCGATTTATTTTCATCGGCGGCGGCCGGAATCGCCTGCTGCAGCCGGTCGTGTAAAAGGGTTCGGCTGGGAAGAGCGGTCAGGGTGTCGTAATAGGCCATCTGTTTGATCGTCGCCTCCGCGCGCTTGCGCTCGGTGATGTCGGCGATGATCCACATGACGCCGCTGATCTCTCCCTTGTTGTTGCAGAGAAGGGAGGTGGAGATGCTGGTGTCGATCAAGACGCCGTCTTTCCTTTTATACCGGCGCTCCAAGTTGACGAATCGCTTCACCTCCCTGTCCCGGGTCTCTTTCTTTGTCTCTTCCGGGCGAATGGGGATCGGACGTCCCAGGACCTCCCGCGCGCTCCAGCCGAGGATCTGCTCGGCGGCCGGATTCCACATCCGAACATTTCCAGTCGGATCGATCACAATGATGGCGAGCGGCGACGACTGGACGACCGCCTCCAGGGTCTGATTGCTCTCCTGAAGCGCTTCCTCCGCTTTCTTCCGCTCCCGCCGCACCTCGGCTTCACGCAGCTCCCGGTTTACGGCGGGAATCAGCCGTTTTAAATTCCCTTTGATGATGTAGTCATCGGCACCCGCCTTCATCGCCGCCACGGCCCGGTCTTCCCCGATCGTCCCCGACACGAAAAGAAAGGGGGTGTCGTTCCCGCGCTCTCTCAAGAGGGCCAGCGCTTCCGTTCCTTTAAATTGCGGCATCGTGTAATCGGAGAAGACGATGTCCCACCGACGGTTGTCCAACGCCGCTTGCAGCGATTCCCGCGTTTCAACCCGTTCATGGATCGGGTCATACCCCCCTTTCTGAAGTTCCCGCAACAGCAGCTCGGTATCTTCTTCGGAGTCTTCGACGATAAGGGTATGAATCTGAATCGGTAAGGCCATGTTTACCTCTCAGTGGATGTTATTTGGATCTTCTGTCGCGCCGTCGTGATTTCGTGGATTCTGTCGAAATAGACCCGGTCGGATCACTCGTGTTCGATTCAAGAGGCGAGGGCGCGGATTGATGCCGATTAGTATACCATTCAGGAGTGAGACGCGCGCCGTTGATGATATGGAATTAATCGGAAGGGACCGCCGTTGGTTGGAAGATATCTTTCACCGCTGTTTTACCAAGATCAAAAATAGGAGCGGTTTTTTACTACAGGGAAGAAGGTGGAAAAATAAGATCGAGGCCTAAACAAGAGCGAATCGGCGCCTGAAAACGCCGATTCGCTCCGGCTGAAAACTTACTTTCCAAGCAGGCTGTAGTCCATGGTCCAGAGCATCCAGGCGAAGAGGATCAGTGAGCCAAAGAGGGTCAGAGAAGCGCCATACCGGTGCATTCCCTCATAGACTAGATCGAGTCCGGGGGCGACAATCGATTGGGACCATTGATCGGCCATCCACTGTCTCCATCCACCCACCTTCTCACTTCCTCTTCCGCCGACATTGCGGACGCTCCCGAGGCCCGGGGAGGACTTGCCTGCAGGAGCAGGGAAGGTCTTCATCGGCCACATTGCACGCTCACCTCCTTTCGGTTTGAGAGAAGCGCAGTCACCGCGCCGCATCAGGTCCGCAGAAACATTATTTCGTTTCGATTTTAATTTCCTTCGGCATCGCCTCGCTCGATTTCGGCAGCTCCACCGTGAGGATCCCATTTTTAAAGGTGGCCCGGATCTGATCCTGATTAACCGCCGAGGGGAGGGGGATCTCTCGGGAGAAGCTTCCGTAGCAGCGCTCGTTATAGTAATAATTCCGCTCCTCTTTCTCCTCTTCCTGCTTGACTTCCCCCCGGAGCTGAAGCGTATGATCGGCGAGCGAGATGTGAATGTTGTCCTTGTCAAAACCGGGGACTTCGGCCTTCACCACGTAACGGTCCTTCTCCTCATACATGTCGATCGAAGGCAACGCGACGCCTCCGAAAGGGGAGCGATCCCACCCGGTTAAATCTCGAAAGTCTCTGAAGAAATTCTCAAAGATATTCTCCATCTCACGACGGGAATTCAATGCTCCCGGCACGCGGGAGCGCCGTCGCGGCAACAATTGTCCGAAAGCCATCGCACACCTCCTTGTTAAAATGGACACAGTTAAATTATTTATCCTTCGATCACGATTTGCCTCGGTTTCGCCTCCGCTTTCTTCGGCAAGGTGATCGAGAGGACCCCGTTCTCACAATGGGCCTTCACTTCCTTGGTATTTACATAGGCCGGCAGCAGGACCGTTCGCAAGAAGGGGCCGCCGGCACGTTCGGCGGAGAAGAATTTGGTATTTCCGCCGTAGCTCAGTTTCCGCTCTCCCCCGAACCAGAGCAGGTCCCCTTTGACCTTTATCGCGATCGACTTGGGATCGACGCCGGGCAAATCAGCGACGATATTGAGATGATCCTCATCTTCATAGACATCGACCGCGGGGCTCCAGGTAGAGACCAAATCGGCCTGTCCCTCTTGAAAGAGGGGATCGGTTAATTCTGCTAAATCGACAAGTGGTTTTACGCTAAGAGACGTCATGGCAAATCACCTCCTCATTTTAGGCCGGTGCGGCGCTTCTGCGGCGGATTGCGACACCGGGCGGTAAGGATTTCCACTTTACTGAGCCATGAGGGGGAGAGAGGTTTAGAGGATAGACGAAGCTTCCGGACGATCCGCGCCGGGCACCTGACGCCCCTGTTTTGCCGGGCTGTTTAGAGAAATCCCGGCAGATGATGCGCGAGAGGGATTGGAGCCGGAGAGCGACCAAAAATTTAAGATCTTCCTCTGGTAGGGAGTATCCTCCCACCCCTCATGCCTCCGATATAAATCTCCACGAAAAGATGTCAAGGGGAGAGCCATGCGCCGCTGTTCCCCCCTTGACTCGATTTGTGCGGCGATTATATCTCCGCTCAGAAACACCCAGACCGGACAGCGGTCCTGTGCCGCTTGGATTGTTCCGGTTGAGCATGAAAGGCAGTGGGGTGTTTCGGATAAAAGTTCAACGTTCCATCTAAAGGAGGTGTTGTCTATGAAGTGGCTCAAACCAATTTCAATCTGTCTATTCTTGCTTGCGATTGTTTTGGCGCCCCTCTCGGCGCAGGGAGGGGATCTCTTCAACGGCGGACCTCACTTAAAGCCTGAAAGCCAGGCGATCCATCGAACGATCATCGGAGAGGTCCAAAAGATCAACAGAGGGTTGGTCTACGTGAAGACTCAGGAAGGGACCACCCGGAGCTTCCCGATCGAGGAAGCGAAAAAGGAGGGAATTCCCTGGATTCAGAAGGGAGACCTTTTGACGTTGGAAATCGATGAAGGAAATCTGATTATCGACATCCACAAACAGGAGGCGGTTGCGAAAACGATCGAATCGGCCGGGAGAATGGCGGCCGGCCATCAACATCAAATCTTAAGAGGCGCGCTTGATTCCTTTGATCCGCTCGGGAAGAAAGTGTCCCTCCGGCTTGACAGAGGCGAGACCCGGGCGTTCGAGGTGAAGGTCCCGGTGCTGACGAAATTAAACGGTGTACAGCCAGGGACCCGCGTCGCCCTGGAGGTGGATGAAGAAGGGCGGGTCATGGATGCACATCGAGGTTGATCGTCTCCCGCCGGGCGAAGGTCCGGCGGGACGCTCTCTCTGCGTGCGTCTTACTTACGCCAGAGCAGCCGATTCTTTTTGTGCAAATCGACGAATAGCGCCACTTTAGACCTTAAGGTGTCGGAATCAAAGGGTTTGAAGAGATAATCGACCGCCCCCGACAAGTCGGCTTTGAACATCGCCTCTTCCGGGTCCATTGCGGTGACAAAGAGAATCGGAATGTCTTTTGACTGATCTCGTTGTTTGAGGCGCTTCGCCGTCTCGAATCCATCCATCTCCGGCATCATCACATCGAGAAGGATGACGGCAAAATCCTCCTTGAGTATATATTTTAATGCCTCCATCCCGGAGGCGGCTTTCACCAAATGATACTCAGGGGACTCCAGAATCGCTTCCAATAACATAAGATTGTTGGGTTTGTCATCCACCAACAAGATATTTATTTTTTCTTCGAAGCTCATTTTAGCCTTGTTATATGAGAGAGGACCGAAGTTGGCTATCCCTAAAATCGTAGCATAACTCGGAATCCAAAGAACAGAAGGAGAATGTGTATTAATTATAATAGTCTAAATGCTAATTCCAATATCCGTTGATTCCATTGATGATGAAGAACAGCCGCTGAAGTCCGTCCAGTGAAACCGGATTCCCATTCTACGCCGACCTACACCGCCTCCGCCTTATCACCCGTTTGTATTAACCCGCAAGGTGCATGGACTCTGCCTCGGCTGAAACGTTATCCTAATACCAGGAAAGGGAAGTCCGTCACTGTCTCCTCCCAATCCGGAGGAGGGTATCCTTTCCATCTCCGGCAAAATGAAGAAAACCGAAATCTTAACGCCTTTAGGAACCACGGTTTGAAAATTCTGAATGGGTCAGAACGAGGAGGATGGGTATGTCGTCTAAAAACAAAAGTCACGCGAAACAGAAATCGGCCGATCTTTCCCGAGGCGAGTCTTACGCCGCGGGGATGAAGGTCAACAATATCGAACAGATTGCAGCGGTCGTCGGCGGCGGCGCACTCCTCCTTTATTACCTTCGGAAGGTGTCGTTGGCGGATGCTCTGATGGTCGGCGCGGCGGGGACCTTGTTTTATCGGGGGATGATGAATCGCCCGCTGAACATCGACGCCGCCATCCCGACCGCGCGTTTTAGCGAAGGGATCCAGACGCTGGCCGACCGGGCCAAGGGGTGGGCGCAAGGGTGGGCCGAGGAGTTCAAGGGTAGAATTGAGCAGTTCAGAAGCAAAGACGGACCGATCCGGGTGGAAAAAAGGATCGTCATCGCCAAATCGCCCGGGGAGATCTATTCATTCTGGCGCAATTTTGAAAATCTTCCCCTCATCATGAGCCACCTGGAATCGGTCACCCAGACTCGCGGAAAACGCTCGCACTGGATCGCAAAAGGCCCCGCCGGGGTTCCGATCGAGTGGGATGCGGAGATCACCGAGGACAAAAAGAATGAAACGATCTCCTGGCGCGCGCTGGCCGACGCGGATGTGCCGAACGAAGGGACGGTCTCTTTCGAAAAAGCGGGAGACGGGCAGACCGAACTGCGTGTTTCAATGCGATATGATCCTCCAGGCGGAGAGATCGGCGCGGCGGTCGCGGAATTCTTCGGCGAAGATCCGGCCTGGAAGATCGAAGACGATCTGAACAACTTTAAAGAGGCGGTGGAGGGAGGCGAGATCATGCTGGGCACCGACAAGTCGTATAAGTCTCGCGAGGATGGGAATTAACCTCGTATTGCCTCTTCGCAATGCTTCATCTCGTCTTCAACTGAAAGGGGTAGCCGTTTTCGGCCACCCCTTTTATTTTTGTCGTATGGAGGATATAAAACGAGTATTTCCGTGAAGAGTAGGCATAAGTTAGTTGCACTTCAACACATCCGATTGAAGATTCCCCGCCGCAAGCAGCGGGGAATCTTCGACCCGAATGGAGACGAATCTATTTGTATGGTTCGCTGCGCGAACGATGTGGGCGGAGGCTTCGCCTTATTGTAATCGGCACATTCGCGCGTCTAACCCATCCCCCAAGGGGCGGGGAATGTGCCGATATCCATCAAGCGCGAAGCGCTTCTGCTCACATCGTGAGCGAAGTGAACCATGCGACGCGCGTGCGTGTTCAATGAGCGAAATTTAGCTCGCCTCCGCGGCAATCCGAGCTCGAAGTTTTTCATCGGGGAGCCGGCCGGCGCCGGCTTTCATGTTGTCGCGGAGATGGGTTACTTTGGAAGTGGCGGGGATCGCGCAGGTGATCGCGGGGTGAGAGATCACGAATTTCAATAGAAGCTGCGCCCAACTGCCGCAGTCGATTTCGGCGGCCCACGGCGGGAGCGGCCGGCTTCGCAGTTGGCGGAAAATTTCGCCGCCGACAAACGGCCGGTTGGCGATCACCGCCACCCCCCGCTCCAGCGCCATCGGGAGGAGCCGCCGCTCGGCTTCACGCTCGCCGGCGGAGTAGTTGATCTGGATGAAGTCGATCGGCTGAGACGCCATGATCCGCGCCACGTCGTCGTGACGGCTCGCGGTGTAATGGGTCACGCCGGTGTAGCGGACGTGTCCTTCGTTTTTCCACTTCTTCAGCGTTTCGAGGTGGGTCTGCACATCGATCAGGTTGTGAATCTGCATCAGATCGATCGGGTCGGCCCGCAGCAGCCGCATCGACTCTTTCATCTGCGCGACGCCCGCCTCCTTCCCCGAGGTCCAGACTTTGGTGGCGATGAAGAGCCGCGGCCGCAGGCCCCGCTTGTCGACCAGGTCGCCGAGGACCGCTTCGGCATTCCCGTACATCGGCGAAGAATCGACCAGCGTCCCCCCTAATTCGACGAACGCGCGGAGAACCTCCTCCAGCGGCGCCCGCTCCGCGGGGGAGTCGCCGACGTCGAATGTCTGCCAGGTCCCGAGGCCGATCACCGGGAGGCTCTCGTCGGAAGAGGGGATGCGGCGGGTCAGGAGAGGGGGCTCGCGCGGCGGCTCCGCCCCGCCGGCCGCGAAGGCGGTCACGCCGATTCCGATCATCCGGAGCAGGTCGCGTCTTGTGAATCGGATCATCTGTCTCTCTGAAGTCCGGAGCGGGTTTTTGGGACGGCATTATTTAACATGAGATTGTATGTCGGTCAACCGGACTTATCCGCCGCCACTTGGGCATGGTTGATCGCGGCGACCAGCGCCACCCCGCCGATGGTGTTCCCGAGAAGGGCGGGGAGAATATACCCGCCGAGCACCTCTCCCCAAGAGGCGAGGCCGGTGATCGCCAGGTGGAACATTTCGATCGAACCGGCGATGATATGGCTGAATCCGCCCAGTCCGACCAGATAGGTGATCAGAAAAATAACATGAAATCGGGCCGCCTCGGCGAAAGGGAGAAGCCAGACCATCAGGGCGATCAACCATCCGCCGAAGATTCCGCGCACCAGCACGCTCCGGAAACCGGGGGCGATCGCCTCCCGGCCGATCTCCGAGAAGGCGGTTCGGACTTCCGGTTGAAAGGCCCTGGTCTCTCCGGCTGCCCAGGCGATCAGGAGGGCTCCGGTCAAGTTCGTCAAAAGAACAATTCCCCAAAGCCGCATAACGTTTTTGAAGGTGGCGGCGTCGCGCCGTTGAAGGAGGGGGAGGACGACGGTGAGCGTGTTCTCGGTAAAAAGCTGCTGGCGTCCTAAGACGACAATCAGAAACCCGACCGGATAACCGAGCTTGGCCAACAGCGGCCGCCACTCCGCGTCGGGGAGGTGGGCGCGAAGCA
This sequence comes from Candidatus Manganitrophus noduliformans, assembly GCF_012184425.1. Taxonomy (NCBI): domain Bacteria; kingdom Pseudomonadati; phylum Nitrospirota; class Nitrospiria; order Candidatus Troglogloeales; family Candidatus Manganitrophaceae; genus Candidatus Manganitrophus; species Candidatus Manganitrophus noduliformans. The sequence goes on from NZ_VTOW01000004.1 coordinate 277,266, forward strand.
GACCCTCCATCACCAGTGAGAAGCCCATCGAGAGCCCCGCCGCGAGACCCGACCAGGCAAGCGCAGGAGAGGAGCGCTGCAGTTCCTCCTCTCCTTCCGCCTGGATCGCTTTGTGGACGACGGCGGCGCGGAGGGCCATCCGTCGTTCCGTTTCCCTCGCTTCCGACCGTGTCAGCTGGAGGGGATCTTTTCGTCGGCGACTCTCCTCTTTTTTCTTCTCAGGAATGGAAGGCATTCCGTTCTCTTTTTTGCATTACACCGCTCCCACGATCCCTCCCGCCACGGCCGCCGCGCCGGAAACCACGGCGGTGATGAAGGTCCACCATGCCGCGGCCGCGACGACCTTCCGGGTCTCTTCGGCTTGTTTCAGCGCCTCTTCTTTCAGCCGGTTCATCCGGCGCTCCACCTCGGCCTTCATCTCTTCCGCTTTGCCGACCACCTTGTCGCGCGTCGATTCGATCTGGTTGAGAATGTGTTCGACATCTTCCTCCGAAAGATCGGTGCGGGAGGCGAGGGTCGATTTAAGGGTCTCCCGGTCGATCGATTTAAGGCGATCGGCCAATGCCTCCGCGCCCCCTTTCGGGTCTCGGAAGAGAAGCATGAAGTCGTCGCGCAATCCGCCGTACTTTTGGTCGGGGCGATTTGCGGAGTCGAGATAGTCCCGCACCCGGGCGACGGCGCTCTCCTGGAGGGCGCTCAGACTTTCCTGGACCCCGCCCCCCCTTTGGCGAAACTCCCGAATGATCTGCTCGGCCCGATCGGCGGTCCGCTCCGCCTCCTCGTGGGACATATCCTGCCGCTGTTCTAGAAGCGAGACGACCGTCGATTTGTTGAAGGCCTCGTTGGCCCGGCTCTGAAGGAGGGCCGCCCCTTTCCTGGGGTCATGGACGAGCGTTTCGATTTCCCGCTTGATGCTGTCGGGATTGAGCGCTTCTTTGCCGGTGGTGCGCAAGTATTCCTCCCACTCCCGGCGGGTTCGCTCCGCCTCTTCTTTGGAGTAGCCGGCGGCCACGCGCAGTCCGGCATCGACCACCTTCTCGGCGACCGGTTTTTTCGATTTTGCCTCCTCCTGCACTGTGGCGACGGCCCCTTTGGCCCGGTCCATCTTCTCCCGTCTCCGCTCGGGGGAGCCGTATTTCGTTTCGAACGACGCAATCAGTTTATCCCGGTCCAATCGGTCGTCGTGAACGGTCATCGCCCGGATTTCGGTTTCGCTGAAGAGCTGCTCCAACTCCTCGCGGATCTGCCGGGGGTCGATCGGCTTGGGCTTGAGCTCCTGAATGAACTGCTGCATCCGGTTTCGGACATCCTCCGACGCCATCTCACCGAAGATTTCGTCCCGCACCGCGGCGGTCACCTGCGCGGCGGTGTCGGCCGCCTGTTTTTCGGGGGAGGTCCCGAAGAGGGAGGAGGCCGCCTCCCCTATGGAGCGAAGACCGGAGGTGGCGGTATTGATCATCGAGCCGACCAGCGAGGTGGCCGCCCCGAGCTGAAGATAGGTCATCGCCAGATAGAACAGCCCCCAGACGGTCAGGCCCAAAATCGCGCCGATCAAGGCGCTCGGCGTCAAGCTGATCTCGACCGCCAGCCAGCTGGCAAAAAAGAGGGCGATACTCGCCGTGACCAGTGTCCAGAGGCCGTACCCTGTCGTGATCTTGCGAACGGTCGCCATGGAGCCTTGATCGCCTTTGTTTTTCTTCTCATCCGGGGAGGTGTCGGTCTCTCTCTTGTCGACCGGTCCGACGGCGCTGACGCCGGCCGCCACCGAAAGGTGGGTGAGCGCGAGCTGAAACGCCACCGCAAGGGCGATTCCGACCAGAAGCGCGGCGAAAAAATGGGGACCGGAGAAGAGGATCGCCGCTCCTCCCGGCGTAACGACCGCCGCCTCTTGCGCATGGGCCAGGTGGGGCAAAATCAACAATCCAATCGTCGCAAACAACTTTCTCATAAAGATCTCTCCTTTTCAAACGTGTTTCGGTGAGTCATAATCGTGATGAGACGAAGTCCTCCGACCGAGGGTTCCCGAAATGGGCGGCCGGGAAAAGGGCCTTCTCCATCGTCCTCAGCGTCAAAATCCCTGCTTGGTTCGAGCCGAATGACTTCCCATTTCTATGGTAGGAACCTTTCAGGAATGAGTCAATCAGACGGAAGGAGGAGTCTTCGGCCCTCCAATGGAGTAGGCGAAACGAGATGCATTGCTGACATAAGTCTAAGCCTTGTATGGAGCTTGAAAAGCGATGTTGAAGACGAAATCGATCCATTCCCCCCTCGATCCGGAAGGAGACGGCTTGCGCATCCTGGTGGCCCGCTTTCGAGGTCGCGGGATAAAGAAAGATCGCTACGACGTCTGGATGGCGAACCTGGGACCGAGCGAGCCGCTGCTGAGAGGTTTTCTGGACGGAGAGATCGATTGGAAAACCTATACGCGCCGCTATAAGGTGGAGATGTTTCAGAGCGGCGGGGCCGATCGGCGGAACAGGGTCATCCGAAACCACGGGCAGAAGTTTACATTGAGGCTGATCAAGAAATTGGCGGAGAGCCGGCCGGTGACATTGCTCTGTCATTGCGCGGAAGAAGAAAAAGAGTGCCATCGCCATCTGCTCAAAGAGATCATTTTGAGCAGGAAGGTTTGACGTCATTCCTCCTCTGGAAAAGTCCTCTCACAGGTGAATACGCATCACGGCGGTAGGGGCGTATTGCACCTGATTGAAGTTGGTTGTAGACTGGACCGCTTATTCTGTCGTGAGAATGAAGATGGGAAAGACAAACCGATGATCGATCGTGTATGGCGTTTCTTGGCGAAATTCTTTCTGCTCTCCCCCGGTCCGACCGGTCCGGTCGCGGCCTCTCCGTCCCGGCCCGCGCTGTCCGCCGGCGTCTGGGCGACCCTCGGGGAAGCGGTCCGCGGGAGCCGGCAGGACTTTACCGCGGTGCCGATCCGGCGGGCGGTTGTCCTCCTTGCGGTTCCGATGGTGCTCGAGATGTCGATGGAGTCGCTCTTCGCGATCGTCGACATCTTCTGGGTCTCCAAGCTCGGCGCGGAAGCGGTGGCGACGATCGGTCTGACCGAAGCGATGCTCTCCGTCGTCTACGCGGTGGCGATGGGGCTGTCGGCGGGGGCGACGGCGACGGTGGCGCGCCGGATCGGCGAGAAGGATCGGGAAGGGGCCGCCCTCGCCGCCGTCCAGGCGATCTGCGCCGGCGTGGTGATTTCGGCCGCAATTGGAGCGACCGGCATTTGGTCTGCGCCGCAGCTCCTCTCCGCGATGGGGGCCTCCCCCGCCGTGGTGAGCCAGGGGGCGGGCTACACCGCGGTGATGCTCGGAGGGAGTGTCACCGTCGTCCTTCTCTTTCTGGTGAACGCGATCTTCCGCGGGGCAGGCGACGCCGCGGCGGCGATGCGGTCGCTCTGGCTGGCGAACATCATCAATATCGTCCTCGATCCCTTCTTCATCTTCGGGTGGGGGCCGTTTCCGGAGATGGGGGTCGCGGGGGCGGCGGTCGCCACGACGATCGGCCGTGGAATCGGTGTTCTCTACCAGCTGGCGAACCTGGCCCGCTCCGGGACGGCGTTGTCGATCGGAAGACGGCACCTCCGTTTCGACGTTTCGGTGACGGTTCGATTGCTGCGCATCTCGGCCTTCGGCATCTTGCAGACCCTGGTCGAGAGCGCAAGCTGGCTCGGCCTGGTGCGGATCTTGTCCGGCTTCGGAAGCGCGGCGTTGGCAGGCTACACGATTGCCATCCGTGTCGCCATTTTCGCGCTCCTTCCTTCGTTCGGTTTCGCCAACGCGGCGGCCACCCTGGTGGGGCAGAACCTGGGGGCGGGACGGCCGGAGCGCGCCGAACGGTCGGTCTGGATCGCCGCCTTCTACAACTTCGTCTTCTTGGGATCGGTGAGCGTCGTTTTTGTCCTTTTGCCGGGACCGATCGTTCATTTCTTCACTGTCGATCCAGCGGTCGTTCCGTTCGCCGTCGACTGCCTCCGGATCGTGGCGCTCGGGTTTCTCTTTTACGCCTACGGTTTTGTCTTTGCTCAAGCGTTCAACGGCGCAGGCGACACGACCACGCCGACGCTCCTTAACTTTTTCTGCTTTTGGCTGTTCAAGATCCCGGCGGCTTACCTGCTGGCGATGACGGCGGGGATGGGCCCGCGCGGCGTCTTTATCGCCGTGACCGCCGCCTATTCCACCCTGGCGGTGGCGGGAGGGTTTCTCTTTCGCAGGGGGGGATGGAAGGGCCGGAGAGTGTGAAATTCTCCGGCGGCTGAAGACGGACGAGGCCGGCCGCGGCAGGTTAGGTGGTATTGTATTTTTTCGAGGATGAGGAATTCTTGATAGTCTAAAGAGGGAAAGTACGGCGCGGGGCGAACTTCAACCCTGAGTCTTTTGCCTGACGATCGCCGGGCGGAAGGGAGCGGAGACCCCCTTCCCGCCCATTGAATATCAAAGAAGCGTCAGACGCTGGGACCGAACAGAATGAGCAAGCTGGGCGTCCTTGTTACTTCGGCGCTTCCGCGGGGGCGGCGGCCGGAACGCTCCAAGCGGAGCCTGGAATAAAGGTGGTGACGTTAAACTGGACGTAGGCAAAGAATCCCAGGACGCTGAATAAGAGGATGATTGCCCCATATTTGTGCATGATATCAAAAAGGGCGTCAATCCCTGGGGCGACGATCGTTTTCGAGCCTGTCTCTGTAGCCATTTTCTTCTCCCTTGTTGCTGACGAGTGATCTGACCATTCCGACGGAACCACCGGAAGCGCCGTCGTATTTGTTCTGAACGTCGTTCATGAGGGTAGATATATACCCCATGAATACAACCCCCATGAGAGTCTTTTGGAGGCGCTCAGCGGTCAGATTGCCGAGCGGAACCGAATATAACATACTCGCCCCGGCCTGCTCAAGAAAAAATTTTTACAGAAAAAACAGGCCGCATTTCTATCCTTATGAGGCTCCGGTCAGGTTCCGGGAATGAAAAGGCCCTGCCTTCGAAGAAAGCAGGGCCTTAGAATCATTGCGGGATCGCTTAAAGCAGATTGAACGCCATTTGGGGGGCCTTTTCGGTCGACTTTCTAAATCCGAGAAGAATATCCCGCCGGGCGACAACGCCGACGAGCACCCCTTCCTCATCGACGACCGGCACCCGGATGAAATGTTTCGCCTGGAGGATCGCCATGATGTCCGCCGCCGGGGTTTCCTCGGTCACTGTGACCGGATCGATTGTCATGATCTCCTTGGCCGTGAGTGTTTTAAGGTCTCTGCCGGCCATGATCGCATTTAATAAATCGTACTCGCTGACGATGCCGACGAGCACTTTCCCCGACGCGACGATCGGCAAACTTCCAAACCCGCCCCGCGTCATCGCGTCGATTAAAAGGACCGCGGATGCGTTCTCGACGAAGCAATGGACATCGGATTCCATGAAATGGCTCGCGGTCATCTTGTTAAAGTTTTCTCCGCCGAGCATATATTCGACACGTCTCATTTATTTCTCCTTACAGATCATCCATCATTGGTAAATACAACCGATAAATAACTTCCGAATGAAAGACCGCTGCACCACTCAAACCGGTTCTTACCCTTTAAGTTAAGAACCTTGAGGACGACGCGGTCAATCATTTAGGTTAGCAAACTATTTTCGATGCGGTATGGGGAATCGACCCAATTTTTAGAAAAAGAAATCCCAAGAGAGAAGGTTGACAGAAGGGAAGCTTGCGATAAACTTCTGGAACAGGTTGTCGAGGATCTGCCGAGAGCGGTCGAGTAAATAACTTCATCGGGTGGAGTGCATGTCACAGCGTACAAAAAACTTGAGCGGGGTTAATAAAGAAGGTCTGACAAGGATTTTCCTGATCGGGGCCGGGAAGGGCGGGCGGGCGGTCTTAAGCCGCCTGCTGCGATTTAACTGGGTGCAAATCGTCGGGGTCTCCGATATCGACCCAAAGGCGTCCGGCATCCTCCTTGCCCAAGAAGCGGCGCTTCCCGTTTTCATCGGAGATCCCGTTCAGTACATGCAAGGGATCGACGTCGATCTGGTTTTCGATTTGACCGGGAATCAACAGATGCACACGCGGCTGATCAATATCCCCACCCGCTCCTTTGATGTGGTGACGGGACAGGTCTCCTTTCTTATTTGGAGCGTCATTCATGAATTGGAGGAGCAGGAGATCCAATTACGGGCGCATCTGGCGGAGCATCGGGTTCTCTTGGAAATCAACCAGATGCTTTCCCGGTCGGAAACCTCCCAGCAGATCTTCGAAGCGATCGTGATGGGGGGGATCCGGATGACCGGAATGCCGGCCGGCTCCCTCTCGATTTTTGACAAAGACAAACAGCAATTGTTCCTCGTTGCGGCCAAAGGTTTTTCGTCCGATTTTTTTAGACAGGCGATCTATTCCGTCCGGGCCGGGGGACTGACGGAGCATATTCTCTCGCGCAATGAACCGGTCGTGATCCCGAATATTTCCGAATTCCCCTCTTTCAACAACCCGATCCTCCTTAAAGAGGGGGTCCGCTCCCTGATCGCCGTTCCGCTTCTCTCCGAGAAGGGACCGGTCGGCATCCTCTACAATGATGACTTTAAGCCCCGGACCTTCACCCCCTCCATGCTCGAAGCCCTCCGGCTGCTGGCGACGCTGGCCGTCATTGCGATTCAAAAACAGCAGGCGTTCGAGGAGATCAAAAGTCTCTCCATCCGCGATCCTCTCACCGGTCTTTACAACCGCCGTTACCTGAATGAAATTCTGGTCTCCGAAATGGACCGGGCGTTCCGCCTGCGCCGGCCTCTCTCCCTCCTTTTGATGGATATCGACCACTTCAAGTCGGTCAACGACCGCTACGGACATCTTGTGGGGGATCAAGTGATCAATGGGCTTGCGAGGCTCTTGGGCGTCATCGTCCGGCCTTACGACACCGTGGCCCGGTATGGAGGAGAGGAGTTTCTCATCTTGATGTCCGATACGGCTGAAGCGGAAGCCCTCGCCGCGGCGGAGCGGCTGCGGGAGGCGACTGCCGCCGAGAGATTCCTTCCGGAGGATACTGCCGTGACGTGCAGCTTCGGAATCAGCACAATGAAAGGGAACGAGGAGACGCTTCCCACCCCCGAGGGATTTATTCATCGCGCCGACAAAGCGCTCTACGAAGCGAAGCGGGCCGGCCGCAACCGGGTCCATTTTTTCCGGACCGATTCCGCTTCCTCCGCAAGCGAAAGCGAAAAGAGACGCTGAGAGAATTCCGAACGATCGTCTGACGGCTCCGAATACAATCTGCACAAAAAGCAAGGAGCGGGCCACCTCGCCCGCTCCTTCTCAATGACCGACAACGAATTCCGACCTTACTTCACCCGAAAGCCGGTGATCTTGACGACATCGTCCGTTCCATAGCCGTCGACCTGAGGCATGTTTGTGTCGTCGCTATGTTGAATCGAGAGATAGGCCGTCTTTCCGTCCGCGCTGAAGATAAAGCCGCTCGGCTCCGCCGAAGTATCTTTAACGGAGAGCATCTTCACGCAGCCGTCGGTTTTGATGTCCCGGTCGGCGCCGTCGGGTAAGCAGGCGAAGATATCGCCGTTGTCGTGATCCTCGATCACATAGAGGTTGCCGGTGACCGGCTGGAAATCGAGGTTGTCGAACGAGTTGAAATCGGGATCTCCCTCGACAAAACGATTGGCGATGACAATGGACGAAGGTAAATTCGGATCGGCATCGACTGCACAGACGACCTCGCCGTAGTTTGAGAAAGCTTCATTGTTGGTGTTGGCCCAACAGAAGCGAACCGCTTGGGGGTTGGCGGGATCGGTGAAGATCGGGTCCTGATGGAGATCCTCCGGCCGATAGTAGCCGGTGGCGCCGTTCGCATCGGCATCGGTTCTTGCCGTCGCCGCATTCACCGAGATCCAACGGCCCCGGCCGACCTCCGCTCCTTGGCCGAACTGATTGTTTGAAGCCAGAATTTGCATGGCCCGCACACTCCCTGAGACGAGCGGCGAGTCGCCCAGGTTGCCGATCGGACCCGATGAGGTGTGGAGGGTGGTCGGGATAAATTTGAAAATGGCGCCGCCGTCGCTGTCGGCGACGCCGGTGCCGGGCCGAAGCTCATCCCCTCCGATGACGACCCCGCTTGGGAGGACGATTAAACCTTCCCAGGCCATGGTCGGCAGCGCGGTCCGCTTGGCGATGTTGCCCGGATCACTCACCGAACCGGTGGCCCGATCGAGGACCGTCTGCTCCGTGGTGGTCAGCGGGTTGAGGATTTCGTACGCGCCTCCGTCGGTCGTCTCTTCCGTGGCGAGGATCGTTCCCCAGGGGGTGGTGCGGATCCCGTCGCAGCGGCTCATCCCGCGCAAGATGGTTTCGACTGTGCCGGTGCCGAGATGAATCCGCTGGACGGCCGGATTAAACTTTCCGTTGCTCAAAAGCGCTCTCCCCCCCTCGACGCAGGTGATCAAGTGGGTCGGATTGCTCTCCGGGTAAAAGGCCATCATATCGGTCAGGTTGGCGGCGTTTCGGGTCAAATATTCGACTTCCAAACCTTTCGCAAGCAATACCTGATCGGAGGCCGACTGGATCGACGTCCGGTAGGGACCGGTCGTTTCCGGGGCCGACTCTTCCAGCGGTTTCTTGAAACCGAACAGCTCTTTCGATTGGTCCTCCAGCATCCGTTCGACCCGGAGACCGAAATCTCTCTGCCGATGATCGTCGTCCGCATTTGCGATGCCGAGGCTGAGCGCGCAGAATGTCAGCGCCGGCAACACCAGCGCGGCCATCCATCTTTTATTCAAGATGAGCATATGATTTCCCCCTTTTTTTGTGTCATGGTGAGTGGTTGGTTTTGTAATTCCAAAATTGCTATAAACTCTTTCCAAAAGTGGTACGATCGGTTTTCAGTTTTCTCGGGTTGTTTCGGTCTCACTCTAGCCCGGCTTTGTTACGGCCCGATCAAGGAGGTGTAAATGAGATGTAAATCTTGGAAGAAAGGGGGGCTCGACAGAGAATCAAGCGTGAGAAGGGACTAAACGGCCGTTCGTCTGCACAGTCGCGGAAGAGAGACCGGATCACATTCTGATCCGGCTTCGTCCGCATTTTCTTCGTCTTTCAACTACAGGATTGAATTGACATCCCTTTTTTCTATGCTATTCATCCTGTGTTATGGAGGCCAAAGCACGGAACATATCCTTTCGCGCAATGAACCGGTCGTGATCCCGAATATTTCCGAATTCCCCTCTTTCCGCAACCGCGTCCATTTTTTCCGGACCGATTCCGCTTCCTCCGCAAGCGAAAGCGAAAAAACGCGCTGAAGCGGATCTTCTCCGAAAAACCGGAAAAGGGTGAAGCGGGCCATTTTCTCCGCTCCATTCCTTCTCCTTGCCGACGGATACGCCCTTCGGTCTGAAGGTGAAAAGGGAGGAAGCTGCTTGTCGGCTCCCTCCCTTTCACTTTTATGTCATCCTTTCTCTTGGCGGTTGCCTCTCTCCGGATCAGGAGCCGATAATGCCGCCGTCCTTGCGGGTGATCACGATCGTCGCGTCGCGCGGCACGGTCTCGCCGTCCGGGACGGGATTGTTCACCGGAAAGTTGGTGACGTTCGGGTTCCCATTGCCGGGATGTTGAATGTTGACGAACATCGTGCGCCGGTCCGGCGTCATGGCGATGCCGGTGACCTCGTCGCCGGCGACCCCTTCGAACAGACGGCGGATTTCGCCGGTGCGCGTGTCGGCCACTACCATCTGGTTGTTCAGCCCGTTCGGCTGACCGCCGTCGGTCTGGATGAACAACCGGCCGTCGGGATCGGCCATCACACCGTCCGGATCGGTGAAGACATGCTCGGTGCCGCGGGTGTCCTTGGCCAATAGGAAGATGTCCCACTCGAACGTCAGGCCGACGTGTTTGTCGCCGTCGGTGATCTTGATGATGTGGCCGTCGGGGTTCGGCGCCACCGGATTGGGGGCGTTGGGGGTGGCGCGGGAGGAGTTGTTGGTGAGGGTGCAGAAGATGTCGCCGTTGGGCCCCACCGTGATCCATTCGGGCCGGTCCATCGGCGTGGCGCCGAGGACGTCGCCGGCCATTCGGACGAAGGTCAGCACCTCGCCCTGATCGGCAAACTGCGCCGCCAGCGCCGGATTGTCGATGGTCAGCTCCAGCCACTCGCCGGTGCCGTCTTCGTTGAAGCGGGCGACGTAGAGCTTGCCGTGATCGAGCGGGCTCTTGCCGAGCGCGCGCATCGATTTCCAGTTGCCGTCGGAGACAAACTTGTAGATGTAGTCGAACGCCTCGTCGTCCCCCATGTAGACGACCGCCCGGCCGCCACGGCCTTCGACCGTCGTCGCGCCTTCATGTTTCATCCGTCCGAGCGCGGTGCGTTTGACCGGCTTTTGGGTGGCGTCCATCGGATCGATTTCAACGACCCAGCCGAAGCGGTTTTCTTCGTTCGTGTAATCGGGGTCCGACAGATCGAAGCGCCGGTCGAACAGATGCCAGCCGTAGTCGAATCCGTTGGCGCTGAAGCCGTAGCGTTGCTGCGCCGGCGTCGGCACCCAAGCGTTGGCGGCGCCGAAGTAGCCGTTGAAGTTCTCCTCGCAGGTGAGATAGGTTCCCCAAAAGGTGACGCCGTTGGCGCAGTTGTTCGCCGTCCCCAACGGAATATTCCCATTGGGGGTCTGCAACAGCGGATGGCCGGCCGCCGGACCGCTGAAGGCCATCGGCGTGTTAATGTGAATCCGGCGCGCGTTCTTGCTTTTCACTGTTTGCCAGGCGCCGTTTTTTTTCTTGATCTTGACGATTGCGACGCCGTGGGCGTGTTGGGACACCCGAACGTCTTCCAGGCTCTCCGGCATCGGCTTGCCGAAGACGTGGATATTGATGCCGAACTCGAGGTTGATGGCGAGCATGCCGAGCCGGTTGCCTCTCCCCGGTCTTCCTTGGGAAAGCGGGAAAAAGCGGTCGCGATCTTCGTCTTCCTCGACGTCGCAATCTTTGTCGTCCCGATCGATCGGAAAATAGGTCATGCCGTCATGACCGATTCCGATCTGTTGTTCCTGGTCGGCCGAGGTCGGGGGCCACTTGAATTCGGGTCCGCCCGGCACGATCGGGTCGCCCCAGGGGATCAGCACCTGGAATTGGTATTCCGGCGAAATACGCGGCCAGATGCCGCCCCCCCCCGCGACCGGAACGGGGGTGAAGCCGAGGAGGGGGCCGCCCCCGCCGCCGCCCGGCTTTCCACCCAGGCCAAAGGACTGGGCAGCGCCGACGCCGCCGAAGAAGGCGGTTGCGGCCAGCGCCAAGCCGCCGGTCAATACGCTTCGGCGCGAGATTCGCGCCTTCAAGATCTCTTCAAAAGGACGATGACCCGAGCGATTGCTGACCCCTTCGTCGCAATTTTTTGTTGTTGGAACGGAAGGTTTTCCCCCCTTATGTCCGCTCATTAGACGTTCCTCCTTATTTCATTTGCGTTGATGTTTGTGATGGATCGGGCTTTTTCTGGATGTAGCGAGCGCGCCATCCTAATGGCTTTTTGTTTTCAGATCGCTCAAGGTTTTGTTAAGTATTCGTAAATTTAGCGGAGAGAGATCGCGTCATTATTGAGGATGGGGATGTATACGGCCGGAGACGACTGTTTTTGGGCCGTCTATCGGAGGATGGCGAGAGAATAACCGGCGGGCGCACCTGGCGTGATTTCAGGTCTGCACTGCCTTCCGGACAAATTTGGGAGTAAAAAAGGCTGTTGTTAAATTCCAAGTTTTTTTGAAGCCGGGAAGCCGCTATGCGGATTTTCTTGAGGGCGGGGTGGAGACAGGGATAGACTTTTCGGAGATAAAAAGATAAAAACGAAGCAAGAACAGAAATATGAAAAAAACAAATACGAGCGGATCTCCCTCGGAGGGCTGGTTCAGTTCGGAAGGGTCCATGCTTGCAGGCAATAGACTCAACATGAAATTCTCCTTAATTGACGATCATGAACAGAGTATTCACATTGGCCGGCTGAGGTGGCGGGGTTTCGCTGTGCTGAAGATCAAAATGAAGATAGAGAATCGATGCCTTTAAAAATGCAAATGCCATTCCGAGATATTGCTCGGCTGCTGTTTTCGGAATACTCCAAGGGGTGGTATGTTTTGAAGGTTTTCAGGATCGGTACATCGAGAAGGGATGCAATCCCGTGCAAAACGCGAAAAACATTTCACGAAAATGAAGCGGCGCGTCGTCCGCCATTCGAAAGAGCCATGAAAAATGAGATTTGGATCACATTCCGGGATGTTTTCAGGAGGGATGAACGATTGTTCCGTCGCCTGTTTATCCCGCTGACCTCGGCGAATGATTTAATTGACATCCCTTTTTTCTATGCTATTCTCGCCCTAAGGAGGACAAAGCATGGAAGAGAAGGTTCCGCGCGTTCTCGTCATTGAAGACAGCCCTTTTGAGCTCGACCAAATCAAGGCCGCATTGGAAGCGGTCGGCTATCAGGTTCTCTTTGCCAATACCGGCATTCAGGGGCTGAAGCTGGCCCGAGAGGTCCTCCCGGATCTCATTCTCCTCGATATGGTTCTTCCCGACATGAACGGGCGCGAAACCTGCCGCCACCTCCGGGGGCAAGAGGAACTCCGGGGCATTCCGATTATCATCGTCACGGTCAAGGGAAAAACGGAGGACAAGGTGTTGGGTCTGGGAGAGGGAGCGACCGATTATGTGACGAAGCCGTTCGATCCGATGGAGTTGCAGGCGCGGGTCGCCGCCGCCCTTCGAATGAAACGCCTTCAGGATGAGCTGATCGAGAAAAACAAAGAGCTGGCCGGAAAGAACCAGGAATATCAAGTCCTGCTCAAGCAGGTCCAGACCCTGGCGATTACCGATCCGGTCACCGGCCTCTTCAACCGGCGTTACGTTCAGGAGGTGCTCAACCAGGAGTTCTCCCGCGCGCAGCGGTACTGTACCCCCTTCTCTTGTTTGTTGATTGATGTTGATGAGTTCAAACAGGTCAACGACAAATTCGGCCATGAAGCGGGAGACAAGGTGCTGGAAGAGTTGGGGAAGATCATTCAAATGGAGATCAGAAAGGTTGATCTGGCGGCCCGGTATGGGGGGGATGAGCTCGCCGTTCTATTGCCTGAATCGCTCCGGGACGATGCCGCCCAGGTCGCCCAGCGGATCTTGGAACGGGTCGGCGGCACGACGTTTCCGATTCTCGGAAAGAAACACCGGGTCACCGTCAGCATCGGGGTGGCCGGCTTTCCCGATCCGGAGCTGCGCGATGCGCGCCAGGCGATCCTGGCCGCCGACTTTGCCCTCTACCGGGCGAAGCGCGCGGGAGGAAATCGAGTGGAGACGATGACCGTCGCCGAGATGGAGTCGGCGTAGACGCCTTCCCGGAGCGGGATTACCCTTTTCCTTCGAGGCGGTACGGCAGGAAGAGGGTGAAGGTCGATCCCTCTCCTGCCCTGCTCTCGACCCGAATCTCCCCTTGAAGCAGTCCGGCCAATTCCTTGACGATCGCCAGTCCCAATCCCACCCCCCCGAACTCGCGTGTGCTGGCGCCGTCGACCTGATGGAAGGTGTCAAAGATCTTCGGCAATTCTTCTTCTGGAATACCAATCCCTGTATCCTGAATCCAAATCGCGATGCCCCCTCTTTCCGGATGGTCTTCCGTTCCGATGGTGATTTTTCCTTGTTGAGTGAACTTCACGGCGTTGGCAAGAAGATTCGTCAAGATCTGCCCGACCCGTATCCCGTCCGATTCGATATTCGGGGTTGGATCGGCGAGGCGCCATTGGAGAACGAGTCGTTTCTCCTCCAGAAGCGGTTGAATGCCGGAGGCGGTCTCTCGGAGCAATAGAATGATGTCGAGAGACGACGGTTCGATCGCCAACTTTCCCGCCTCGATCCGGGTCAGATCCAACAGGTCGTCCACCAATAAGAGGAGACCCTCCGCATTTCGGGTCACCCCTTCCATTGCAGGCCGGAGGGCCGGATCGAAAGGTCCATATGTTCCGTCGAGAGTCAAAGAGGTATAACCGATAATGGCATGAAGCGGGGTCCGGAGCTCGTGAGAGACGTTGGAGAGAAATTGCGTCTTCAGGCGGCTCGCCTCTTCAGCCTGAGCGGTTTTCTGTTGCAGCGCCCGCTTGTGAAGGACGATTTCGTTGGCCAACATCACCAGATCTTGGTGTTGGGCGGCAACTTCTTGTTGGAGGAGCTCTCGCGTTTGTTTTATCGCGATGAGATTCCCGACGCGGGTCCGAAGCGCTTCGACGGGAAAAGGCTTAATTAAATATTCCTGCGCCCCTTGCCGCAACATCCGGACGCTCAATTCATCGTCGGCTTTGGCGGTCAGAACAATGATCGGGACCATATCCATCTCCGAGTGAGCGCGTATTTCACGGATCATTCGGTCACCGCTCATCTCCGGCATCATGATGTCACTGAGAATGAGGTCGGGCTTGTGGGCCAGCGCTTTTTCCAGCCCTTCCTGTCCGTTCAAGGCATTTACGACCCGATAATGCGGGGTCAATGACTCCGTGATAAAGCGATTCACCGCCGGATTGTCTTCAACGACGAGAACCAGGGGGAGGGTTGTCTCGACCCCTTCGTTCGCCGTAGCGGATGGGGGTTGAGCCGATTGCATGTCCTGTGCGGGGCGTTTTCGTTGGGTTTCCAGATCGATGAATGGTTGTGACAGCGGGAAGGGAATCTCAGCGGCCGGTCCACTCGTTGATCTCTTTTCCTCTCCAGGCGAGGCGACAAGGGGAAGGGTGATATCGAATTGCGCGCCTCCAATGGGGGCATCGCCGACCGTAATCCTGCCGCCGTGCAGCGCGACAAACTCGTTGGCAATGGAGAGTCCTAAACCGGTGCCGCCGAACCGGCGTGTGGCGCTTTCATCTCCCTGCCGGAACGGCTCAAAGATCACCTGACGCAGTTCGGGACGCACACCGGGGCCGCTGTCCTGGACGGAGAGGCGGGCGTCTCCTTCTTCGATGCGAAGAAGGCAGCGTACCTTTCCTCCGGTCGGGGTGAATTTAAAAGCATTGGAAAGAAGGTTTAAGAGGACGCGCTGAATCTTTTCCGGGTCGATCCGGGCGGGAGCCGATTCGGCGGTTTCAACGGTATAGGCGATCTGTCGCTCCGTCGCGAATAATTCGAAGTGAGCCGCGGTGAAGCGGACCAGTTGCGCCAGGTCGGTTTCGATCGCGTTGGCCGTCATTTTCCCGGCCTCGATCTTCGAGAGATCGAGGAGGTCGTTGACATGTTTGAGCAGCAGCCGGGCGTTGCAGTCGATCGTTTCCAGATTCTGCCGCTCGTTTGTTGTCAATCGATCGGATTCGAGAAGCCGTTGGGCCGGTCCGAGGACGAGCGTGAGGGGGGTTCGCAATTTGTGGCTGATGTTGGCGAAGAATTGCGTTTTCAATCGGTCCTGCTCTTTGAGCTGGGTATAAAGCTCGGCCAGCTCCGCGTGGGTGCTCTCCAATTTGATCCGGCGTTCTTCGGAGATCTTTGCCGATTGAACAAGCGCGAGGGTTTTGGGAATCAGGAGGGGAAGGATGACGGCGGTTGCAACCGAAGCGATCGCCGTCATCAATTTAATATTTCCGGCAAACCAATAGACCGGCGTCCAGAGAGTGGTCCAGACCTCCATGAAATGGGTGGCGCCGCAGGTGATGATAAAAAGTCCGAATGCCAGAAGGACCCAGTGAAAGGGGATGTCTCGTCGCGCCCGATAGACAAGATAGGTCAAGGTGGCTGAAATGGCGACATAAGCCAATCCGATGAGTGAATCAGAAAAGACATGAAGCAGAACGAGACCCGGTTTTTCAAGGTAGCAGTAAAGGTGGGGTAAAAAGCCCTCTGAAGCGAATAAGTTCTTGAACCATCCCGGCCAGAGGAACAGCAACGGGAGCGTTACAATGAATGCCGGGAGCCCATACCATAACAAGGGGAATCTCATTGCTTTGATCATTCCACCTCCTCTAGATGGTCTGAGATGAGTTCTTCGCCGGAAAATTCTCTTGTGGAATAATCTTCTCCTATATTGACCCATTGTCAATCCAACTTTTTGCGTATTTTTCTAAGAACAAGTTCAATGCCGCTTTTTAAGAGACAGGGACTTTGATTGTGGAATGGAGGGGTCGGAGACACGTTTTATCCCCCCTTAAACTCAAGGGACACGCTTAGGTTGGGTGGATAGTTCTCGATTGACAGGTCAACTCTTTTTGTCTATGATACGACCACTATGGCGGAAGAAATTGAGAAACGGCTCGATTGTCTCGAATCGGAAGTCCTTCGGTTGCAGCACCAGCTTCAAACCCTTCAATCGGAAGTAAAACTCTTTTTAAAGCGCTACCTTGCTGCCTGTCCTTCCTGTAAAAAGGAATTCGACCTGCTCGTCAACCATTACAGTATCGGCCTCTTCGATAACCTCGTCTATGTCAAATGCCCCCACTGCAATAAATCGATGCCGGTGGTCGATAAAGAAGGGGGCGGCGTCGGGGTGGTTTCAGAATAAAAGCCATTCCGTCGCTCGGGTGATTTCCTCCGAATTTTCGCCAGTGTAAGTGGGATCCGTTGTTCTTTCCGCGCTTACTGTCAATAGAAAAAAAGTTGTTTTTAAAAAAAGAGGGTGCTATAATGCAGCCACTTTTGATAGGATGCCTGAATATTCGGCATGATCCGCTTCGATCTTCATCAAAGATAACCGGGGCTTGCAATCAAGGGGGGAGGCTTCTCATATGTATCGGTCGATCTATATCCCTGTCGATAACTCAGACTATTCCAACACGGCCATCGATATCGGGGTAATGTTGGCGAAGCAATTTGGGGCGAAGGTCATCGGAAGCCACGCCTATGCCGCCAAGCTCCACGATAAACGATTCAAACAGATGGAGGCGGGCCTTCCCGAGGAATACCATGACGAGAACGAACTGGAGCGGCAGCGAAAGATCCACGACTCCCTGATTACCCGCGGACTGGAAATCATCACCGATTCCTACCTTGATATCGTCGACGAAAAATGCAAAGAGGGAAACATCCCGATGGAGCGGGTCTCGCTCGAAGGAAAGAACTACAAGGTCCTGGTCGATGACATCGTGAAGAACGGCTACGACCTGGTGATCCTCGGCGCCCTCGGCGTCGGCGCCGTCCGGGAGAGCATGATCGGGAGCGTGACCGAGCGAACGATCCGCCGGGTCCGCAAGTCGGATGTTTTCGTCGTCAAAGAGACGAAGCCGCCCGAGCCGGGAAAAATGGGAAAGATCGTCGTGGCGGTCGATGGAAGCCACTTCTCTTTCGCCGGCTTCAAAACGGCCCTTGATCTCGCCAAAGCCTATCAGCTTCAGATCGACGTCGTCTCGGCCTTCGATCCCTATTATCACTATGCCGTTTTTAACTCGATCTCCGGCGTTCTCTCCGAAGAGGCGGGAAAAGTCTTCCGGTTCAAAGAACAGGAAAAACTCCACGAAGAGGTGATCGACTCCGGTCTCGCGAAGATCTATCAGTCCCATCTTGAAATCTGTCTGAAGATCGCCGAGGCGGAGGGGGTGACGGTCAAAACCTCGCTCCTCGACGGCAAGCCGTTCGAGAAGGTCCTTCAGTATGTGAAGAAAGAGAAGCCGTGGCTTTTGGTGGTCGGCCGGATCGGTGTCCACTCCGATGAAGATATGGATGTCGGGAGCAACTCGGAGAACCTGATCCGGATGGCCCCCTGCAACGTCCTCGTCTCGAACCAGAAATATATTCCGCCGATCGATGCCATCGCCGAGTATACCGTCGCCTGGACCGAAGAGGCTTCCAAGCGGATGGAGAAGGTTCCCATCTTTGCCCGCGGGGTCGCCAAGACCGCCGTCTATCGGTATGCGATCGAGAAAGGCTTCACGATCATCAGCAACTCGGTCGTCGATGCGGCGATGGGGGATATCCTGCCGAAGTCGGCGATCGAAGCGATGAAGAATTTGGGCCGGGTCCTTGATGAGAAGGGGATCGACCGGAACAAGATGACGGCGGCCGAAGGGGTTTCCCAAACCCTCGAAGGGAACGGTCTTGCCGGGATGATGACCCAAATCGTCGGCGACCGCGACGCCGAGCGCGCCGCGAGCTACGACGAGAAGGCGAAGATGGACTTCTACATCTGCGGCGGCTGCGGCTACACCGCCAAGGGGGAGAAGCCGGTCCGATGCCCGATCTGCAGCGCCGAAGGGAGCGCTTTCCAGTTCCTCGATAAATCGATCTTCGAAGCGGCGGCCAAAGCCGAGGGGGGATTGGTCCAAGAGGTCGGCTATGACGGCGTTCCGCTCAACTGGACGGAAGATGCCAAGAACATCATCCGCAAGGTTCCGGCCGGTTTCGAGCGCCGCCGCGCAAAGGCGAAGGCGGAAAAGATGGCCCGGAAGATGGGCTTCCAGACGATCACAAAAGAATTTGCTGTTCGTATGATCGAAGGGAATCAAGATGAGGACCAGGCAATCGAGATGAGCGCCAAGGCGATCGCCGAGGCGGTTCTCCCGCAGGGTGCGCTAAAAGTTGAAGAAAAGGCCCCCGAAGTAAAGGCGCCGCAGTTCACCTGGACGGCCGAGGCGCAGGAGCGGTTGGCGCGGGTTCCGGTCGGCTTCATGCGCGACGGCACCCGGCAACACATTGAAAATTACGCCTTCAGCCAGGCGATCTCCGAGATCACGCTCGAAGTGGCGGAGGCGGGAATTAAAAAGGCGACCGAGGAGATGGAGTCGGTCCTCTCCGGCGCGACCAGCCTCGAAGAGATCAAAAAACGGATTGCGACCATGACGAAAGGAGAACCGGCCGCGGAAGAGAACTTCCACTTCTGCGGAATGTGCGGCCATGTGGTCCGGCAGGTTCCGTCGCAGTGCCCCGTCTGCGAGGCCAAGGCATCCCGATTCATCTTTATGAAAAAAGAGCTTGATTACTTCGTCTGTACCCTTTGCAGCCAGGTTGCCTCCCCGCAGATTCCCGACCATTGTACCCTCTGCGGGGCCCCGGGGGAATACTACAAAAAACTGGAGCGCAAAGAGAGCGGCCTCGACAAGGTGCTTGCCCCCATCACCTGGACCGATGCGGCGAATACGAAGCTTCTGGAGATTCCGGAAGGACTGATCCGCGAGATGACCCGCTGGCGGATCGAGGTGGATGCCCGTAAGAAAGGAATTCGCGAGATCAGCCCCGCAACGATCGATGCAAAATACAGCGAATGGGCGCAACTTTCCCGGAAGGTGGAGCGACACCATACCTGGGAGGCCGAAGCGGAGAACCGAATCGCCCGCATCCCCTCCTTCGTCCGTGGAACGGTCATTAAGGAGATCGAATCGTACGCGAATGAGAAGGGAATCGGCCGGATCACCATCGAGATTCTCGATCAAGTCACCGAGCGATGGGCGGAGGCGATGCGGTCTCAGGGTTTTTAGTTTTATCTGGAGGGGCATCGGATGCGGTGCCCCTCCGTTTTTCTTCACACCGAGATTTTTCAATGGCAAATCAAGCGTACTCCGTTTCATGGAACCTGACCCAGCGCTGCAATCTCTTCTGCACCCACTGCTACATGAGCGCCTTTCCCCACGCCGATATCTCGCACGACTTCACAACCGAAGAGTGCTTCAAGGTCATCGACGACATGGCGAAGGTCAACCCGAATCTCTTCCTGATCCTGACCGGAGGGGAGCCGCTTGTCCGGAAAGACATCTTCGACATCGCCTCGTATGCTTCCGATAAAGGCTTTACCTGTGTTCTCGGCACCAACGGCGTCTTGCTCGGCGAGCGGGAGGCAAGACGGATGCGGGAGAGCGGACTGCAAGGGGCCTCGATCAGCCTCGATTCGGTCGATCCGCAGCGGCACGACAACTTCCGTCAGTTGGCCGGATCGTGGAAGTCGGCGCTCCGCGGCATTGAGCATCTCAAAGCGGAGGGGCTCGATTTCTCCCTGCACATGAGTGTGATGTCGTGGAACGTCTCCGAAATTCCGCCGATGATCGAGCTGGCGCGCAACATCGGGGCGAAGGTCCTCAACTTTTTCTTTCTCGTCCAGACCGGCCGCGGCGAAAACCTGATCGATATCCGTCCCAGCCAGTATCGGGAGATCCTGACCTATCTCGCGCGGGCGCAGGGGGTCGGTGCCAAGGAAAACAATCCGAACCTCTTCCAAAATTTCGATGACCCCTGGACCTCCTCCGCCGGGCAGATGGGCGATCTGATCCTTCGGGCCAAATGCGCCCCGCATTTCCGCAAGATTATTTATGAGCTCGATCCGAATTCTCCCTTGTTAAAAAATTATGCGCAGGGGAGCTGCCCCGCCGGCAAGCATTATTGCCGGATCACACCGGAAGGGGACATCACCCCCTGCCCGTATATGCCGGTCTCGGCGGGGAATCTTCGGAAGCAGACCTTTGATGAAATATGGAATACCTCTCCCGTTCTCAACGATCTGCGCGAGCCTCAGCTCGGCGGGCGATGCGGGGAGTGCGAGTTCTCTCAGATTTGCGGCGGCTGCCGCTGCCGGGCGTATGCCGTGAACGGAAGTTACCTGGCGGAAGATCCCGCCTGCGACTATCAGCCGGGGCAGTATGGGGGAAAACGGATCGCGCTTCCGGCGGAGCAGACCTTCGGGTTCGAGGCGAAGTTTACGCTGAACTGGTCGATCGCGGCGAAAGAGCGCCTCAACCGGCTCCCTTCCTTCGCAAGGGGAATGGTGGCGAGCAGCGTGGAGCGGTATGCGACCGAGCGCCGGATCGATCTGATCACCCCGGAGGTGATGCAGAAGGTCAAGGAGGAGGCCGAAGTCCGTCTCGGGAGGAGTTTTAAATTCTCCGAATTCACCCGAACGGTTCCGGAGAAGACATCGGCCATTGGAAAAGATCTCTTCCCCGGTTAATTTTAAGAATTGAGGTTAATGATCATGGGAAATGCAAACGAAAACGAAATTACCTGGACGCCGGACGCGGAAGCGCGCCTGAAAAAGGCGCCTTTCTTTCTGCGCGGGATGGTCCGCAAGCTCTCCGAGAAAAAAGCGCGGGAGCTCGGAATCACCACCATCACCGAAGAGGTCCTCGCCGGGTTTAAAGATAAGATGATGAACCCGATGGCCGGCGCCGGAACCGGCGCGGCTCATAAGGCGGCGGGGGTCGAAACGAAGCCGCTCGCCTGGACCCGCGAAGCGCAGGAGCGTCTTGAGACAGTTCCGGAGTTCATGCGGGCGATGATCAAACAGATTGCAGAGGAAGTCGCGCTGGAGCGGGGGCATCTCGAAGTCGACCTGGCCCTTTTGGAAAAAGCGGAGGCGTTGGGAGATGAGCCTCAGGAAGAAGCACAGCCGGAGCTTCCTTGGACCGATGCGGCGAAGGTCCGCCTCGATCAGAAGATCGCAGAATCTCCCGAGATGGCCCGCGATTTCGTCCGGACGATGTTGAAGAACGACGCGGAAGATTTGGCGCGGGAGTTGGGGATCGCGCGGATCGACATGGCGGCGCTGACCCAGATTTGGGATGCCCCGCGAGCCGACGTGACCTGGACCGAAGAGGCCCACAAGCGGCTGATGACCTCGCCTGATTTTGTCCGAAGCGGAATCAAGAAAGCGGCCGAGCGCCGCGCCCGCAAGATGGGGGTCACCACCGTGACTTCGGAGCTGTTGACCAAGTTCCGCAATGAGGCGATGATGAAAGCGATGAAGCGGCTTCGCGCTTTCGGCTACGACGAGATGACCTTCGACGCCTTCGAAGACGCCAAAGAGAAGATCCGCCGTCTCAAAGACAATACCGAGGCGGCGAAGCGGCTGGACGACATTAAAGATTACATGGGAAAACGGGGGAAGGTCGGCCTCATCGATGAAGAAATGCTTCAGAAGATGAAGGACTACCTCAAAGACCCGACAAAAAAGGAGATGTAATGTCGTGGGGCGTTTGTCGCCTCACTCCTCACCCCTCACGTTACTTCGGTGTAAATGAATTTCTTCGCTGTCCTGAATCACTGGCTTCATCTGATCTCCGTCGTCATCTGGGTGGGCGGAGCGGCTTTTCTGGTTTTTGTCGCCGCGCCCCTGCTCAAAACGGGAGACCCCTCTTACGATTTCCTGAAAGGGGTCAACCATCGATTCCGTCGCATCGTCGGTCCGCTTCTCTTCATCTTGGTCGTCACCGGCGGGATCAATTTCGGGGTCCGGAGTAAAGGGTATGAATTCGTCCCTCCCGGTTATATCTCTGCGCTGGGGGTGAAGGTCTTTCTGTTCGCCGCGATTGCCTCGATTTATTTCTTCGGTATTCTTCGTTCTCGTTATAAAGATGAGCAGGATGAGAAACCGAGAGAGAATCAACCGGCCCTTCCCGAATTTGTAAACACCCGATTGACGCTGATCATCGGACTCATCATTATCTTCCTCGCCTCGATGTTAAGGCAGTGGAAGTTTTAGAGTGTGGCGTCGCGCCGATTCCGCCGCTCTGTCCCGCCCGCCGAGTTTTCCGAGCGCTTCTTCTCTCTTTATATATAAAAGGTGTTTATGGTTGACCGGTTTCGGGTGAATCGGGGAGGCTTCAAACCGCTCTGGAGGGGAGCCTTCTGTGCGGGAATGCTGCTTTTGATTCTCCGTCCGCCTGATCTGCATGCGATTCATTTCGTCATCAACAGCAGTGAGCGTATTCAGCGGGAGCATGGCCCGCTGAAACTGGGGATGGCGCTTCCCGATTTTCTCCAAGCGGTCAAGAGCAAGGAGGCGGCGGTAGAAATCGGACAGTTTGAGGAGGAAAAACGCTTCCATGCCGATCCCGCTCTTTTTGCGCCGGCCGCTTCCGATGTCCTCGCCGACTTTTTCAAGGGGCAGCTCTTTCGGATTGAGATCAACTACCGTCCTGTCGATAAGGGGTCGAGCGCCGTCGACGAGCTGAAAGCGCAGATCACCGCGCGTTATGGGCCTCCGCGAATCAATTCCCTTCCAGGGGCCGATTTATTCTTCTGGGATGACGGTAAGACCCGCCTGATTTTGGAGAGGGATGAATTGGAGGAGGGGATCGGTTATTCGACCACCTATCTCGATAATGATCTTTTTCATCAAGCAAGCCACGAACGGGTGAGGAAAGAGACCGATGGAAAGTCATCCTATGGACGCAAATGAGGCTCCCTTTTTCTTGACTGGAAGGGTTTCCCCGCGTTTTCCACAGAATATGTGTATAAACTGTGGATAAAATTGTTCCGATCGTCATGTTTAGCGCGTCTTTCCGGACCGGAATCAAGATTGCTCAAGAATTAGGCACTTACTTCTATATATATATCAATGGTTTGTATCTATTTGTGAGGATGGTCGGCTTTATGGCGTCAAGGCCGCCGTGTCAGGTTTTAAGATAAAGCACTATATGTTGAAAAGCGGGGGAAAAGAATACCATATATGGTTTTGGAAGAATTCCGAAGAGATCCATCCGCTTCAAAATGGTTCGAGAAAATGAAGCGAAGGATTTCTTGCCTTGTTGAAGGCAAAGGTTGTGAAATCCATTTAGATATGGTATAAGGTCAAAATTATGGAGAAGCGCCGTCATTCACGCATTCCTTTTTTCGGCAAAGCAAAGATCTCCACGGCCACCCGACCGGTCGAGGTCATGATCAGCAACATCAGCCTCGGCGGTCTCCTCTTCCATTCCAAAAAAGACTTTGAACTCGGCAAGGAGATGGTCATTCAGATCAAAGGAACCCATCGAGGAAAAGAGTTCGAGGAAAAGGTGACGGGGAGAATCGTGGCGGTTCACCGAGGCAGCGCCGGCAATTCCTTTGGGCTTCAATTCGGCGCCTATCTTGACGAGTCGCGCCAGCCGTTCCTCCTTGCCTCCGTGACGGGAAGCCGAAAGAAAGGAATCACCTCTTTTTTAAGGGATAACTGATCCTTGAGATCCCGGAGACTGCCCGATCGCCATGCGGATCGGTCTTGCACGGTTCTTCTCTTGCGTCGTCGGGGACGGTAAGAGACCTCTTCATAGGAATCGAACCATGTATCAGAGATGGTTTTCTCTTCTCTTATTTTTCCTCGTTGTCGGCTGTGCTCCGATGGCGGCCCGGGTCGCCCTTCCCCAATCGACTGTTCCCTATGACCGCGCCTGGCAGGTCGCCCTCAACACCAGCCTGAACTATTACGACCGGATCGCCGTCGAGGATAAAGAGGGGGGATTTTTTCAGACCGCCTGGAATATTGAAAAGAGCGGTTTGAACATCGGAATCCCGGTGAGACGCAACCGTTTGATCGGCCATGTCGCCAGCAAATCTCCTTTTCGTCTCCATCTTATCCTGGAGGTGGAAGCCTTCTCGATGGAACTGGGGCGATGGGTAAAAGAGACGAATGACCCGCTCCTGACACAGATCTCCCAAGACATGAGCTCCAAGCTTCAATTCTGACGTGCCCGCTCGACCCCACCGAAGGGTCCGATCATGCTCTCGAAGGTCTTCAGCGCCGTCCTGTATGGAATCGAGGCCCAGCCGATCGACGTGGAGGTCGATCTCTCCCAGGGCCTCCCTCTGCTGAATATTGTCGGCCTTCCCGACCTCGCGGTTAAAGAGAGCAAAGACCGCGTCCGTTCCGCCGTCAAGAACACCGGTTTCCACTTTCCCATCAAGAAAATCACAATCAACTTGGCCCCGGCCGATCTTAAGAAAGAAGGCGCCGCCTTCGATCTGCCGATGGCGCTCGGCATTCTCGCCGCCGACGGGGTGCTGAAAGAAGACCGACTCGGCGATTACCTGATCGTCGGAGAGTTGTCGCTCGACGGGCGGGTCAAGGAGATCAAGGGGGCATTGGCGATGGCGATTTTGGCGAAGCGGGCCGGAAAGCGCGGCCTGCTCGTGCCCGCGAAGAACGGCGCCGAAGCGGCGGTCGTCTCAGGAATTGAAGTCCTAGGGGTCGAGACGCTTCCGCAGGTGGTCGAATTCCTCAACGGCCAGCTTGCCTTCTCGCCGGTCGAAACCCCGCTTTCCCCCCTTTTTGCCGAGCAGGCGATCTATGCCGAGGATTTCTCCGAGGTCCGGGGACAGACGCACGCAAAGCGGGCGCTGGAGATCGCGGCGGCGGGCGGGCACAACATTTTGATGGTCGGCCCCCCCGGCTCCGGAAAAACGATGCTCGCGAAGCGGTTCCCGACGATCCTTCCGAACATGAGCTTCGAGGAGTCGCTTGAAACCACGCTGGTTCACAGCATCTTCGGTCTTCTTACCGAGAAGCCGTTGATCGTCGCCCGCCCCTTCCGCTCTCCGCACCATACCGTTTCCGACGCCGGCCTGATCGGCGGCGGGCAACTCCCGCGGCCCGGCGAAGTGAGCCTGGCCCACAACGGGGTTCTTTTTTTGGATGAGCTGCCGGAGTTTAAGCGCAACGTCTTGGAGGTATTACGGCAGCCCTTGGAGGAAGGAAGGGTCACGATCGCGCGCGCGAGCGCATCGTTGACTTACCCTTCGCAATTCATGTTGGTTGCTGCCATGAATCCTTGTGATTGCGTTGCCTTGGTGCCATGATTTCAGAAGAGGAAGGGAGGTAGCAGAGGTTGATGGTTACGTCCTCTTTTCCGATGATGATCTTTTCGGTAATGTTTTCTACGATTTTTCGCTTCTCTTCCTGAACTAACTCAGGCCAGCGGGTATAGAGGTCTTTAGCTTCATTGAGGATTTGGTCGCTTGAGAGGCATTGGATCTTCAAGAAATCGATTTCTCCCTGAAGGGTAGGAATCTGATCGTCGAGTTGCTTGAGCCGTTCTTCCAGGGGCCTATATTTATTCCCAAAGCCTTCGGTGGGGATCTCTCCCTTAAAGCGGAGTTCGAACAGGGTATCAATGTCCCGTTTGATTTTCCGGTGTTCTTCTTCGAGAACCCGCATTAACTCTTCTTTTCCTTTAATCGTCTTATCCGCCGTATCAAGGTAACCGGTAATCTCCTGGGGAGAGAAAAAGAAGGTTTTTAGTTGTTCTTGAAACACTCCTTCCATGTCTACGATGCTGATCTTGTTGCGGCACTTGGGACAAACGTATTTGGGGGTGTTCGAGGGAACGCGCAGCTTCGCGCCGCAGTCACAGAAGGCAATCCCGGAGAACAGATGAATCGCAGGACGAGAGGGAGGCTTCCGCGAACTTCTTTGATCTTTGAGGATGCCATTGCACTGGTTCCAGATTTCTTCTGAAACGATCGGCTCCACTTGGGTATAAATCCAATGCTCTTTGGGTTTTAAGACCCAATGCTTCTTCTGACCGAGACTCTTGGTATAGTTCGAGCGCCGAAGACCTTTTGCGGTCGGGTCTTCAAGGAGGCGCGTCACGGTAGTGTCGGAAAACTTGGAGCCGTTCCGCGTCCGGTGTCCGGCTTCATTGAGGAGCCTGGCCACGACTTTTTTCCGCCGATGTTCCAGGAAAAGCTCGTACATCAGTTTCAAGACCGGCGCTTCCTTGGGATTGGGCACAAGCTGCCGGTCCTTCCAGTGATAGCCAAAGGGTGCCGCTCCACCGATAGATTTCCCCAGTTTTGCTCTGATGGGAACGGATGCCGCAACCCGGTCTGCAATTTCTTCACGCTCCCATTGGGCCATTGCGGCGATGATCGTATAAAAGAGCCGTCCGACAGGGGTGGTGGTATCGACTGATTCTTGGAGGGAGATCAGGTCCGCGCCATACTCCCGGAAAATATCCGAGAGCTCTAGAAGCTCACGGGTATTGCGTGCGAGACGAGCAATTTTAGAAAAGATGACGCCTGTGACGTGACCCATTTTTATATCATTGAGCATCCGCTGAGCTTCGGGGTGGGAGATCACCGATTTCCCGCTTACGGCCTCAAGGTGGTAGACTTCTTTAATTTCCCATCCTTTGGCTTCGGCATAGAAGCGTGCCCGCTTCTCGTGATGTTCCGGACTTTCACCTTTTGCTTGGTCTTCAGTCGAAACACGGATCCATATGCCGACGCACTTCCCTTTTGAAGAGTCTTCATCGGTTTTCTTCGGACCGGCATTCTTCGGAGCCGGACTGACTGGATGTTTGCGTTCCATCGCGGTGCCTCCTTTTCTTCATCATCAGCTTTTCCATACTCCTTTCTTTTATCCGGGTCAAGAATTTTCTGAGGTGTGTTGCCTAAGTACCATAAACCTGAAGGGAGGAGGTATAAATGGATTGGTTAAGTGTAGTAAAAGCTACTGAACGTAGATAGCAGAAATATACAGAAAATAATTGGTTGCTCTCATGCCCCTTCATCAAAAGGAAAGGGCAGGCCGTTGATGGCCTGCCTTGTGAAAAAGAAAGAACTAGAGTTTTCCCGCCAGCAATGTCCCTGCAAACCGCTCCGTCTCGATCCGGTGGAGCGGGGCGAGGTGTTGGGCCGCGTGAGTGAAGGCGTTGATGACGCCGAAGCGGGTGGGGTCGGGTTCGATTTGGTAGCTGCTTACTACCTCGTCGGTGAACTTCTGTGAGAGCTTCCGCTCTGCGGCGAGTTTACGGATTATAGCAACCGGGTCGGGAATCGGCTCTTTCCTGGTCTTGAGAAACGTGTCCAAAATGGAACTCGCCACTTCAAAAGCGTTGCTGATCCCCTCGGCCATCCGGCTGTTTAACTCAGCGATGGTGAAGTGAATATGGGGATGGCGGAAGCTTTTCTCCTGCGAGACGACAAGGTCATTGGTACAGGCTTTCCTGAATACAAAAGGTTCCACCGAGACGCTCCCCTGGCCGACTTCCGAGTTTCCGATCATGATGCCGGCCTTAAGACCCGATTCCGGTATTGAGATATCCTCGCTCACGAGCTTCAAATAGAGATGCGTTTCTTCGAGGACAAAACTCTTTACAGAAACTGCCGCCTGTTCCAGTAACACCTGCACGGTCTCGGCAATTTGGGCGTTGTTGTAGGCTACATACTCGCCCGAGAGAAAGGCTCTGACCCACTTCCCTTTTCCACGCAAGAGGTAGGAGGCTTCCTTCATTCTCTCTAGATCGAAGTTCACTACGATCGCCTTCATCTGGCCAGGTAAACGGCGGTAATAATCCACCGGTATTCCGAGCTTCTGACACATCTGCGTTGTCGCCAAATCCGAAAGTGAATAGCACCTGCTGTCTCCATTCAGCACTTCTAATCGGCCTTCTAGAGACACCCACAATTGTTGGCCTGTTGCCTTGTGGTCCCATTTGTTTTGGTCATCCTGAATGATCTTTTCTTCGACGGTTTTCCAGTCCATGTGCTTCCTCCTTTGTTGAAGAACTAAAAGGAGTGTAAAAGCAATGGAAATTAGTTGAAAGGGAGGGGAATTTCACAAACCGGAAGGAGACGAAGGTTTAAAATGGTACAGGAGAACATAACCGGAAATTAAGCCCTGTATTTTTTATCTTCGCTATATCAGAATCTCTTTATCATTTTTTGAATTTCTATAGCAATAGGTTTAATACTAAATTAGGATAATTTATATCTCGGATTTGTTTTCAATGAAAAACAGTTGATTTTTAGCAAAATGGTATGGTATTGGTGTTGCGTAACTAGGAATATATTGTTAGCTGTATGTGGATAAGTTGTATTGCGTGAGATCCTCGCCTTGTGTTTTAATGCTTGTAGCAGGTTAATCCAAGTATCCTAATGGAAGTGTTCTGAAATAAGGAGGATCTGCAATGAGCTATACGGTCGTAGTTCTGCTAGTTACAGGTTTGATCATTGCCGTTGCGGTCGTTCGGGCTGTACGCCGGGAGTTAAGATCGATTATCGAGGTATATAGAAGCGAATCTAGAAAAGTCGATGAGGAACAACAGGAAAAGCCCATGTTTAAGGTGTACAAATTTACACACCGTTCTTAAGATCAATCAGGCCTATTCGTAACGACGAATAGGCCTTTTTTGTGGGTATGTGATGTTACACTTACTTTTTACTGCGGTAATCGCGGCATTTGTTGAAGCCGTATTAAAACTCCTCCTGGATCATTTATTCGGAATAGAAAAACTAAGTCTTATTACGTTAATTATTATGTTCTTTTCTTTATATTTTTTGATTTTTTTAATTCATTTGTATGTAAAAAGAAACCGAGATAAACTGAAAAAGTTAAGAGGTCGTTTTGGCCATTGGCTTGTAGGAAAATTTCATAAGGTAATTTATCTTCCTGCAGACCGAGAATCCGAAACATATAAGAAATTAATCACAGAGAAAATAAAAGAGAGTAAAAGAGTCTATCTTCGCCTACTAAGCGGGTATACGATGGTATGGGATGATCGTGAAAACTACGTTTTTAAGGCGCTTCAAGGGCTTAGTCGGGAGCAGTTACGACGAAAAGATGTGCGGATTCAGTTTCTGTCTCGTGAAGCACCGGAATTTGAGCCACGCGGTAGGTGGTATGTAGAAAAGATGCGGAGAGACGATGTGCGGTATCGATGTGATAATTTTGACCATTATAAGGAACGATGTGCGGAGATTGAGGCGAATATAAGAATGGATTTGCCAGAGATCAAATTAGAATTTTATAACAGGGCTCCGCTTTGGCGTTTATTCATTTTTGATGACAATATGTTTGTCTCTAATTATTATGCTCCCGACGGCGAGCGAGAGGAAGGGCATATGAATACCGCGGTTGAATTATCGAGAGAAGAAGGTGGAACATATAATCCTATCTATGTCGGACTGATGAGAGAATTCCAGAGTCTTGGAAGAAGTAAACCCATGTTAACCAGTACAAACTAAAGATGTTTCTCATACTGAGAAATATTGCCATAAAGATTATGACGTGAATCCCGGGGTCTCCCCGCTTAGAGTTTCCGAAATTTTCTGGTTATGGTAGCTTTACAAGCTTAAAAAATCTGAAGGTCATTGTTTTAAAGTTGTTACCGGGATTTTTTCATAAAACGCAAGTCCGAGAACCACCGCATCAAATACACTCATCCTCGGATCTTCGCTCATATAGCATTTTCGCTCGGGCGGAAGATACGGCCCAAGCTCCGGGAACCGCGTGGCAATCGCTGTCGCGATCTCGTGTTTCGTCCGAGCGCCACCCTCAGAGAACGCCTTTTGTATATTGATCCTGGAAACGGTTTTGATCTTGATCTTCCT
This sequence comes from Candidatus Manganitrophus noduliformans, assembly GCF_012184425.1. NCBI lineage: Bacteria > Pseudomonadati > Nitrospirota > Nitrospiria > Candidatus Troglogloeales > Candidatus Manganitrophaceae > Candidatus Manganitrophus > Candidatus Manganitrophus noduliformans. The sequence continues at coordinate 307,257 of NZ_VTOW01000004.1, forward strand.
TCTCGTGGCAAGTTTAAGAACCTCGAATATCAATTCCCGAACCCTCCCACAACGCCGGGAGCCTCTCGCGGTATAATCCTCGACCGCAATCATGTCCGGCCGATAGCGATCAATTAACCGTTCAATCTCCTCCAGGCATTCGGAATTCTTATCCCCGCGGCATTCCTTAATTCCCCAATCAACAAGCCTATCCGGTCCCTTCAGCACGGCAAATCCAAATCCCCTGCTATAAGGATCAATCCCCAAAACACGAATCGGTTTTCGAAACGTGGGATTCATCAACTGTTGGTATTGTTATTTTTCCTCGATGAGAAGTGACCGGAGGATCTCCAGTTTTCGGATTGTTTTTAGATCAAGCGCTCTTTTGCTCAGCTTTTTCACGGCCGCTCGCACGCGCTTTAGTGTTGCGCGTTCTACATCTTCATGGATCCCTTCGAAGAGTTCCTGTGTCGAGGCGCGGAAGATTATTTGGTATGCAATAACGGTTTGCAGGTTGGGTAAGCGGGAGAAATGCTCGTACCTCGAAACTTTTGCGCCATTTCGGCAGCCCAAGAGAAGCGCCATTTCATTCTGCGTCAACCCCGCGCGTTTGCGGTAGGTACGTAAATAATTTGGTATTTCGTGGGACATTTAAAAATTTCTATGTCAGATGAAAGATGTAAATAGTGTAGTCGAACGGAGTGAAATCAAAAGAAGAGAGGATTTGCTCGAAACGACAATTTTTTGAAAAGAAAAAGAAGCAGCACCCGTGTTGCCTCTTTATTATGCCACAGGAACAAAGAGAAAAAACGCTGTGGAGATCAGTAAGAGCCGGGCATCACGCTCATGCAGAATAAAAAAAGCCAACCTTGTTTCGGTTGGCTTGTCTTTTTCAAAGGAAATGATTCCTTGTTATTTGTATACGTCTCCTCGGGGACCCATCGTCATAATTACGGCTGTGTTATCTATAATACGAAACACAATGCGATAGCGTCCTACCCTGATTCTAAAAATATCTTTTGCTCCCTTGATCGGTTTGCGATCTACCGGAAGTCCTTCAGATAGTTTTTTCAGCGCCTGGTCGATTAACAGCTGGTAATCTTTGGGGATGCGTCGGTATTCTTTTACCGCCAGCTTCGAAAACTCTATTTCAAGTTTTTCCATTTCACGGTTTCTCCCCTTTTATATTCCTCCGTTCCTTTTTTGACTGCGCGTTTTTCTTTTGCAGTTAGGGGAGACGTATCAAACTGAACGAACGTTTTCCAGAAAACTTCGGCCAATTTTTTTTCTGGTAGCGTTTTCAGTAAATTTACGAGGGACTCCTCGGGTATAGGTAATGTCTTGGTACTCATGGGTGGTATTCCTCCGTTAGTAATAGTAACTTCACGAAATCTTTTGAAGGAGCGGTGCGAACCCTTCTCAAAGAACTATGTTTAGCATAGGAAGAACAAGAAGATCTGTCAAGATAGGCCGGTCGCCTCTCCACCATGATAGCAGAGAGAAGGAATACGGTCGATATGGATCTTGATGGCCTGGCCGAAGGGATGTTGCATTTATCCGCCGTCTCGTAGAAATCCTGAAAGAGAAAACGCGGCAATGGAAGGCAGACGAGAAGGACACGGAAGATGAAGCCCCATATGAGACGAGACCGTTGGGCGTCAAGGGCACGCTCTCACGGAAAGAGGTCTACGACCGGCTCTGAGAGCATGGCTCCCCGTGTTGGTATGTCCCCCCAAAGTCCCTGAAGTCCCCGAAGTCCCTCTCGTCGGGGAAAAACCGCGCTGCTCTTCGGTTTTCACACGGGGACATTAGAGGGACTTCGGGGACATCGCGGTTTCAACGTCCCTCTCCAAAATTTGGCTTAAAATCAGGTTTTTCCGCTTCTCCGGGGACTTCAGGGACTTCGGGGACTTCATCCGCGGATGGGAAGAGCAGGTTAGAAGGGGCTAGAGCGCCGGCATCTTGCGGAATAGCCTCCTCCTTCGGAGCAAGGCCGTATTTCTGATAAAGCCGATCGAGCTTCGGTTGCTCTTCAAGAAGCGAGATCACGAAAACGCCCTCGCTCTTCTGCGTTTTCAAGTGAAGCTTTCTTCGAATAACAGATCCGATCCACTTGTTGGTGATCTTCCGTTCATACTCCCCTCCGTAGCGGTCGGTAAACCATGCGGCGATCTCCTTTATGGCGATCCGGGCGGTATTCGAGGCGGTGGCGAGGTCGCGGATCACCTCCAGCACCTGGGCCTCGGTGTCCATCCCCCGATCGGTAATGATCTCGCGATTGTATTGGCGGGCGATTTCCCGAAGCTCCTCCCTGGCTTTATTGTTCTCGATAATGCTCAGGAGGGGTACGAAGATCTGGTTTAGGCGCGGCTCGATGCTCCGGTCAACGAGGGCCTCGTCGGTGCAGTGCTTCCCCCAGTTCCGAAACCGGAAGAGGAGGAGTTTGTTGCGAAGATGAAGCGCCTCCTCCTTGAAATGGTCGGGGAGATTGATAGGAATATCCTCCCGAAGCCGGCGCGTGCCCATCTCCTCGGTGATAAAGCGGCTCTCCAAGGCGCGATCATCAAAAAAGCCCCGTGTGGCCACAAGCTTGGGGCCGAAGACGTGGTAAGCCCTCGGGTTGAATTCCTTGGTTACCGACACTTCGCTTCGAAGAACGGGAAATCCCTTTACGTTTCCGTTATTGAGGATCTTCACGATCTCCGTCTTCTCATCGGAGAAGCGGAAATCCCCTTCATCGATGATCAAGGTGCCCCTGAAAGCATCGAGGATGCGGAAAATCGGTGAGACGGTCGAAGCCCCAGACGCGAAGATCGGCTTGTAGCAAAGCGAGCCGATGGTAAGGAGTGCGCGGGTTTTTCCGCTCCCGTAGTCCCCCCGGAGGCGGAGATAGGGAAGCTCATTGAAGCTGTCATAGATCCAGGAAAAGAGGACATAGTAGCTTGCGATCTTTTCGAAAAGAGGCGAAACGTCGATATACCGGTGGATAAAACATTGAATCTCTCCGAGAAGCTCGGCCTCGGTGCCGTACTCCTCGGCGTCCGAAGGAAACAGAACGACATCGTTTTTTACAAGGTTGTTCTGCGGCGAATACGGAACCAGGCGATGGGACGGATCGAGGTCGAGGGCTTGCATATACCGATGCGAGTGGCCGTCCCATAGAATAAGGCCGGTCTGCTGCTCCTTGGGCCGGTAGACCATCTCCACAAGAATACCGCTCCGGAAGACCCGCGAGACGGTCGGGATGGTCTTCTGGTTTTTGAGATTTGACTCGACTTCGTTTTTGATAGGGTCCATGTTGCTGAGGTGACCCTATCGTCTTCTAAGGGATAAATGAAGACTGGAGAAAGTTCCGGAACAGGAAAATTACCGCCCGTCTGATGATGTTTCCTTTTCACCAAGGTGGCCGAAGAAAGGAATGCCGAGAATCTGCTGATCCTCCGAGACAAAGCTCTTGCGAGCCGGTATCTGGCAAACTGGGAGTCCCATCGAAAACATGCGGAGCGGTATGTAAGAAAGCAAACGGGAACGAAATAAATTATGTTATCGCTTGCAGAAAGGAGAACCTCACGTCTATTTAGAACTTATTTTATTACAGACCGCATAGGGTAGTATCAGACACTGGAAAGTCCGCCTCTGCTGCATAGAGGCTTGTCGAATTAAAGTGACTTGAATTCGCGCCAAAAATACGCAGGTAGAACGTCCCTGGCGCGGTTGTGGTGAAAACAACCTTTTCGCCCACCCCGGCCCCATTTCTTGATGCGCAAAGGAAATGCGGAGCCGAGTTGCTGCTGGAAGGCCCATATACCTCCAATTCGTAATCAAGGCCGGAAGGAACCGCCAAAATAAACCGAATCCTTGTTCCAGAACTTATGGTTCCCACTCTAAACCAATCAACATCCGTACTCGTGGAAATAACACCGAAGCAAGCCTTGCCTGACACTAAAGGACTTGCTGAGGGTGAACCATTATTAACTTCAACTTCAAAACACGAGAAATTTGCGGTAACCGAAGCATCTGCCGTAACAGTAACCGTGCATGTTGCTCCGCTTATGTTCGGGCACCCATCCCAACGAGAAAAGATTGTTCCGCTCGCGGGAAGACCAGCAGGACTCGCGGTCAACGTAACCGTTGTATTGTCATGGTATGTTAATGTGCATGTGGACGAACAACTCGTCGTCCCTTCACGACTCGCGGGCGATAAACTGATCGCTCCGGTCCCATTTACAGTGAGTCTAAGCGAGCGCGTGCCGATTGCTGGTGGCATGGTAAACGTCTGAGTGTCGCCGAACGTGGTTCCACCGGCAGTATTTGCAGCGACTACCCGGAATCGATATGTTGTGTTCGGGGAAAGATTCGTTATGTTTTCTGAGAAAGAAATATTACTTGCTCCGCTTGTGATACCGGGACGCGCTGGCGTAGAGTTACCATAGGGCGGGGCGGTATTCGTTCCCCAGTCAAAGAATGCTCCTGTAGATACGCCATTGCCGTTGATAGTCGCGTTGAGTGTGGCGGAGTTAGAAGTGATGTTCGTGGCGCTATTGGTAATGGCTGTCGGTAGTATAGGGGGAAGCGCGTTGGTTGTAGCGCATGCTTCGTTGCTCGGTAGAGAATCCCCTGCGGCATTTGATGCTTTTATTCGATAACAGTAGGTCGTGCTGGCTGATAGTCCCGTGTTTTCGAAAGAAACCCCGGTGTCATTGCTTGCACCAACAATGGTGATTTCAGAGAATGCTGATGTCCCTATTCTCCGTTCAACTTTGAATCCCGTTTCATTGCCTGAATTGTCCTTCCAGGCGAGAATAATCCTGTCTGAGGACAGCACAGTTACGGAAAGTTCGGTAGGTGCCGCAGGGAGCGGTGTTGGCGTAGGCACACTAAGAGTAACCGTTAAGGTATCGCTTGCGGTATTCCCAGCAGCGTCGCGGGCTGTAATAGTGATGACATTGTCACCGGTTTGGAGCGTAATATTTGAGACAGACCAGTTCGTTGTACCGGAAGCTGTGCCGGAACCTCCTCGGCTGTTAACCCAAGAAACCTGAGTTACTCCCACATTGTCCGAGGCGGTTCCAGACAAAGTAACTGTACTTGACGTAGTATTGTAGGTAGAAGCTGTTGTAGGAGTGGTGATTGCTATACTTGGGGAGGATTGATCGGAAGGAGTGTGAGGAGATACTGAATCTGTAACCGTGATATTAATATGAGCAGATTGGCCGTTAAATTTTGTTGTAACTTTAGTTACACCAGCCTTTTTTGCTTCGAATATAATTCCGGGATGTGAGCGTTTCTCAATGATAGAGGAATCATCGTTGATCCAGTTAATAGTCGGAATCAAAGAGGTAATATCATGTTCTATGCCGGCAATATACTTTCCTATCGCTTTAAATTCAATTGAATTCCCTACTTCTACATCTATATTTCCAGAGAAGGAAGCCGAAAGGACTACTTTTGAAATTGGAGAGATAGGAAAATCGCCAGTTTCGAGAACAGATGCAAAAACAGTAATAGACGTTGGAAGGCGGCGATCGATCTCTTCGCATACCGCATTAATAGAGCATTCGGTATGAATCGTCGAGTGATCATATGTCCTTGATGTACGAGTAACATTGGTTATAAAGGTCAGAGCATTTTTCCCTTCCTCTAGATTTAAATCGGGAAGATGACTAAGTTGATCTTTTGCAACTGGAACGAAATCTACGCGCTTGATGGGATTAGCTGGAATCTGAACAATAGGGGTATGGACATGGTCAAATCTACTTCCTGTTATATCTTCTTCATGATCTTTATTTTCTGTGTCGGCTGTGAACAAATAATAAGCAGTATCAAGCCTTCGTTCTGTAATACCATACCGGTTTAAGGAGGAAAGAAAGCCAGATCCTTTAATAAGGTTATCTGGTCCCGAATCTTCAATTCCGGGATATTTCCAAGAGGGGCCTGTTTCAGGGCAAAAAGCGTTATCTTTAAAACTAGGATGTACTCCGTCATTCGGCGTAGCGAGCATAAAGAGATTTTTAACTTTGCCACGCAAGCTTCTGACAGGATTTGTATTCTCAATTGCATATCTTGCAACCATGCCGCCCATGCTATGGGCAATAATGTCAAAAGTCCCTTCTATATTAAGACTAATAATAAATTTACTAAGCTCATGGGCGTTATATACAATCGGTTCGGTCCAAGGATAGTCATAGAAAATAATGTTTTTATAATACGGGCTATTTACAAAGAAGGGAATTAAGTCAGTTTCTTCTTGGAAAAAAAGTGAGCTCGAACATACTCCATGAATGATCAGCAAATTTCGTCCTGAACTATCCGTCTGAAAATTACTATTTGTCTCCTCTTTGTAGATTTTAAAGTTTCGTACTTGAAGCGCGGATATTTGTGAACTATTTGCTATGGTAAAGCGGACTTTTTTAATAAAATTTGCAAATGACCCCTCTAAAACAAAAGCATTATTTAAGCGCTCTACCTTCGTAACCCCTTTGGGGTCGTCTATTTTTGCCTTGCACCACAGAGATCCTTCAACATTAACAAAATGACGGTGGGGTGAAGTTGCAGGGTCGCAAGGACTGTAGTATAGATCGTAGTCGCTTGGTATGGTTCCAGAATATGTAATCGTAATTCGTATTGGTATTGCTGGAGCAAAGTGATTTTCGAGACCCACAGAATTGGCAATTTGCGTTTTATTCGAAGGATCTGAGTTTTCTGAAACGGCAGATATTCCTAAAACAGAAATATCATCAGGGAGATAATTGGGGTTTTTGATCTGTAAAATTTTAACTGTTGAATCTTGCGATAGTACTCCCTGTGATACCTCGATTTTAGATCCAAAAAATGACTTGCCAGGATCAGTTATCTCTAGGATCCCGCCTGCATTTGCAGAGATAAAATTTGACGCAATAATCTCTTCTGTTTCAACCGAGACATTATAAGTCTGAGTGCTTTTAGCTTTTCCATCGCTAACTTCTAAAGTGACAATTTTACTTCCTCCTTGTGACGAGCTTGGAATCCAAGAGATTGTTCCCGTCATGGAGTTGATTTCCATTCCATCGGGGGCCGCTGCAAGAGAATATGTTAGCGAATCTCCGTCGATATCAGTAGCAAAAGCTTTATAAATATAAGCTGTATTCACTTTTGCAAAAATTTCTGGAGCAGACACAATTTCTGGTGTTAAATTTGTGTTTGTTTCGTTATTGTTATCTTTTCCTCCTTTTCCGCTCCCACAACCAAAAAAAATCCCAAATAGAAAAAAAACAATATACGGTTTTAGAAAACTACCGAATAAGTCAGTCCAACGTCGTGTATGCCGATTTTTTAAGTCCAATTTATCTTAGCCTTAAGATAAAAGTACCCAATATGTGAACCTACTAATCTCAAAAATATTTTCTGCTTAAACCTCAGATTTTGAGATTAATATGGCTTTAACGGAAGAGTAGAGTAGATCAATACATAAACCTATAATATAAGCTGCGAGTATGGTGGGTATTAAAAACCGAGCGCGATATTCCGTCAAAAGATCAAGCTCTATGATGAATCTTAAATACAGCAGTATAGGAACTATTAAAGCAAGCGTGAACCACTTTCTATAGTAAAGAAGAAAAAATGGTAAAAACCATATCACTACAAAATATACTAAGAAGTAGACTAAAAGAAAAAGTGGCCACAGTTTCTCAAAGCCTTCAAGGCCATAACCGGGTGCTAAATTAAAATATGAAATTACAGCAATGATTATGCTGAAGCTTGAGAATCCTCTCCTGAAGATTCCAAATCCTGTTAATTGGTATCCTAAATCCAATAAACCAATTACAACTCCAATCCAAATCCATTTTTTATTGCTTTTATACATAATTAGTGATCTTAAAACTATGCTGAAACAGTGCAAAGTGGGAAGACGAAATAGGAATAATTTCAATCGCGTCTTTGTTATCAGTTAGTGAGCAACTAATTAGTAAAAACTACCTGCATGCTAGCAAGATAAATCGGATGTGTCAAGGTAAAATACCCGAAATGAATGCGACCCTATGATTGTCAGCGTGAAGGCATTTTGTTTACCTTCTTTTATTAGGGAAGTGCTGTGTAGGTGATAGGTACGTCCCAACTTGCAACTACCCCGACATTTACATTGAGGGCCGGAGTTAAATTTACTTCTGTTCCACCTTCTTTATTAATCTCGTCTTAAACTCCTCAGTAAGCTTTGTTGCTGCCTCTTGGTTACCTGTGCCAAAATTTCCAAGGACCATTGTCATTATTTCGAGCGTTTTTCCGTCTTCGGAAACCTGAATACTCAGTGTCGACGAATTCATGGAGCCGACGAGAATCATCCCGGCACCCGAGCTGCCTGAGCTTAAACTGATACGTCTTAGAGAGTGGTTCAGTTCAGATACTCCCATCCCCATATCCTTGCCTATCTCGGCAATGAGGTCGAAAATCCTCTCATCCGATCGCGGAAGAGAAAACGTATTCGTTCCCTGGAAGCGCTCCTGGGGACTCAATACGCCAATAATTGAACAGCCAGCAAAAAGAAGAATATTAAGAAAAGAAAGTACTGTCAGGACTCGTTTCATTATGGTCTCCTTTGCGATGTTAAGATTCACCGTTTAAATACTGCCGTAACCGGCGCGCCATCTACCTTGAAATGGAATTCCAAGGTTGAGCCTGAAACCGTGTAGCCTATCGGGGGAACAAAGTCGAACAATACTTCGAGCGAGCAGTCCTGGTTAAATCCTGGCGTGAGAGTTATCCCGGTCCCGCCTATCCAAACGCCTTCTGAGTTTCTCCGGGAGCCATCTATCCGATACTCTCCTTCTTCTGCGCAGGGAAGTAGAGGGTTGTTCATTCGGTACTGATTATTATCCGTAAGGGATAGCGTAATACCAATAAGTGATCGATCAAATCCGTTGTACGATTGGTATTTCCAGGTTCCGTAAAGCGCAGGATCAAGTCCACAGCTTTCGGGCGTTGCAGCCATTACCTCGACTTGTTCTCTAAAAATAGAAACACTTGGATCGAAGGAGACAATTCGGTATGCAATATGCCCTCCAAGTACAGTGGAAGGGGTAATCGATGCATCGGCTAATCGGCTTGTGAGATAGTCGCCGAGTGCGGAATTAAAACCCGTTATAGGATCAACAACAAAAATAGTGGAAGGCGACGTATGGGTTTGGTTGTAAATGACAAGGAGGCGTGGAGATTCTCTTACGAAAGAATCAGTCAAAGCTCCTGTCACCGTAGAAACGCTCCTACAATACAATGTATCAAAGCGAGACAAGGGTTCCGCCATATAACTCTTGGCGCGGTGGATGAGGTTCTCGAAGTCGTGCTGGGCGTAGTCATTGTGTAGCGGCATTTCGATGGTAACTGCTACTGTGGCGCTGTTTGCTATGGACAGAGGGTCGTCAAAATATACAACGGGGGCGAACTGCCCAACAGAATCCTTGAATAAGGCAATGATTTTTTTATTGCTTTCAAAGGTGGAGCCATACGTTACCGATATTCCTGAAAGAGGCATCTTGGCCTCATCGGTTACCTGAACCGAAATGTTTTCTCCATCCGCATTACTGATGGTTGCAAAGCCATTTGTATCAGTAATGACCGTCTTGGCTCTTGGAATCGGAGACCCGGATGATCCCGAGGATGGGGATCCACCGCCGCCACCTCCGCCGCAGCCAATTAATGACATTGTAAGAGCGCTTCCAAAAATGACGCCCCATATCCGTTGTTTTGTCTTGTTTTTCATTTTTACCTCCAAGCCTTGACGTCTATTCCATAAAAATTAGACTAAAACCATAGCTTGAGCCTCTCTTTACAAAGCGGGGCTAAACCCTTTGTAAAAGGAGGTTCACCATGACGCATGAGAGAAAAAAACCGAAAAATCGTAGCCTACTGCCGAATTTCAACTTTAGAGCAGAAGAAAGGCTATGGAATAGATATTCAAATCCGGGATGTTACCATCTATGGCGAACGGCACGGCTTTTTGGTGGAGCGGTTCTATAAAGATGAGGGGGAGAGCGGGGCTAAAGAAGATCGGAAAGAATTGCGTCGACTCTTGAAACATTGCAGGACCGGAGGAATCAGCACCGTCATTCTCCCTTCCCTGGATCGACTCTCCCGCGAGGTGAGGATTGCGGAAAACCTCTTCTACGAATTCAAAAAGCTGGGCATCAAGGTCCTGATCGCCGACATGCCCCAATACAACGGGGAGCGGAAGGACATTCTTATCCGTCAGATATTGGAGGCCGTTGCTGAAGAGAATAGGCGGGATATTATCGAGCGCCTTTGGAAAGGGCGCCAGGAACGTATCAGAAAGGGATTATTCCCTGGAGGCAATGTGCCTTATGGTTATATACGAACAGGAGGAAGTCTTGCCATCAATTTTGAGGAGGCTGAGGTGGTGAGGAGAATCTATGCTTCAGCGGAGGTTTGGAAAAGTGGAAGGGCCATTGCTAATGAGCTAAATTCTAGCGGCGTCCTTCGAAGAAATGGCAAGCGCTGGACTCAGCGGCAAGTTGCAAAGATTCTTGAGCGGAGGAAATTTTATGGTGAAGGAGTGGTCCGATACGGGATCGTGGAAGGTATCAGCCGAAGAATGGCACTTCTTAATTAATAATGAAATAAATATGTATTAGAAGTATGATCAGAGAGACCAGCCCCTTAACGGTGCTGTGTCTTTGAACCACTCACTAAGTTCATGGGAAGGGATAGGACGGCTGATAAAGTATCCCTGTGCAGAGTCACAGCCCAGAGCGACCAGTTTGTCTAATATCGACTGACTTTCCACTCCTTCGGCGATGACCTTGAGGCCCAAATTATGGGAGAGTTCGATGGTGGAACGAACAATGATCTCATCTTCCTTGTCGGTTGCCATCTCCTTTACAAATGATTTGTCGATCTTAATTTGGTTGACTGGCAATCGTTTCAGATACCCTAAAGACGAATACCCGGTTCCGAAGTCATCGATAGAAAGCTGAACCCCAATTTTGTTAAGCCGCGTTAAGACCTCCATCGCATGAAAAGGATTGACCATCAGGGCGCTTTCGGTAAGTTCCAGCTCTAGCAGGGAGGCAGCAACACCTGAGGTCTTCAAGAATTCCGCAATCTGACCTGGAAGGTGTGTATCTTCTAGATTGCGAGCGGACAAATTGACCGCCATGTTGAATAACTTTCCCTCCTGACGCCAAAGCTTCGATTGATGAAGCGCTGCTTTGATCACCCAGAGGGTCAATGGCTTAATCAGCCCGGAATGCTCTGCAATCGAAATAAATTGATCCGGTGAGACTATGCCATATTCAGGATGCTGCCAGCGGACCAGTGCCTCTACCCCCGTGATCCGCCCCGTTTTGAGGTGGATCTTGGGTTGATAGAGCAGGAATAGCTGATTACTCTCGATTGCATTGCGTAACTCTCCAAGGAGGGCCAGGCGGCGCGGGCTGTGTCGATCGATTTCCGCTGAGTAGAAGGCATATCCTTTCTTATTCTCTTTGGCGACATACATGGCGATATCCGCTCGTTGAATCAGGCTGTCGGGATTCTCCCCATGGTTGGGTGAGAGCGCGATGCCAATGCTCGGCTCAATAATAATCGGCATCCCTTCGATTAAAAAAGGTTTCTCCATGACTTTGAGGATTTTGCTTGCAATGAAAGAGGCATCTTTTGTATTGACGTGGGGAAGGAGGACTCCAAATTCGTCTCCGCCTAGCCGAGCGACAAGGTGAGTTTCTTGTAAGACCTCGCGCAGACGCGGCCCGATCTGTTTTAATAAAAGATCGCCCCGCTGATGTCCCAGCGTATCATTGATCTCCCTAAAGCGATCCAGATCAATCAGTAGCAGGCCGGCCGCTTTACCGTCATGTGGAGTGACCATGATCGCCTGCTGCAGCCGATCTCGTAGAAGGGTTCGGTTAGGAAGATCTGTCAGCGTATCGTAGTAAGCCATATGATGGATTGTTGCCGCTGCTTTGTTCCGCTCACGTCGCACTTCGGCTTCGCGAAGCTCCCGGTCTACTGCGGGGACAAGCCGCTTTAGATTACCTTTGATGATATAATCGTTCGCCCCTGCTTTCATGGCTGTCACTGCCATATCTTCATCAATTGTCCCAGATACGAAGAGAAACGGAATGTCACTTCCTGTCTCTCGCAAAAGTGCGAGTGCATCCGTTCCCTTAAACTGAGGCATCGTATAATCGGAGAAAACGATGTCCCAATTCCGATTTTTCAGCGCAGCCTCCATTGTTTCCCACGTATCAACCCGCTCATGCACGGGGTTATAGTTCCCCTTCTTCAATTCTTGTAGAAGCAACTCGGTGTCTTCTTCAGAGTCTTCCACGATGAGTGCACTAATTTGACGGACTGGTGTCATGTTGAACCTCTTATGCTGCTCTTCTATTTTTGTTAACTTCTTGACTGTTACGTAAAGAAGGACGAAAAAATCGCGGAGTATGCCCGAAATACTTATTTGTTCGTTCTCTACATTCGTCAGTAATTGATTATTATTTAAAATATACCACCAAAGCACTCTATCAGATGCTCCATTTCTTTTTAAGGCAATGGTGCTGTCCAGGACCTAATTATTATAAGCTGGTATTTTTTACTTGACTTGATTGTAGGATCCGTATATACCGGAGACAGGCAAACCACCTCTACCTTATCTATTTGTGCGTGTTCCAGAAACGAAAAAACCGGATTTTTTCGATCCGGCTTTTTTCGTGGATTCACAAGGGTTTTTGCCGTTTAGCCCCGCTTTGTAAAGCGGGGCTAAACGTTGAAAAGCTATTAATTGAAGAACAAAACGAAGTAGTAAAGATTACTCCTTCTTAGATGTTTTGCGACTTGCCGAGGAGCGTCCAGAAAGTTTCGCTGTGAAGAGATTATAAATCAAATAATGAATCTCTATTTGTTTTGAAATATCGTTCGGAAGCGTAAAACGACAGCTTATGTAATGTGCTTCATTATTACGTAATGATCCTGCTATCATGCTTGGATTTTTATTGATTGAATCTTTCATACTTTGTATTACCTGACCGAAGTCGGAATTACGAGAAAATAACACTGCAACTCCAAAACTATCGCGCCACGTCAACCTCTCTAGAAGCTGACTCGTAACAGTTTCAATTGTTGCCGGTCCTTCCCAAAACTTACATTCCGCGATGAAGACCTCACCTTGAGATATTCTGAGATGAATATCTATTTTCCCAATTCCTTGAAAAGCTTCACCCAGTGCAGCTCCTTCGAAAACGGCGTTAAGACTACATAATATTAGGTCCCTTAAATCTTCTTCATTCATAGAGGCAAAAGCACTTGGAGTTCTTTCGAATTGCCTACACTGATTATCGATCAATTCAATTATTGCATTAAATTTATCCCGCTCTAGAATTGGACGTTCCTGACGCTTAGGAGTAGGTGGAAGGACTGGTCGAACTTCTTGACGAATCTTAATTGCGGTCGGTATTACTGAGGCAAGATCGGTCTTCTTTCTCAAAGGGATACCAGTTTTTTCTGCTAAAGAATCTAAACTCTGGTGCTTGTTAACTACTGTCTGTTTTTTTGCATGCACTATTTTAGAAACGGCTTGTGGAAAATTATGGTTTTCTTTTCTAATATCTTCATTCCACCAATCAATTTGCTGGATAATGATGCTTTGTCCGCGCTTTACTCGTTCTGTATCTGGAGAAACTTGCAAGCTTAACAAGCCATTATCGTGATTATATTCTATGTCTGTTATGTTGTAGCTGGGGCTCGATGTGCTGCTAGTGAACTTGTCCTGAGTTATCACTCGGAGAGTACCGGAGGGAACGACGGGAATATTAAGTCTTACTTGGGAACCAGGTTTTTCTGAAACCTCTTCAAGAAAAACTTCTCTTGATGAGTCGAGTTCAATTGGCTCCATCCCATACTTTTGGATCAAATAAGCTGCCCATTCTTGCACATCTAAGCCAAAGACTTTTGCATCGGAAGTATTATTAACTTCCTTATTTAGAGCTTCCAGAGCAACCCTATAATAGTCACTTATTCCAGGTAACATAATGAACCTATAACTATGGATATTATCTCAAACAATTCGTCCGCCCAAAAGTGAAAAAATAGATAATGTACAGCGAAGAGCCATAAGTGCATCTTCCCGAGTTATATCAATTTTGGGAAAGTCTTCATGACGGCCGAGATGGGTAAAGCCGCTCACTGATGAGATCAGAGAGTTCAGTTTTTCACTCTTTCTTCCACCGCCTAACCGGTTTGATAATTTCTGGAAATTGTCTTTTTTGCTGTCGGATTGACCTACATCTCCAGCTGCTGCCTCAAATGCTTGACGACAGTTCTGAAGCGTACCAGGCCAGTCGCCCCGAAAAAACCGACTTTGAGCCTCGCGTAATAATTCAATGGCACGTTGGAGGTCTGGGTCGGAAGAAAATGTTTCCATCGGGAGCTCGAATAGTTCAATCGCTAACCATTTCATAGACGATAGAAGTTTGATCCATTCCGATTGTGGAATTTTATGCGCTATAGGAAAGGAGCCACCAGCAGAGAATCGTGTCTCTTGGGGAGCACCTAATATATATACCGGTTCTCCTGTATTTAGTTCGACAGATTCAATCGGGGCAATAAGAACACGGGAATAAATCATAAATTGCAGGTCCTTGCCGCTCCTCTCTTGTTCGAGAGAATATAAGATGTCTGGGGTTAAGGGAATGAGAATTCTCCCATTGCCCTTCTCTCCTGCTTTGATTGTGGCTCTATATGCAGGGGCATTATACTGCTGGTAATGGAATCCATCAACAAGTGTGCTATCCCCGCTTGTTTTAACGGTTATCCATGCCTCCAAAAGAGCGATTTCTTTACCGCCTCTGTTATATATAGTGCATTCTAATGAGAGAGATCGATAATGAGGAGCTCTCGCTTCTATCTCTCCAATCTGGAGTTCCAAATTCATTCCAGCTATTCCTTTTTAAAATCTTCCGGCGACAAAACGCCCTTCCTATAAAGCGCCTCCAGAATCTTCGAGCTTTTCTGGCTCTCGGCACCCAAAGATTCCACAAGCTTGGTCTGGAGCGCAACACTGTATTCAATGAGTACCTCGTGCTGCGCCAGATGGTGGACGATCTGCATGATCACACTCACCAGTGTCTCGACGGCTTCTTCGGGATCTTCCTTGTGAAGGTTAATGACCTCCTCGACAAAAGGGCGTAGCTTCTCATACCAAACATCTGGTTTCTCCCGCAGCATTTCCTCAACCATAGCGGAATAGCGGGTATCAATATCGCCCGATACCTTTTCACCCATGTGAAGTTTTCGTATCTGCTCTTGTAATGCGTTCCAGTCGATCTCACTCATTGGTATCTCCGTGGATGGGAGCATATATCAGGGATATGGGAAAATGCAAGGGAGGTTGAGATAGCGTTGATAGAGTGGTAAGGGGAAACTTCTCTCTTGATCATATCAAATTGCAATAAAATGTTGAAAAAGAGCCAACTTGTCTTTGAGGATAGGTCATCCCTCCTTGGAGTATTGATCGGTGACTATATCCTTTCAGATATGAAGCCGAGCGACGAGACCATCGAACAATTTCGGAAGGCCTATTTCGAGGAATTCCAGGAGGAAATCTCTAAAGAAGAGGCGTATGCAAAATTTTTGAGATTAACGAATTTCTTGCGAGTGATCCTGAAGCCAAAGCCGACACAAGAAGAGCCTGCCGTTGACCAACCATCCACTGATGATATACTGAACCACAATTCCTAAATCTGTCCTTTGGGAGGAAGAATCCCATTTTTCCAAAAGGACATGTTATGTAATGTCATCCTACCTGTTCTATTGCCGGAAGTCCTCTGAATCTGAGGAACGGCAGGTCCTTTCCATCGATGCTCAAATCGTAGAACTTACCAGGCTAGCCCGGAACCTCCAATTGCGGGATTTTGAGGTTCTGACGGAAGCGCGGTCGGCCAAGTCGCCTGGGCGACCAGTTTTTAATGCCATGATGGAAAAGGTTTCCCGCGGTGGAGTCAAAGCGATCTTGTGCTGGAAACTAGATCGGCTTGCCAGAAATACAAAAGACGGCGGTGAAATAGTTTGGGCGCTGGATCGAGGTGATATTCAAGAGATCATTACCCCCCATACAACATATCGCAATAACAGCAATGACAAGTTTCACATGCAACTTGAATTTGGCATGGCGAAAAAATATGTCGATGACCTCAGTGATAACGTCAAGCGAGGCAACCGAGCAAAACTCGAAAGGGGCTGGCTGCCTGGTCTTGCGCCCCTTGGTTATCTAAATGAACCCAGAGAGAGAACGATTGTAAAAGATCAGGAACGATTTCCCGTCGTTCGTAAAATGTGGGACCTTCTCCTCCAAGGAACAAGACCATCAGCGATCTGCAAGATAGCGAATGAAGAATGGGGTCTCAAAACAAGGACGTTTAGGAAACAGGAAGGAGGGCCATTACCATTAACTACGATATATAGGATATTTAGCAATCCCTTCTACTATGGTCTCATTGAACGAGAAGAAGGTATTTTCCAAGGCCGGCAGGAACCCATGATTACCGAAGAGGAATATTGGAAAGCCCAGGAGATTTTGGGGAGAAGAGGAAGACCAAGACCCAAGGGTCACCACTTTTCCTACACCGGACTCATCCGATGCGGAACATGTGGATTCATGATTACAGCGGAGGAAAAATGTAATCGCTACGGCTCTCATTACGTTTATTACCGGTGTACTAAGAAGAATCGGAGGGTTGCCTGTCGGGAGCCACATATAAATCTTTTGAATCTGGAGATGCAGATTGGAGGGCAATTAGAAAGGATCTTCGTACCTCAACCACTCCTTGATATAGCATTGAACTACTTACGACAAGAGGAACAAGAAGAAGAGCAGCAGTCCCTCCATATTAGGAAGTCTCTTGAAAAGGCATTCCATGACTGTGAAAGGAAACTTCAGAATCTTAATCATATGAGGCTCAAAGACCTAATCAATGATGATGAATATACCAAAGAAAAAAGGCTTATTCTTGAAGAGAAAATCCGATTGGAAAAGGGTCTAGAAAATCAATCAGGATATTATAAGCAGGCACGAGAGCGTACCGAAAAGACGCTCATCTATGCGCATGAGGCAAGAGAAAAATTTGAAAATGGTACTCTAGAGGAAAAGAGAACAATTCTTCAAGAATTTGGCTCGAACCTTTTACTCAGGGACAAAAAGCTCATAATTGAAGCGGAAAAACCGTTGATAATTCTTGAAGAGGGCCTGTCGGGGTTTCAAAGCAAAAATTATCCGATCGAACCCCAAATAAATGGCTTAAATCAAAGCGCAATCGGGCATGTAGATCCTGTTGTTCGTACTGGGTGCACCCGGCGAGAGGACGTTCGAACTTTTTCCAAGAAATTGGGAAATAGCGGCAGGCAAAAACAGCTTATGAAAAAACTGGTGAGAACGATCTTTGAATTTTATAAGAGCTCGCTTGTAAAGAAAGATTTACCTGGGATGTCTGATAGGGATGCAGTATAAGGATACGGTATCCTCTAATCTCGTTCTAGGATGGGAAATATCATCGCGAAGAGAAAATTATTTATCTTTAGTTTTTTCTATTTCTTGAACAAATCGTTTATCTAGATCTTTTAATTTATTTTTTAATTTCCAATCAAGCTGTTTATCTACCTCGTCTATTACTGCTCCAAAAAAATCGAAAGTAGCTACGAGAGTTTGCTCTATAAGGTTATCGTCGGGCCTAATCTTAACGACAAAGACCCCGTCCTCCAGCGCTATATACTCGTTAATACTACGGGCGTTATTATGTCCGATCATACACTGTAATTTATATATAGTTTTATAGGCAGCTCCTCTGCCGACCGCTTCTGCCATTTTTGAGATACTCTTATCTGACCATCCAAGATGCTTTTGATAGTTATGTTTTTTCATAACTCTTTTATACTCTGCTTCTATATCAGCAATAGTTAGCGGATCCCTATTCCCAGACTGGAGTTCGTTGTTCAAGAATTCTAATCCCTTATCGGTAGTGACAACACAATCATACATCTCCTTCCTTTGTACCCAATCATGCTCCAAATAGCGAATTAATCTTTGATCGGTTTCGTCTTGTAAGATGTATGAAGTTATAATCATTAACTCAAATAACATTCTCGTTAGTACCAATGCATCTTCACCATAACCCTGCTCTGAAAGTAAGAGAATGGCCTCATGTGTTTTATAAGCTTTCCCAAGGGCAAAGATTGCAAAGAAATCCTTATCGCTCTCACCCTTGATATCCTCTTGAAGTCTGGCATCAACAAGTTTGTGGAGCTCTCTATTTAACTCAGCTAAAATTCTATTTTGTTCTTTCAAGTAAAAAGTATCCTAGAGGTTTGGGCTATGTCTTGAGATAGATGCCTCTATAATATAAAGTTTTAAGCTCATTCACAAGGTCGCTAACCCGTGTAGCATCCCCCATGAAAATATCCGATGAACATCTCGAAGAGTTCCGTAAGGCATATGAAAAGGAGTTCAATGAAGAGATCACCCATGAACAGGCATTTCAGAAGTTTACGCGACTCGCGAATTTCTTAAGAGCGATCATGAAGCCTTCTTCTCGGGAGCCTGTACCTCAAGAGCCGGCGCCTGAGCCATCCCAGGAACCTGTTCCCGTATCCTTACCGAGTACCACCGTGCAAGGCAAGGAACCTTGCCAGTGTGAAAAGGTTCGAACCCCGCTGGGGTTCAAATGAAAAATTACTCATTTGAACAAAAAACTCATACGTAGGAGATTTGGACAAAAAGAAAAACCGCTTAACAGAGCGGTTTTTCTTTACCATATTTTGGTGAGCTGTCTAGGATGGGTAGTGCACCCGGCGAGAGGACGTTCGAACCTTTTCCAAGAAATTGAGAAATAGTGGCAGACAAAAACAGCTTATGAAAAAGCTGGTGCGGAAGGTCTTTGAGTTTTATATGAGCTCTGCGTTACAGAAAGATGGAATTTCTTGAAGTGCAATCTTCTCGGTCATTCTATCCCACCCACAGATATCTCCAAAGACTGCAGAACATGCTCGATCTGACACAAAATCCCCCCTTATGGATAAAGATCCTCAAAATAGAATCTATGTAGGGCGTTTTAAATATATTGAATCCATGTTTAAATTTAGAAGCCATGGAACCTCTTGACAGAACATAAAATAGAGAATATAATTCCCAAAATGGGAACAAAATATAGGTCATGCTATTTTAAGAATGAAAGTCATCGGCAGAACAAAACTGGAAGATTTTAAGAAAGGCTACCCGGATGCCTGTTCTCAAATTGATTCCTGGGTCGCTGAAGCCCAAGAAGCAGAGTGGAAGACACCCAGGGATATCAAGCAGCGATATGCCAGCGCAAGTTTTTTAAAGGAAAACCATGTCATTTTTAATATAAAAGGCAATAAATATAGGTTAAATGTGAAAGTTGATTATGAAAATAAAATAGTCTTAATAAAAAATGTCGGTACTCACAATGAGTACATGAAGTGGAAATAGTTAGGAAGGCAATCATGAATAAAATTAAAGTAATTAAAACTGAAAAAGATTATAAGGAAGCTTTGGAACTTGTCGAAGTCCTTATGGACAATAATCCAAGCCCAGAATCGGAGGAAGGTGAGAAGTTAAATCTTCTTGCTACTCTTATTGAAGATTACGAAACAACCGTTATCCCCCAATCTTTGCCTGACCCCGTTGATGCAATTTTGTTTCGGATGGAACAAGCAAATCTAAAGCCGGCTGACTTAATCCCCTATATCGGAAGTAGAAGCAAGGTGTCAGAGGTCCTCTCTCGAAAGCGCCCCCTCACTCTTTCTATGATGCGGGCTCTTGAAGCTGGCTTGGGAATTCCTGCGAAAGTTCTATTGAGAGAATCTGATGAATTTAGGGATCCAGAACAGATTACTTGGAAAAACTTTCCTATCAAAGAGATGGAGAAAAGAGGGTATTTTGATAAAAAGTCATTAAAGGGCAGGGATATAAATGATCTCATGGAGAGTTTTTTTAAGCCCATAGGACCGCCGGCCACTATTCTCGGACTTTTAAGAAAATCAAACTATATTAGAGCTTCACGTCCAATGGATAAACAGGCCCTTGCTGCATGGTCAGGGTACATTCTAAAACGGGGTAAGGAAATCGCATATCCTACAATTTTTAAACAGAATAAGATTAACGTGAGTTTCATGCAACAGCTTGCGAAGCTAAGTGCGGATTCGAAGGGGTCAGTTCTAGTGTTTGATGTCTTGAAAGATATTGGAATTGGTCTAGTTGTTGAGCCACACTTCCCTAAAACATACTTAGATGGTGCGGTATTTATGACAGACAGAAAACATCCTGTTATTGGTTTAACCATTAGACATGACCGTCTTGATAACTTTTGGTTTACGCTAATGCATGAGTTAGCACATTTAGCATTGCATTTCGATCAAGATATAAATTTATTCTATGATGATCTAGATAATGAGGACTCAAGTGGCGTTGAGATAGAAGCGGATCAACTAGCGAGAGAAGCTTTAGTCCCAGAGAGTGTATGGGAAAATAGTCCCGCGAAACTTATTCCTTCACCTATTGCGGCTGAAAGCTTAGCAAAAGAATTACATATTCATCCAGCAGTAGTTGCTGGCAAAATGAGACGAGAAGGTGACCAGTATCAATACTTGAATACGATCATCAGTCAAGCAAAGGTTAGAAAGTATTTTCCCGAAATAAATTGGAGCAAATAATTATGTTTGGCACAAAACATTACGTCCCAATTTTGAAATGGAAGGCAGCAGAACAAACGGCTCTTGAAAAGCTGGGTGCCAATGAGAAAAAATTTATCTCGCCATTGATTCAGTTCGTGATGCCACAACCAAAACGTCCTAAAGAGGGAGAGAAGGAGAAAACGCCCGAGGAGCAACTGGAGGAAGTAACAATTAAATTTAATGAAAAATTACCTGGAATCCCAAATGAGATTCTGAGTTCCTGGGGAAGTTCTCCGGCTTTTGTTGATTTTAGTTTAATCTATACTCCATCTCTAAGGATTGAAAGTCTCAAACGGGTTTTAACGGATGGGGAACGTTTAGGGCTTTTTCTAATTCCTGTTGTCAATTTGAGTTCCGATCATGAATTCAAAAAAGCAGCAAGTGTATTTTTCAAGAAATACCGCCGTGGGCTGTGCCTGCGACTGGTCCATGCTGACTTTAATATTCCTGGAAAGCTTGCTGAGGAAATTCAGAAATTTTTGACGGCAGTCAATTTGTTTGAAAAAGAGATTGATTTATTAATCGACTTAAAAACCGGAGTTGATGCGCCACCCGCTCTCATTGATCTTAGTCGAAAAGTTCCCAATCTATTAAAATGGAGGACGTTTACCGTTGCTAGCGGAGCATTCCCACTTGATTTGAGAGATTGTGAAATTGGTGAAAATTATATTGATCGTTTAGATTGGGAAAATTGGATAAATTTGATAAATTCTAAAAAGTTAGAAAGATCTCCTTCTTTTTCTGACTATACGATTCAACATCCTGTTTATAAAGAATCGCTCCTTTTCTTTTCTCCAAGCGCGAGTATAAGGTATACCCTAGAAGACAAATGGCTTGTAATGCGAGGACAAAAAGGAAAATCTAAGCAATATTTAGCTAATGCTCGACTGCTATCACAGCATTCTCAATTTTTCGGGCCAGATTTTAGTTTTGGGGATGCATTTATTTTTGAAAAAGGAAAAGACTTGAAATCAAAAAAGACCGGGAATGCTACAAACTGGTTAGTTGCTGGCATTAATCACCATCTGGTGTGCACAATATCTCAGATCGCCAATTTGCCCTAGCACATAAATACTCAGTTACTTTGGATTTTAAGGTCCGTTTGTCTAATGCTTCAGCCAATCTCTCATATATTACTTTTCGTGCTTTTGAGCGTACTCCTTTTGCTCGGCCGCTTTCTTCCAAGATATTAAGCGCCTCATTTCGCCACAACAATGTAGCAACGGCAAAGTTAGTCTGATAAGGATTCTGTTCTGCTTCACGTATATTGCAGAATAGGACCTCACCCGAGGGGATAATTTTGGCGATTGTTATACCCCACCATTCAGGGACAATTTTAATCGCCTCATGAAGGTGGCTTTTCCCCACTACTAACGTAATCCGGTCAAAAACTGAATTGTAATAACGCATCTGGCTCGGTAAACGATACAAAGTATCTATGTCGCTTTTTAATTCATAACCATGAATTGAGCCATTAATCACCGCAATATCAACACGGGCGGCACCGTGAGTAACACCCAACTCCTCAATTATCTTAGCTTGATGATCGTCTTTATGAATGTTCCTTAGGCTTTCTTTTAAAGCCGTACGGATCAGTTGGTCACTTGTGAGTGTGGAACTAGAATACATGATCACTCAAAATAGCTAATTTACATCGTGTCAGTAGTGTAATTTTTGAATTCTAACATGGCATTCAAGTTCTTGTATATCTAATTCTAGTAGAAATTATTAACGAACTGAAGATCAGAGTTTTGACTAAAATGCTCATGTTAAACCATTTTAATGGAGAGGAATTTTGCATATATGGCAAAGAACTGGAGCAATGCACTCGGCTGGGAGGAGGTTCGAACTTTTCCTCGGAACAGTAGAGATGTAGGCAAGCAAAAAGAGCTTGTCCGAAAGATCTTTGAATTTTATATATGAACAGGGAGTTAGAGAAAGATGTGCCGTAGATCCCCGATAAGGATACTCTATCCCTTGGCGGACCTCAGTTCTAGAATGGAGAAGTTGCCGAGAAGATAATTTACATTAGACATGCCGTATTCTTTTCTTTAAAATGAAAGGTCAACTTAACTAAGGGATGAATATGAAATGGACAAAGGATTCAGCATCAAAAGAGTTGGGGAGATTAATTTCAGAAATACCTGTCCTACATAAGGCCAGAGCTTTTTCTGCAGAGCATGTTAGGTGGCACCAAAAGGTCGTTGGGTTTCTTGAAGAAGTATTCGGACAGGATTCGCGTTTTTTTGAATCATTTACAAACCTAACATGGAGACGAGAGGGACGTTTTTTAGTAGGTGGCCCGGCTGATCCGACTGGAAGTCTTAATCCGCAAGCGGCCATCGAGAGAGAACATCAAAAAGCTTACCTTCAACAACTGGATACCGCTTGTGGGATATTACTCGCAACTCAAGATGAGTTGAAAAGAAAAGAATTAAAAGAAGTTTATAGGGGAAAAGATACCGGTCCTGAAGCAAGTTCTATTTTGAAGATTATTAACTTGGCAGAATATAAGCTACGTAAAACGATAAGGAATATTCCGAACTCTGAAAAGGAAATTCAGGATGCTTTTGAGAACCTTCTTATAGGCGCTGACATTTCTTACTCACGAGAAACAGACAGTATAGAATACTCATCAAAGACCTACACACCCGACTTCACCGTGGAGAAGGCAGATTTAGCAATAGAAATTAAACTATCGAATAAGAAGGAGAGAGAAAAAGAAATAATTGCTGAAATCAACGATGACATACTCGCCTATAAGACTAAGTATGGGAACATGATCTTTGCCGTTTATGATACCGGGTTCATAAGAGATGTAGAGCGGTTTTCAAAGAACTTTGAGGATCAAGAGGGAGTTGTGATTAAAGTTGTGAAACACTAGAGATCTTATCTAAGCTATGACATCAGCTAATTTATTTTTCGTGGGCTGGTCTTTTCTGGATTCTCTCTCCTTTGGCTAATGTAAACTATCGGTTTGTAGCCAGCATTTAGCACAGTTTTCTTCCAGTCAACCAACTTCATATGAAAGATTAAGGATCGAGAGTCAGACAGCTTCTCAATAGGTGTTCTCCGATCGAAAATTAACCAAAGACAAATAGTATTAACTTTTTTGGCCTCATCATTTATTTTAATCCTGCTTTGGTTATTTTGTAGGAGCTTTACCACGTTTATTGCTTGATCGATATTATAGTTCATCTTCTTAGGGCTGCCGATTTTCACAAAAATAAGTGCTCCATCTTTATATAGATCTAAATGCTCGACTTTATATTTTTTATCTATGGTATCGATGACTCGGTCACAATTTATATAACCGTCGTTTGCCATCCTTTTGTTAAAATCTACTTCTTCTGTTTCTGAAACAGTTTCCATTTTTACTGTTTCTATTTTATCTACTTCACTCCTTAAAAAATCTATGTAGGATTGATTGAATTGGTACCATTTACCATCTATGAGGCAAAATCGATCTTTCTCATCGACAAAATCTAAAAATTCTTTAATAGGTTTTGAAAAGTTGCGACCCAATTCATTATGAACCTTTACTTTGATGAAATCGATTTGTTCTTTTAGGTTTATACTATTGTCGACAATAAACTCCCGAAGTTTTTCTATGGTTAGTTCCCCTTTTTGGGTATGAGAATCTCGTGCTCCCCGGATGTAGATACTGTATTGATAATGATCTGAAAATATAAAATCTATTCCCGATAATGAGATATCGTCAACGTTTACCCCTGATGTTCCATCTCCAGCGGGTATAAGAGCATTAGCAAGAATTCCATCGAGCCCTTGTGCCTTTTGTGGATCCTGAACCATAACTACCTTAGGTAACTTTATTTTTGTCGGTTGATTTAGGGTCTCTTCGATATTATTTACGAACCCTGGTAATTCATCTGGCGTCATTTCTATACTGAATTGGGCGGAATGCCCAAAGCTTGCCGTTTTACCCCACACGGTGGCATCAACTGTCTTTGCTTTGATATAGTGCATTGATTCACCACTATCAAAGTCGATTCCACTTCCGTCCTGATATGTTGTGATAATTTTATTTTTCCTGCTCTTATAGAATTTAGAGTTTTTTATTTTTAGATTTGATTCATCTATTATTCGTTCGGCGAGGTTTAAACCAAAATCGAGGTCACAGAAAGTTTTCAGGTAGAAATGAGATTTTCCTAAACTGATGGCATAAGTAATAGAAGGGTTATAAACTAAAAGGGTCGAAAAATATATCTGATTTTTCGGTAATTCTATACCGCCAAAGAAATCTTTATATACGTGAGCCCACCAGATATCAATTTCATCCGGCTTATTTGAAAAGTAAAAATCGAGCGTAAACCCATCAATAGTTTTGCTGCCTGTATTTGTTAATCCAACCGACTTAAGTTTTATGACTAACGTATCCTTTTGTCCGGCTGCAATCTTATACAAATTGAATTTAGCCATTTGGGGTATCCCGAGTAGGGGCTTGGTTATGAGATATTGAAAATCAGTTGGAATAGTGTTTGAACTCGACTATATCATTGTTAGGTAAATAAGTCTAAGAAATATGTGTATGAATACTATGATTAAATATTACTTATAAGGAATTTAAATAAAAAAGACTCTGACCTTGCGGCAGAGTCTTTTTGTGTTCCAGAGAGGTACGTTATGTTTTGCTTTTTTCCTTTATTTCTTCTGTACCTTTCGGTTGTAATTTTGAGCGCAAAATCTCATCCACGATTTTGGTCATGGGTTTTTTCTTCTCTTTTCCAAGCCGGTACAAAATAGGAATGAGATCCTTGGCAATTTCTGGGCTGTACATTCTGAGACCTCCTTATGATAGAGATTTAAGGTGCTGATCTCAGATTATTCTGAAGCGAGCAAAGTACAAGGAAGGATATATTGCTCAAGAGAATGATTTCTTAGAAGTGTTTCAGAAAAAAGAGCCAGAATCTCTTCTGGCTCTTGTAGATCAAGATGCAAACTCGATATGCATTAAAGTGTCCTCAGTTTTCTTTGTATCACCTGTACATATAGGCAGGTAATCGCAGTACCCGCACCACTTCCCCGGCCGCTTGTAGAACTGGCCGGCGGCGATCTCCTGCGCTACATAATGAACCTTTTCGAGATACTCGATGACCATCTCCGGCTTTCTCTCGCTTAGGTGCCACTCAATCCGTGGCTCCTTGGTTTTGACCAATACGCAGAGAGCGGTTTGCTCCGCCTCCGGTTCGGCAAGCTGATAAGTGGTCAGCTGATCCGAGAGAATCACCTCGTGCTCGTCATAGGCGGAAGCAGCGGTTTTGAAATCAACCACCGTCTTCTTGCTGTCCATTTCAGTAATGAGGTCGATCACGCCGACAAGGGGTAAAGGAAGGCTCGTGATGTTTAGCTCGAAGACCTTCTCTGTCCCGCTTATCTTCCCCAATCGGGAAAGCTCCTCCTTCTGGAATTTCTCAAGGAGACTCCAGCCGATCGCATGAAGCTTCTCCCATGATTCCTTCTGGCTGTATCGCAGTTCCACCTCCTTGAACGCATTCCAAGCTTCTAGGAACCATTTCACCGGATCACCTTGGTTCCGAAGAAGATGCTCCAGTGCCTTATGAATAATCTGACCGAAAACCAGACTTGCGGCCGGAATCCTTGGCCTTATATTCTCGACATAATAGAGGCGGTACTGTTCCGGACAGTGAAGATATTTGTTGATCCGGGAATACGAGAGATAGGCTCTCTGTTTCGGAGTAACTTGCTCTTCACGTTCTTTGAGGATCGTATCGACTGTCATTTTGCCCTCCCTGATGTGGAAGCCTTTTCAACAGGCATGACCTTCTCAATATCCAGATACTTTCCGTCCTTGCTCGGTTTTGTGATCACCCGGCATGAGAGATCCAATTTCATGCCTTCCGAGATGTGGGGCGCAAGATACGGAAACCCAGCAGTGACAAGGTGCTCGGCCAACTGCTTGCGACCGCCAAAGAGCTTCACGTTCTTTCCATTTATGTCGATGCTAATGAAAAGCCGCCGGCCCCATTTACTTGGCATTCCCCCAATCGTGAGCATCTTGGCGAGAACCGGACCGCTGATGCTATTTGCCTTGGCAGGTTCTTCCTTTGCGGCTTCCTGGTTATTCTGTTTCGGCTTGCCTTTGAGAAAACGCTCTACGATCTCTGATTGAATCTGGAGAGCGTTCTCGGCACGGACGACAATCTCCTTGCCCGGCATCTTCTCTACGGAGCACGAAAACTCTACGGAGAGAGAATCGATACGCCCATCCGGGCTCACGCTCCTTTTAATGAGCATGGTAGAAGAGCCGGGGTTTGTCGGAGGAACGCTCGCCTGCTTAGGTAAGAGGGGTTGTACTTCGGTTGGCTGCGTTCCATTTGATTTTGGAGGCGTACCGTTTTTTTTCTCCCACTGTGTCTGGACTGCGAGGATATGTTTGCACTGCCATGCCGGATCGGACTTGTGGGACTCAAAATCAGGGCAGGTGCAGGTAGAGGTTTCGGATGTGCCGCTGACCTGATATGACATTCCGGGGTGAGCCGGAGAGTAGACCCTGAATCCTCCCTCGGTTTTGGAGATGATGAACGTCTCCCGCTCCGATCGCTCCTTTCTTTTCTCAAACTGTTCCGTGGTCATTGTCTTCCTCCTGGTTGGATTGTTAATGAAAGAACCAGTCTCAGTGTAGAAGGGAGGTGGAATGGTGAAAGGAAGGAAGATCTGTAGAAAAGAGCCGGAAAGACCGTCTTGAAGATGAATTGAATACTCTGAAGATGATGGGATGGCCAGAGAACCGGATAACCCGATTGTTTATTTCGCAAAGACTGATTTTAGGAATGAAGAAAAGAAGTTCGGCATCAAGCGATACGACCGGCGCGCGCATATGTATGTGATCGGTAAGACAGGAACCGGTAAGTCAACGTTGCTGGAGACGATGATCCTCCAGGATATCGAGTCCGGACAGGGGTTGGCGCTTCTTGATCCACATGGAGACTTGGTCGAGAAAATCGCCGCGAAAATTCCTGAGAGGCGAAAGGACGACCTCATCTACTTTAATGTGCCTGATGACACAAGGACGTTCGCCTTTAATCCTCTGGAGCGGGTCGATCCCCAGAAGCGGTCCCTTGCCGCTGCGGGTCTGCTTGAAGCGTTTAAGAAACTCTGGTCTGATTCGTGGGGGCCGCGGCTGGAGCATATTCTCCGAAACGCGCTCCTCGCGCTGTATGACCAGCCGGAGGCGACGCTCTCAGATGTTCTAAGGTTACTGGAGGACGACGCCTTCCGGAGGAACGCCGCGTTGCGGATTCATAACGCGCAGGTAAGAGCATTCTGGCTTAGGGAATATGAGGCCTATCCTTCCCGGTTTCGGGTGGAAGCAATCGCTCCGATCCAGAACAAGGTCGGGGCGTTTCTCTCTGATCCAAGGCTTCATCGCATTTTGGTTCAACCAAGAAGCTCATTTAACCTGAGAAATGTGATGGATGAGGGGAAGATCTTGCTCGTCAACCTCTCGAAAGGAAAGATCGGGGAGGATACGGCGGCGCTCCTCGGGGCCTTGCTTGTTACGAGCATCGGTCTTGCGGCATTGAGCAGGGCGGAGATCCCGGAGCAGGAGCGGAGAGACTTCTATCTCTACCTCGATGAGTTTCAGAGTTTTACCACATTGAGTCTTGCGAAGATGTTATCCGAACTGAGGAAGTACCGCATGGGGATGGTGCTTGCTCACCAATACCTTTCTCAGCTTGATGAGCAAATCCGGGACGCCGTTCTCGGGAATGTCGGGACCCTCATTTCCTTTAGGGTAGGGATGTCCGATGCTGAAATACTCGCCAAAGAGTTTTATCCGACCTTTTCCGCTGGTGATTTAATCAGACTCTCCAATCACCATGTTTATCTCAAGTTGATGATCGATGGAATGCCGAGCGAGCCGTTTAGTGCGAAGACCATCATATCTCTGAAATGAGGACTTGAATGTTTTTTCCCTCTCAGGCCTGTAGGGTTAAGGGGTTCATTCCTAGGAATATACTCATAATAATTTCTAGTAAATACTTCTAATTGACTTTGGGTAGCTTACCGCTTAATATCCAGCCACTTAATTTAGTATTACCTCCCATCAATGCCTCACAGCTAATGAGGACGGGTATGCAAACCCGAGTTCGGTATTCAATCATTCTCGCCTTGTTGCACTTCCTTTCGAGTTCCTTCCGCATATTCATTGATTTCCTCATAGGAACCTAGCAAAAGAATTCCCGTCAACCAGCTTACTAGCCTAAAACAATCAATCACACCTGGGAGGGACATCATGGCGAAGGAATATTTTGTTATTTCCCATTGGTCGACTCTTATTGAAAATTTTAACGTAGCACCAACCAAGTTTTATGAACAGGTCGAGATGGAGATCCGAAAACGGGAGATCCCGGAGATCCATCTCGCCACCTCCGAGATGAAGGAAGGAGGCATCTTTTCAACAAAACGTCTGTATTTCACGGTGGAACGAAAACGGTATTGCCTCGATATCTGCGGCGCTCCGTTTGGAACCGGGTTCTTTGTCTCCTCGTGGCTGTCGTTTTCTTTGACATTTCTGCAGAGCATTCTCTTGCCGTTCTCCGTGATTCCAATCCTGGGGAAGATACTTGCTCCGGCCATCGGGGATATAACCCTCTATCAGCAGGACACCACACGCATGTTTCAGCAATCGGTGCACAATGCTGTCTTAGATGTGATTGATGGGATCACGAAGACACAGGGACTCAAAGCCCTTTCGGAGGGAGAGCGAAAGCCGGTCATGTCGGAGTTCTACCAACCCAGATCCTTGCGGCGTTAATGTGATTCTGGCGCGGAGTATCCGTTAAATGAGAAGGGAAGCCGTCTCGACAAGGGTAAGGGAGGAGCCTGCCCTCCTTCCGAACCTCACCGAAGAGCAAACAGAGCGCTTCTATGCATGGGAGAAGAGGGGCCGGGGCTGGCAGCTCTGGCCGTATCCGGTCGACATCGAGCCGCCGTATGTTCCCTTCTTCCAGGCTTCCCGAGCAGAAGAACCGACCGATGATGGCCGCCGGCCCTCAGACGCGCCGAAGCAAGCCGCCTACATTTGCTCGGCCGGAGCGATTCTCTTTTTTTTATTATCTCTGAGTCTATTTAATCCAACCCTCTTCGTTTTGGCGATCGGCCTTTCCGTCTGGCCAGCCATTTATTTCTCACAAAAGAACAAAGAGGCTGTAAGCGGCCATGTAGATCTTCTCGAAACGCCGGATGAAGAGGAGATTGACTTCCCCGCCCCTTCCATGATGGAGAAGGGGGATCTTTGTTTCGTTCAGATCGTTGCTCCCCCGGAAACGGATATCGGCAAAGAAACCTCGGAGCGGCTTCTCCTCGCCATGAAGTACAACCAATCCCCCGTGGCCTTTGAGATAGTGGGAACGGAAAAGGAGATCCTCTTCCAATTGGCGTGTCACAAGGAGGATAAAGAGCAGCTTTTAGCGCAGCTTCAGGCATACTTTTCCGAAGCCCACTGTCTTGAAGGGGAGGATGCGATCGGGCGTGCTCTCAAGACCGCCTTCCAAGAGGAGGATACGGAGGGGAAGGGTGTCATCGTCGACTTTGGCCTCAATAACGAATTCATGCAGCCGGTTGGGACGGTACGGGATTTTCGCGCTGATCCTTTATCAGCGTTCTTTGGCGTCATCTCTCGCCTGCGTTCTCAGGAAGTTGGAATCTTTCAAGTGCTCATAAAGCCGGTGCGAGAGGATTGGGCGGAAAGTATTAGGTGGTCGGTCACCGATTGGGAGGGAAAGCCATTCTTCCTTGATGCCCCTGAGATGACGAAGCGGGCGGCCGAGAAGACGGCAAGTCCCCTCTTTGCCGCGATTGTTCGGGCCTCCGGTTTCTCAAAGGATAGAGATCAAGCGTTCGCCATCGTGAAGCGCCTGGGAGCAGGACTGGAGCAGTTTTCTCTTCCCGGTAGCAATTCCTTTATTCCCCTCTCGAACGAAGGGTACGATTTCGACGACCATCTGGAGGACCTCATCCTCCGGCAGAGCCATCGGTCGGGGATGCTCTTGAATTCCGAGGAGCTGGTCTCGTTTGCCCATCTTCCCTCCGCTTCGGTTAGGTCCGAAAAACTCACCCGGTGGAGCAAGAAGAGCAAAGCGGCTCCTCCGATGGTGGCTCATCATGCGCTTACCCTGGGAGAAAACATCCATGGCGGGGAGCGAAAGGTTGTGGGCATCGCTCCGGATCAGCGCACGCGCCATACGTATGTCATCGGCGCTTCAGGCACTGGGAAGAGCACGCTGCTCCTCAATATGATCACTCAGGATATCAAGAACGGAGAGGGGGTCGCTGTCTTGGATCCCCACGGGGACTTGATCGATCAGATTCTCGGATATGTGCCCAATGAGCGGCTCCCCGATGTGATCCTCTTTGATCCCTCGGATGCGGAATATCCGGTCGGCTTTAACATCCTCTCGGCCCATTCGGAATTGGAGAAAAATCTTCTCTCCTCGGATTTGGTCGCCGTGTTTCGGCGGCTCTCCACCTCGTGGGGAGATCAGATGACCTCGGTTTTGGGGAATGCCATTCTTGCCTTCCTGGAGAGCAAGAACGGAGGGACGCTTTCGGATCTTAGACGCTTTCTTATTGAACCTGCTTTCCGGAAAAACTTCCTCCATACAGTAACCGATCCCGAAGTTGCCTATTACTGGGAGAGGGAGTATCCCCTGCTTGCTGGCAAGCCCCAGGCGCCGTTGCTTACCCGGCTTGATACCTTCCTCCGACCGAAACTGATCCGGCATATGGTCTCGCAAAAGGAGAATAAGGTTGATTTCAGGAAGATCATGGACGGAGGAAAGATCTTCCTTGCGAAGTTTTCCCAGGGCGCGGTTGGAGAGGAGAACTCGTATCTTTTGGGTACCCTTCTGGTTTCCAAGCTTCACCAAATTGCGATGAGCCGTCAGGAGGTAAAGGAGTCGGCCCGCAGGAACTTCTACCTTTACATCGATGAATTCCAGAACTTCATTACCCCCTCGATGGCGGCGATTCTCTCCGGGGCGCGGAAATACCATCTTGGCTTGATTCTCGCTCACCAGGAGTTGCGGCAACTGTGGAGCAAGGACGCGGAGGTGGCAAGTGCGGTGATTGCGAACCCTTGCACCCGGATCTGCTTCCGTTTGGGAGAATTTGACGCCGAAAAACTTGAAGACGGATTTACCTCCTTTGATGCGAAAGACCTCCAGAACCTCGGCGTTGGAGAGGCGATCTGCCGCGTTGAGCGGGCGGAGTATGATTTTAACCTGAAAACATTCCCTATGGTTGCTGTCGATCCGGATGTGGCGGAAAAGAAACGGGAGCGCATTCTCACCTTATCACGAGAGAAATACGCTTTGCGGCGGGAGGAAGTGGAGGCCGCGCTTGCGGCCGGCAGAGCGCAAGTAGCGCAGTCCCCTGTCATTCCCGAAGAAGGTTGTCGGGTGGAAGAGCCGGTAAAAAAAGAGAGCGTTAAAAAGGAAAAGAAAGAGCCTGTGATCTCACGACCCTACATTGAGCAGGCGGAGGAACCGGTCCGTAAGCGGACACTGCCGGAGGACCCCGCGCCGCTCGGTCGCGGCGGGCAGCAGCACAAATATCTTCAGCAACTGATCAAGAAAATCGCGGAGCACAAGGGATATCGGGCGACAATAGAGAAGCAAGTTCTGGATGGAGCGGGGAGCATCGATGTTGCTTTAGAGAGGGAAGGTAAAAAGATCGCCTGTGAGATCTCGATTACGACAAACGGAGAGCAGGAATTAGGGAATGTCGAGAAGTGCCTCGCGGCGGGGTATGACTCCGTGATTCTTGTTTCTTCCGAG
Source organism: Candidatus Manganitrophus noduliformans (assembly GCF_012184425.1). NCBI lineage: Bacteria > Pseudomonadati > Nitrospirota > Nitrospiria > Candidatus Troglogloeales > Candidatus Manganitrophaceae > Candidatus Manganitrophus > Candidatus Manganitrophus noduliformans. The sequence goes on from NZ_VTOW01000004.1 coordinate 339,785, forward strand.
AAGAGGAACCTCAACAAGATAAAGGAATATATATCCGGGCGGTTGGAAAAAGGGAGCCTTGAGCGGGTCCTCTTCCTTCACACGGAAGAGGTTATTCTCTATCTTGATGAACTTGATGCTCAATCGGCAAGCAAAGAGGAAACGGTGAGAGGCTACAAAGTAAAGGTAAATTACCAGTCGGTCGAGGAGACGCAAAAGCAAACCCGCCGGCAGGCCGTGGCGCAGGTGATCATGCAGGCAATGAAGCGGATGAAGGAGGAGAAGTGACCTAATTGCCATAGATCGTAAATGGTTTGACCGCATGAAAACGTTCATTAAAAGAAAACGGGACAAAGGAGTCTCATGCGACGCTTGACGATAACCATTGTTTTTGCCCTATTCCTGCTCATTTCTTTATTAGGTTTATTGGCGGAAGCGCATCGTTCCGGCTGTCATCGCTGGCATTCCTGTCCCTCTGATCGGGGGACATATGTCTGCGGCGATTTGGGGTATTGCTCCCAATGTCCAGACAATCAGTACTGTCAAAACGGCCGACCAAGACCAACGAAGCAAGAGAAAGAAGAACCCAAAGAACGGATTTGTGTTAAAGAAGAAATGACAGGACGAATTGTATGCGGTGAGCCGGTTCAATGACTTGATCAGAATCAGGGCACACAAATCAATGAAGGCTAAAAAAGCAGCCCAAACCGATAAAAGAGTCGATCGGCGATCAATCAGGGCAAGAAGCATCACCGAACGGGAGGCGGCCGTGCTGCGGCTCGTCGCGCTCGGTTACGAAAACAGGGAAATCGCCGAAGAACTCGGTATAACGGTAAAGACGGTGGGAACCCATCGCTTTAAAATCATGAACAAACTCGCCTTTCGAAACGTCGCGGATTTAATACGCTACGCGATTGCGATGGGAATCGCTCCAATTGAGATCGAATAAATGGAGGTTCAATTATCCCGACAATTCAAAAAGGGATTGGGTTCTGTGTTTTACCAGGAACTACCAGAGGGCGGGCTGAATCATCGTTTCGATGAGGTCTTCCACGCTGTCTTCGAGCTCGGAGAGAAAATCAAGACCTGTCTGGGCCTCCACCGTGTCCACATTCGTGATGTAGTTGGGAAGGTCTATTGTTTGGAGCCGCTCATTCGGCATGATGAAGGCGATCACTTCCACGAGAACCGGATCGAAAACTATTTTGTAGAAATGATTGGGCACGGAAACCCCATTGGGACCGATATGTGCGTGCCCCTCGGGGCCATAGATCGGACCGGTAAAGATGTACAAGGCACCCCGCTGCCTCGTCCAGTCTCGGACCCTCTCTTCTAGGACGGCCCAAATCCCCCGGTTAAAGCCTGGGCCGACTTGCGGGGCCATATTGGAGAGAAAGAAGCTTTCGCTCATCGCTTGAGCATCCCATGACATGTCCGCTGCGGGAGCCAGGTGTCCTCGGTCATATCCGCTGTTTCTGTAATCTTTGAGTTCGGACCGATCTCCCGGTGACAGATCCGGATCTGCCCGAAAGTCGTCGGAGCGAGGATGGTTTCCGTCAAGCTTCTCCTTGGTCAGGAGGTAGGTAACCCAAAGAGCAACTTTTTTCTCGGAGTTATGGGAGAGGACATAGCCCATTCTGCACAACAGGGTGGGCTTCGGTGCGGGAATGCCGTACTTAAGATGCTCTTCGCAGCCTTCTATACCTTCCACGCCATCTGGACCCGCCGCGTAGACAGGAGTCGCGCAGAGAAGGATGAAGAGAATAATGACAAGAAACGTTTTCTTCATGATCGGGGGTGATAAGAGTGGACCGCGCTTTTTGGAGAACGATATACCAGAATACCGGAGAGATCAAGCTCTGTATTTATGGCGTTCTGCCTGCGTGTGCTCCGAATGATCCCTGTGGTTTCAATCATTGGGACGTGGTAAAGAGATCTCTGGGGTTAGATGCTGGAGAGTGCACAGATGGAGCTACCCATTAATGTGTGATCGATTTTCCTTTAATTATATAAAGCTCTGGATCCTTTTTCCCTGAAGTCTGCGGTTGAAGGGAATCTATAAATAGAGTAGATTACAAATATATAAGCAATATCAATCTGCATATCTGGATTTTAAGACGGCCCACAACATCGTCCGACGGACAGATGTTGCATTCATTGTCGAGGAAAAAGAGGATCTCGTCTTTCATCCCGATTTTCAGGTATCAATATTAAAGAGCACGATCTAAGAGCCTTACGGGTGCGAAGTCTAATTGTGCCGAGCGCTGAAAAACCGGCGGCTGAGCGGCAAACCGTTAGGCGCCCCCAATTTCAGTGTGAGCCCCAATGTCAACACGGGAAAGCGCAAATAACCGCGAGTTTACCATTGTAATGCGGGGACCATCAGCGGTTGTATTTCGGCAAAATGAGAATCTCATCATAAAGAATTTTCCTTGTGTGTCTGGTCTAGTAAATATGGTTTATACCTCACGCTGGATAAAGAAGAGTGAGACAGTCATAGTCCCGGGCCAGCTTTGGATTGAGATAAAAGGCCACGGCTACGATCTTGAAGAATCACTGGTTTCGTTTGCCAATGCTGGATTGGCGCTCCTTCCTATACTTGCAGTGAGTGCTAATACTGCGATCGGAGAACCTGAGATTGAGGTAGCTTTTGACAGCACACCGAATGTGAGCGAGCATGATTACTTCCAAAACTATGTCCCACCAGAATCGGGTGTGGTGCACTTCGCACGATATATTGACGTAAAGACTAGTGCGGCGTTGCTGGATGCGATTAATCGACACTCAGAATCGGAACGTCTCCGACGCGCGGCCAATCAGTATCGGCTTGCTCTTGACTCGTGGAAACCTGGGCGAGAAACCTTATCGTTGGCACATCTTTGGATGGCGCTAGAGGCACTAACAAAGGCCAGGATCCGGTTTGAATGTACAGCGAGAGGCCTTAGCTCGGAAGTGGAGCTTGCCAATATTTTAGGTGTGGAAACAAATCAATTGGATTCAGCGATTAGGCGAGATCTCATACTAAACGGCGACGAGGAATGCTATAGGAAATCGAAGCAAGCCAGTGATGGATTCGAACATGGCTTTCTTGGCTACGACAAAATCCGTGAACTGTCCAAGGATGTTAGGCATCGAATGGCCAAGTATATCCGAAACGCTATTCTTGAACTTTCCGGATTAGAGGCAGAACCGCTTAGAGTTCTGACTTCAGATCCGTATGATAAACCAATGGGCTCTTGGTCTATCATTAAATATGTCCGAGGTCGTTTGCTAGGCAAGAGTCCTGAACTTGCCGCCAAAGGGAATGCGTACCCATTCCTGCGATGGAAACCAGTCATCAACAAGTGCGAAATCCTCGAAGACGGAAAGATAAACATCCAGGTCAGCTACAATCTAACAGTAGAACTTGCGGAAGGTATTAGCTTTCAACCGATTTCCTACGAAGCATGGAAACCAGAATAAGAAAGACATTCAGAGTCTATGCGATATCATGGTGCTCAAAAAGAGGGACGCGGTAAATCTACCGACTCTTAGTTTGAGCGGTATACTCTTTTTTCCATTTGGCAATTTCGAATTCTCTGGTGACTGATTTTTGAACATTGGTGTTATCATCGATCAGTGTTGAGTGGTTCGATGCCCGATATGTTTATACCTCTGATGTTATTATCCTCTCAACTCACCCAGCCCTATTCAATATCTTATTCTCCGGACAAAAAGACCCGAAAAAGGTCTCAATCAACTTCAGTGTTTTTTCAGTCGGTTGGCTCTTTCTTGCCTCACATCTTGCCAGTGTGGTTTTGTCAATTCCAATCATTTCAGCCATTTTCTCCTGGGTCACACCTAAAACTCTCCGGCAGTTTTTAATCTTTTCGGGCAGTGAACTGGCAGGTGGAAACGGTATATAGGCGAGGAATGCAATAATCTTTGGGATATATGGCAGTTTGGGAACCGTGCGTTGCTTTTCCCAATTATAGAGGGTAACCTCATCGACTCCGATTTGCTCAGCGACCTGTTTTTGCCACAATCCTAAATCGAGGCGCTTTTTTTTGATGTGATCTCCTAAAGTAATCAACGACTTCGGATATGAAGAAGGCAACGGTTTTTGGGTTTTTAGAGTTACTTTGCAAAAAGGCAACGCAACTCTGCAAGTGCGGGTATTTTACCGATCCGGCGCGCAGCTGCACGTGCACCCCCTCTTCCATTCAGAAATACCGATCCAAGATATCCGGCCCTTTACTCGATCGGATTGATTTGCATATTGAAGTTCCCGCCGTTCCGTTCCGCGATCTGACGACCGAAGCGGAGGAGGAATCTTCAGAGGTCATCCGCAAGCGGGTGCTGGCGGCTCGGGCGATCCAGGCGGCCCGATATGACAAAGAAAAAATCCGATGTAATGCGCATCTGCGGCCGCGGCAGATTAAAAAATTCTGCTCGATCGATGAGCCTTCCCGTAGATTGATCACCCTGGCGATGGAACGGCTGGGGCTTTCTGCGCGGGCATACAATCGTATTCTGAAAGTCGCCAGGACGATTGCGGATCTGGACGGGCGAGAGCGGATCTCGGCGACCGACATCGCCGAGGCGGTGCAGTATCGGAGTTTGGACCGGAAGACCTTTGGGGGGTGAAGGTAAACGCGCACTGGGATGGTCGGTAAGAATATAGATCAGGCAGTAATGGCGTTAATGCTTTTAGGCATGGGCCAAGAGCGGACTTGACCGCTTTCCTTTTTCTATAGATTACTATATTCTTATAAGAAATCTAAATACAACAACACATACAAAAGCTTTAAGATTGTGAATCTTAGTCAGAGCAAAAGTGCCATCCCGCGCTAGAGCCACGCTCTAGACTCTTCTTCCACATCGCGATTGCGGCATTTGATGCCTTGTTCTCAGTGCCGAGTGCGAGAATTTTGGCGTAATACTTAATTGCCATTTGTTTTGCCGCTTCCGCCTTTTCTATCCCAGGGGATTTATTAATGTATTCTGAGTGACAAGGGCCTTTTGATTCAGAAGATGTTTCTGTTTCTTCGATCTTTAATGTTTTATAAAGATCGTCATAAAAGTTCCCAATTATAATGAGTGTGTCTTCTATGAATGGGCCTTTTGGAAATTTCTCTTCGTATTTTAGTGCCGCTTCAATGTTGGGCATCCCGAAAGCCCCAGAGAAGCTGCCGGCTCCAGAGAAAATGTCCGCATAATCTGTATACGAACTGTATTGGGATTTGACATCAAGCTTCTTTGCCTCTTCCAATAATTTGCCTGTGTATTGAAGCGATCCTGAATAATGGCCAATAGTCACACCAAGGGTACTGTATTTTTTCATCCACAAATCACCATCAATCGGCCTATTCTCGACCGTCCAAGGCTTATCAATTAGTTTTCTTAGTTCTTGATCGAGTCGAATTAAACCTTCGATGCGCTTCTCTCCATCCTCCACCGCTAAAGCTTCATATTGCGCGTATATTGCTTCTAATTTGGCTGAGACGGGGTCCGCGGCATGGACTGAAAGCGCTAGAAAGAGAATTCCAATTAAAATAGAAGGCCTCATCTTAATTGCTACGGATAGGGTCATGTGAAGTCAGCTTTTCTCAAATAGGGTTTAGCTTCAGGATTAATTGCCATTGTGCCACGCTTTTTGCCATGGCATCGAGTTGTAAATAATGCTCCAGTGTAGTCGATTCTCAAATTAGGATTGTTTATTTGGCTCAGGCTCGGTAGGCAGGTATCTATCCACGCTCGCCTCTTCCGGAGTGAAGGTAAACTTTTTCCCAAAGTAACTTTCCCAATCGTCGATGGCTGTTACCTTCGAGTAATCTCCTGGTGTGTCTTTTGATTGAACATAAGCCACCACAGCAACAATCTCAAAGTCGGTTAAATTCACAGGAGGTCGGGTGATAACAGGCATGCCGCTTTCTAGATCGTTGGTCCCCTTTATCCCATGATCCTTGACCACATAGCATCGCGGGCAGTACAACGATTCAATCAGATATTCTCCTCCTGTCTTTGCGTGAGGTTTGGTTCCGGTTTCAGGATCGCCCTCTGTGCTATACCTTTCAACATACATTTGATAGCGCTCTTCCTTAACCCGGTTATGTGAAAGCGCCTCTATTCCAAGTAAACTGGGGGCTCGATCCGCATTCTGTTTAGGTAAGAGCTGGTGACAAAGGGAGCATTCTCCCTTTCCGATAGAAACGTCACCTTTTGCAAATTTAGGGTTATCTGTTCCAAAGACGAGGATTTTCCCGATGAGCGCAAGTTTCTCCTCAGAGATTGCTCTGGGAGTTCTCTTGATAGCGGGGGTGGACGTCTCCGGCTGCGTTGAGGAAGAATTATTGCTGCAAGATGAAACCAGAAAAAAGAGGTTCAAAAACAATAATAGCTTAAAAAGATTTATACGGCTCATTCTCTGCTCCAAAATATTCAGAAGTAAAAGTCAAAGTAACAACCAATTAACTCAAAAGTATACCGAAGATGTGGTTTATGGCAACCTTTGATGACCCATATTGATATGGGAGCTGATTCAAGATGCGGCTATAATGTGAGATACTCCACATTGGAGTAATGACGCTTTATAGGCTAGCAGGGGGATCTACTGGCAGCAATCCACTATTTTTGTAAATGATCAAGTAAAAAGGACCCACCGCGATAAAGTAAAATGGACCCACCCCTCTGGGTTATAAGGTTGCTGTTTGGACTGCTTCCTTCATTCTTTTCTGGCTGCTCTTGAAGCGATACGATTC